>NZ_CP039456.1:960000-1277095 GCF_006974145.1 Changchengzhania lutea | reverse complement strand
AGTATCGGTCTCTACGTTGTAATTGGGAAAAACACTTATTTTAGAAAGCTTGTAAGGCACAATTCCTTTTTCTGGAACATCTTTTTTTAATTTTAGAAAAAGGTCGAAACGTTTTGTTCTGTATTGGTTGGTATCTGCTTCAAAAATTAAAAAGCGTTCATTAAAATTATAATAGCCTTGTTTTTTAAGATTGAAATCAATGCGTTCGCGCTCCATTTTCAAATTGGAAAGGTCGAAACGCATACCTTCCCTTAATTTTGAATCTTTAACTATGTTATGGATATCTTGATATATTGGTGATGGTAAAGAATCTAAGGTATAGGTTGCCATGGTGTATGGTGTGGGCACCACAACCTTATAATCTACAGATGCTGTTTTGTCATTTTCAGTAAAACTTGAAGATGCTTGACTGTAAAAGAAGCCTCTATTTTCCAATCGGTTACGCAATAACTCTTCAACCTCATAAGGCTTAACATCACTTTGATAAACAGGTTCTTCCCCAAATTTTTTGTACAACCACCTATTTATAAAGCCAGGTTTTTCTTTTAGGTTTTTATAATAAAAATATAATCCAGAGTACATACCAAGGAATTTGCCATTGGGTTCTGGACGCAAAACGGATTCTAATTCCGCTTTTAATAAGTTTTCATTTTTAATTATAGAGTCACTATCAATGGTTACTTCTGCACCGGTATATAAGCGTTCGTCTTCGGGAATATATTTTTTAACACTACATGCATTAAAAATAATCCCTAAAATAGATACTGTCATGATACGCTTAAGCTTATCTGTCAAGGTTTAATTTCATTAAGTTAATCTTTCTTTTTTTCCATGCTTTCATTTACATCTTTCTCCTTTTGTCCTAAGGCTTTTTCTGCCTGTTCTTTTTCCGTCGTTATTTGTTTTTCTTTTTGTGTTTGTGATTGAAACATGGCATCCCAAAGTTCGGTGAACTTATTAAATTCCTGCGTAAATATTAAAGAAATTCCTGTAACAATGGTTTGTCCATCGATTACATTTTCAAATTCATTTCTCCTAAACCCTCTAATTCTGTATCGGCCATTTTCGGTAATTAAGTACTCTAAACTCACGTTGCCAATAAGCGGTGTTGGTTCGTCTATTGGACTGCTTCCTTGTAAATCTACCTCGCTGCCAACCCTAACGATCAAGCGGTCATCAAGCAATTTTTTTTGTGCTGCAATATCTAGTTGGGTTCTATCTTGTGGCGTTTCAGCTTGGTAATCGGTATAACTGTCCAAACCAAAATCTACTTCAAAACCTGCGTTACCAAATAATTTTTCAGAAAACAGATTGAGTTGATCGCTTAAGGCATCATTTAGATTATCGCGGGCCATGGTTGCGAAACCGCCTTGGCTTCCATCACTTCCCGCATTGGGGTAGAACCGGTTGAGGACCAATAATGAGAACACCTGCCTGTTTAATTCGTCTTCCTGTTGATTGATTTGTTGCACACGTCCATATACTTGGCCACCAATAGCGCCATGTTCATCTTCGGGCATATCTAAATTAAAGGATATTTTTGGAGCCATTAATTCACCATCAATATTTAAATACACATAAAACGGTAAAACCTGTTTGTATTTTCCCTTGGCACTTGCATCAATACTTGAAAACGTAGGTGCCATTAATGAAGAAGCCGAAGTTTCAACTGCATAGATGGCCTTCACATCAAGTTCGGCATCAAAAGGGTCTCCAAACCATCTTACGCGACCGCCTTTGGCTATATCAAACCGTCTATTGACCAAGCCGTATAAGTTCATTTCATAATGGCCCTCTGAAATTTCATAAAGCCCTACTAAATTCATGCGGCCATTTGGGCTCATGGTAAAATTTAAATCCCCCTCACCCTGAACTTTAAAATTATCTCCGGTATCTTGATCTATAACTACGGTAATACCAGCATTCTTTCCAACACTTAAATCTGCATTGATATCGAACCCCTTAAGCGTGGCCGTTTGCGCTTCGGTTCGGGTAAGAATGGCATCGGGGGTTTCTCGATTTACAAAAATGACCACACCATCGCGCTCTTCAATATTTACCGTAGCAGAAGGCATAACATAGGTGACATCCGTATCAGAATCCAGATTGAGATTCATATCTATTTTTGGAATTTGAAGATCTCCCGTAACCGTAGCCTGCACATCAAAAATGGCCGTGCCATATACAAACTCGTTATCTTCTTTAGTGGCATCTATGAGTTTAAAATTTTCTGCATTTATAGTCAAATCAAAGGTTGGGTTTAAGAAACTTTCCGTTCCAATATGGCCAGACATAACGAAGGTGTTATTGTTTTCATCTAAAATGGTAAAATTGTCCATTTCAAGTTGATTTTCATCGATCACCAAACGTTCATCCTTTAAGGTGAACACGCTATTGAGCATGGCGATTTTAAAATCGACATCCTTAAACTGTAAATTACCTTTGTATTTAGGTTCCAAAGGCGAGCCCTCAATTTTAAAATTGCCAGTAAAAGCGCCTTGTGCATCGGTAATGGCGCCTTGTGAAAAACCGGTTAGCGCTTTCATTTGGAATGCATTGATATCGACATTTAAATTGAGTTTGGCACCGTCAATATCTGCAATGTAATTGCCGTTAACGTCCATATCTATGTCACCGCCTTTTAGTGTAGTATTTAAATCATAGGTGTCGCCACCACGAAAACCTCCATCCATAGTAAACGTTCCCATATTTACATCCATAACTTCAAACTGCGACACCGAAAGATCTGCTATGATTCCAGTATCGCCAAAGGGTTCTTGAAGTACAAATTTTCCATTTAAAATACCTTTTGCAAGTTTTTCTTCGGGATTTAAATAATTTAAGACTTCATTGATTTTAAAATCATTGTAATTAACGGCAATATGTTTTTTAGAAATATTTGGCGATTTATCTATAATTTCAATGGACTGGTTGTTTTTATTAATTCTAAAGTGATGGAATGCAAGATTTTTATCTGTAAGGATGATTTCATTATCATTAGGAATAATCCATTTTTCTTTATTCAAAAGAAGTATTTCGGGTAATACATGAAATCGCAAACGTTCCCGATTACCTGTAATTTTTGCTTCAATATTCATCATATTTTCCTCTTGGTAATAGGCCAAAAAGTTTAGCGACAACTCATTGTTAATCTGTTTTCCTTTTATAATGGAGGGTGGTAAGGAAATGGGGCCTGCATTAATATGCCCAAACCCGAGATTAAAATTGAATTTATCGACATCGGTATCCATACTAAAAGCTAAACTGTCAATTTCGTAATCGTTATAATTAATATGTGGCGCTGTAATGTTTGCTGTTAGTTCCCTTTTAATTTCGTTAAAATCTAAAGCAATATCAACAGTATCCAAATCTTTAATATTAACCAGAAATACATCTGTTAAAATAGGGGCTTGTGCAATTTTCCCTCTTAATTGTAAACTAACAGGATTTGCTATGGTGTCTGGTATAACGGCATCTCTGTAAAAATAACTTGCTACATGGCGCCGTAAAGCTTTACTGAATGTTACGGGATCTGTATTGGATTTTAAATTAATGTCCAGCACTTTATTTCTTAATGCTACAGATGTGGTGTCTTTTCTCACGTGTGCTAAGGCATCCAATCCACCTAGGAGATAGGTTTTATTATCGTAAACAACTACGCCGTCTTCAACAATGGCAGCAACATCATAGTCTGTTAGATCACCTTTAAAATTTGCGTATAATTTTAAACCGGTTCGTACGTTTCGGTTCATAAAACCTAGCGCTTGTAAATCGGCTCCAATAACATCCAGTTCCATAGTGATTTCTGGCGCTATGGAATCTAGAACTACACCAGCGGTTAAATCTAAATTTAAATTATCATCTTTATATTTTGATTCGAGGGTACCAACACCATTTTTAGTTTGACCGCTTATTTTTAATTTTTGGATAGCGTAATTATTGAGCTGGAAACTTTCAACGGTAGCTTCAAAATCAGAATTTAAAACATTAATGTTATTGCCCTGTCCTTTCGCAGACATAGTAAGGGTTAGGTTTCCTAAATTTGAATTTTGCAACAGGTTACCCATTTGATAATCTTCTATTGAAATATCGGCATTGAACGCCATAGTGGTCTCATTTTTAAATTGCCCATCAATTCTTGCAATACCTTGGTTGGTTTGGAGTTTGGTGCATATTTTAAATGCATTTAAGCTTCCCTTAGAGTTTCCTGTAAGTTCTATATCTTGGGGAAGATTAACGGAAAGTGATTTTTCATCAATAAACCGGACAAGATCTTGACGTTTTGTGTTTGCTTTAAAATTGGGAATATTAAACTGAAGTTTATCGGGTTGGGTTAAATAATTTATTGTCCCATTTGCTGAAATGTGTGTAGTATTTCCCCAAAACACATTAAACATTGGCAATTGAACTGCGGATAAATATCCCGAGGCTTTTATGTTTCCGGTAAGTGGTTTTTCCCCAAGTATTTTCAAATATGGATTTGTTTTTAAATGTGGCTGAAGTTTTAATATATCATTGAGATAGAGTTGAAAATCAGGGAGATTTAGATCTATTTTAGATTTCTCTGGTGCGTCTATGAGAGCGGAGAACGATGGGTAAGCCATCTTTAAGTCGCCCTGGATCTTATTCTGGTTTAATACCACATGAAGATTTTTAACATCTAAAGTATTATCTGTAATTTTCGCAGATAATGACAAGGCTTCTAGTTTATAACCTGAGATGTCATCAAGTGAAGCACTTTCTAAATCTATGCCTGCCTGTTGCTCTTTAATGTATATGGATGCTCCCTTTAAATGGATGTGATTGAGCAAAATCGCATTTGGGCTAAACGTATTTTTGCTGGCTTGTTGATTTCCTACAAAATAGCCAAAACGATTGTTTTCCAGATTATAATTGGTTAATGAGAATCTGTATTCGGGCCAATTAAAATTTTGAATGTCCTTATCAATTTCAGCTACAACCGCCTCTATTTTTTCGGTAACTACATTATTTTCCGTTTGGGTATAGAGCATGATCTTGGAATTTTTTAGATCAAACCGATTTATATCAAATACGCTCTCTTCCAAATTGATATTAGGGATTTCAGCATATAAATCAGAAAAGTTAGCATCAAATTCAATCCGGTCTACATAAGATTGATAATTGAATTTTACGTTTTTTAAGAAGAATTTTTCAGAAGACAGTTTAGGCAGTGGTACACTATCATCTTGGGTAGCTGCTATGGGTTTTTTAACAATTTTTATATTGGCGTTTTCCAATTCAAAATTAGAAGCGGCAAATTCCATGGTTTCTATATCCGTTATTTCCATGTCAGCATTTAAAGCGTCGAATACATAATAGCTATCAATACCTACAACTGCATCATTATAAACCACCTTAAAATCGTTTAAGCGCAGGTCGCCTATAACAATATGCATAGGAGTTGCGGTAGTATCTATTGGAGTTGAAGGGTTTGATGCCGACAAAGCATCCATTAAAAATTCAAAATTATAGCCGGTAATGGTATCTTTTCTAGTAATATTTGCCCTAACCCCTTCCCAGTCCAATGCGTCTACGCCCATGCCACGGCCTCGGATAATTTCCCAAAGTGCAATATTGGCTTCTAAAGTTTTGGAGTAAATAAGTGTATCACCCTGTTTGTCTTCCAGATAAAGTCCGTCTAATTGTATATCGCCGTCAAAGGTTAAAAAAAGTCTGTCTATAGATACTTCGGTATGGGTTTTATCAGAAATATAAGAAACCAAACGCTCTTTAATAATATCTTGTCCCCATGGACTACGAATAAACAAAACGATAAGCACAAAAAAGATGAGTATGCCCAATATCACCCTGCCCAATCGCCTTAAGGCTCGGTTTTTTTTAAAAAATGCATGTTGTTTGTCTATGTCCTTATTTTTGCTCAATTTTATATCTCCGAATTTACAAAGTTAATAAGGACACTTCTCGTAACTTATTTTAAAAGATTATATTATTAGCTTAATCGAACTAAATTTGCCCTTTTACGCGAAATTTTATGAACTAATCGTGTCTTTAGAGCAAGCTGAGCGTGAAGGTTTTCCAATAGTGAGTAGTTCGTGCCATTGTGTGGTATATCTGGGGCTTCGATGTTCTTTAATAAGTGCCCATTCGTTTTCACGGTTACCAACAGTAGCTAATTTCACCTTGTTTTTTCCATATTTACTGTTTATGGCGTCCATAACCTGGGTGAGTTCTTTACTTTCGCTTTTGTGATATGGCGTAAACAAATTCATCTGTATTTGGTTTTCGGGGACTAACTGGGATAAGTTTATGCCCACCTTTTTGTAACGATAACCAGATTTAAATATTTTCTTAAGTCCCATCAAGGCTTTTTGGGTTAATACGATGGTACTATTTGTGGGGCTATCCAATGCGATGATGATTTTATTCTGGTATTGCTTATCGGTATCGCTATGATAATTGGTGGTTAAAAATACTTCTATTTGGGAGGCGGCACTTTGTTGTTGTCGTAATAAATCGGCTACTTCGGCGACGTAATAGCTACAACTTTCAGCAATTAAATGGTAATCGGTTAATTTTTTCCCGAAGGATTTTGCCGTACCAATACCTTTTTTGGCATGAGGGACGCTTAGCATTTCCAAACAGGACATATTATTCAATTCCCTCCATAAGCGTTCGCCAATCACCGTCATCTCTTTTCTAATCCACGCTACTGGTAAGTTTGCGAATTCCAAAGCGGTAGTAATATTTTTATTGTTTAAACGAATGGCATGTTTTCTGCCCACGCCCCAAATGTCTTTTACTTTTAGACTTTGGAGTAGATAGTTTCTTTTTTCATCGGAATCTATGACAAACACATTATCGTTCTCAGGAATTTTCTTTGCAAATTTATTGGCTAATTTTGCTAAGGATTTTGTTTTTGCAATACCCACGCCAACAGGAATGCCGGTATTTTTGTAAATGATATCTTTTATTTTGTGGGCTATCTCGACCAATTCTTCTGGATGGTAAAAGGATAAATCCACAAAGCTTTCATCAATACTGTATTCTTCCACTAAAGGGGAAAATGTTTTTAACGTATCCATAACCCTACGGGACATATCGCTGTAAAGTGTATAATTTGAAGAAAAACAAACCACGTTATGCAAATCCAATATTTTTTTTATTTTGAATACTGGTTGAAACATGGGAATTTCCGTTAAGGTCTTTGCTTCTTTATTGGCGGCGATAATGCACCCATCGTTATTGCTTAACACCACTACGGGCTTATGTTGCAAATCGGGTCTAAAGACCTGTTCGCAAGAGGCGTAAAAACTATTGCAATCTACCAACGCAATCATACTATTTAACCGATTTTATAATGTATGTAATAACACCCCAAATTTGAAGTTCAGTAGTGGCTTCTGCAACAATTCTAATTATCTTGAAGGCATCATCTCGAATAGCAATAACCAATTGATTGTGTTTTGGAGTTAGGGACTTGTCAATAATCAACACATCATTCTTATAAATATCAAACGCATTGAAACTATCATCAACTGCTCTTACATAAAAGGTGGCAGATGCATTTTCAATTAACACGTCATTTAAATCCACCCTTGGTTCATTATAATGTGTTGCAGGACTAGAAAACCCGGTTTGTGTAGGTCGGGAAACTCTATAATTTTTTTTTGATTTTTCTATCAAATTTACTTGGAGCGTTTTCATCTGTTTATTTTTATTTTCTATGGTTTAGACCTTTCTGTTGGTATGTAGGTATCTTTGGCCAACCCTCATTTCAGTAGGTAATAAAATAGTTATTATGGCTTATTTCATAGCTTTAAAGTTACTTGAAAAAGTAATGCGACTGTATTTTTAAAGCATGAAATACAAATAATTTTAAATTTTATTTTAATGTTTTCGTTTGGTTTTGAGTATCAATATTTTAGAATACCACGTACAATTTTTAAATGGTGATTCGTATATATTTCTAAAAATGTAAGGTCATTTTTTTATTTAAGGAATACTTTACTCTATTTGAGTCAATAAGTTATTTAAAATTATTACCAGGGCAAACTCACACTTTTATTCCTAAGATCTTAATAAGATAGTTGTTATCGTAAGCCGCTTTTAGCCTTTTTCCTTTTAGTCCTTGCTTGGTTTGTTTATCTTTTCTTAGCAAGTTTAGTGCAATTTTGCTTAGTATAGAGAAATTTTGGGCAGCATTACCAGCTCTTTTTCTTGAGGCGTCTTCAGAGAAAGCCACATCGAGTACCCAATGTAGTTTGTTTTCAATTCCCCAATGTAAGCGTATCATTTTCTGTAGTGCTTTTGCATCTGTTTTCACACTTGATATATAATATCTTGTAGCTGTTTCTGTTGGCTTGTCGGAGTTTTTAAATTCTCTAATACTTTCTACTTTTACTATACTTTCCAGCCCTGTCCATTTATCTTGGTCTTCAATAAATTTAAAGTCATTGATAACACTACATTTTCGTGTTTCTATCCTGCCGTGTCCCAGATCTTCATCGGTATGGCTATCTATAGTCTTGCCAAAGCGAAATTCGTCTAGAATATCTTGATGCAATTGCTTTTGGTTTTCTTTTACAGCTAAGATGTAATCTGCTTCTTGTTTAATAATAGTTTCTGCAATAGCCTTTTGACAGCCCATGGCATCAATGGTAACTACACATCCTTTTACAGTAATTAGTTCCAGTAGTTTTGGTATGGCCGTAATTTCATTGGATTTTTCAGAAACCTTGACCTGTCCTAAAACCATATTGTTTTTGCTTGCCCAAGCACTTACCATGTGAAAAGGGGATTTCTTACCATTAGATTTAGCACCTCTCAAGGTTTTACCATCAATGGGAATAACCTCGCCAGCCGTTATATCAATCAAATTAGAGACCCAATCTATAAAACAGGTTTCAAATTGTTCTGAATCAATGGAAGAGAACACTCGGTTAAAGGTGTCATCAGAGGGCGTACCATTTGGCAAATCAAGAAATGAACGCAAAAAATCTACTTTTGCTTTGGCATAAGTTTCCATATCTTTCCATGAATCTGCCGCACAAATCACACTAATTATACCAATAAGAAGGATGTCTTCTAAGTTATGAAGCTTGTTTATATCGCTTCTAGGATCGTTTATCTTACTGAATATAGACTTGAATTTGTTCATTGTTTTTAAAACACTTAAATTATTGATTATCAGTATAATATACAATAATTTAAAATGAAAAACAACAGCTATCTAACTAAATATCAGATAATTAAGTGTGTTTTTAAGTAAACAAAATGGCTGAAAAAAGTGTGAGTTTGCCCTGAATTATTACCTGCTTCCTGCTCATTGTAAAATTTATTTACAAAAGGTATTAATTAAATTCTTAACTTTAAGGAATTGTATGAGCAATCATATGCTTTAACTTAAAATGAATTGGCAATGCAACCCTTTAGATCTGAAATTAGAAACTCCCCAAGCGCCCAAACCATTAAGGTTTTTTTAAGTGATGAGACCTTGGATAAACCCATAAAGAAACATTTGGAAGGCTTTGATGATGCCATTGATTTTATTGAAATTAGAGAAAGTGTAGAACGAAATAGAGCCGATGAACACCTGACTGTTTTTGTAAAGGAAGATGCTAATATTGGTGCTTTGCAAGCTGCTATTGAGGAAGAGCTGCATGCGTATTTTAAAATGGAGTAGAAAGCGCATTTGTTTCGACTTTTTTCACCAAAACAAATTGCCTAAAATTATTCAATTATTTTCTCCAGTAGCAATAAAAACCAAAACATCATTGATGCAACGGTTTAAATCATTGTTAATTTCGGTTGCCCAAAACCGAAAGACCGTGTAGCCCAAATGGGTCAATTCTAAATTCACCTCTCTGTCCCGTTGCATGTTTCGCTTAATTTTAGGAATCCAGAAATCCCGATTGGATTTAAGTTTGGTTTTTCGTTCTTCCCAATTATAACCATGCCAAAATTCACCATCAATGAAAATGGCAAGCTTATATTTTTGGATAGAAACATCTGGTTTTCCTGGTATCAATTTGTTGTTGACACGATAGCGTACATTATGTTTCCATAAGGCCCTACGAAAAAGCAGTTCTGGTTTTGTGTTCTTACCCCTAATTTTGCTCATGATTTTTGAGCGCTTTTTTGTGGTGTAAAAACCTGAGGCTTCGTTAAACCGGGGTACTTTTATTTTGGGTTCTTTATAAGACATGGCCGTTTAAAAATACAAATAATCTAAGGGATTTTAAAATGGCGTTGAGTAAAAGCCAAACAGGTCTGGAAGGGTTTAGGTGCTATTAATGAGATTGTCACAGCGTGACCTCCTCGCAATGACGATGACATAAAAGCCCAAACATAGATTTAGATTATGACTTCGGTTCTATTAAAGAGATTGCTTCGTTGGGCTTCCCAAAATGAAGGTAAACAAGAAATCGCCGCTACCGTTAAGCTTCGTCATGGCGAGGCACGAAGCCATCTTTTTAATTGAAACTGAATGAAAAACAGTTACTGGATGAACAGATTGCCACGTCCTGCGTCCTCGCAATGACGGTAAACAAAAAACCCAAAACATAGATTTAGGGTATGACTTCGGTTCTATTAATGAGATCTCTTTGTCTGGGCATCTCACAATGGCGGTAAATAAAAAATCCCAAACATGGTCGCTTGGGATTTAAATATGTATGTGATACTGAAACAATCCCGATAACTATCGGGACAGCATGACGGATAATTAATATCTGTAGTACTCAGGTTTGTAGGGGCCTTCTTGTTTCACACCAATATAATCGGCTTGCTCTTTACGAAGTTCTGTAAGTTCAACACCAATTTTTGCTAAATGCAGTTTTGCTACTTTTTCATCTAAATGTTTAGGTAACATATACACGTCATTCTCGTAGGCGTCTTTGTTGGTCCACAATTCTATTTGGGCCAAGGTTTGGTTTGTAAATGAGTTGCTCATTACAAAACTTGGGTGTCCAGTAGCACAGCCTAAGTTTACTAATCGCCCTTCGGCCAGTACAATAATATCTTTACCATCAACAGTGTATTTATCTACTTGTGGTTTGATGGTATCTTTAGTATGACCATGATTGTCATTCAACCAAGCCATATCGATTTCATTGTCAAAATGCCCGATATTACAAATAATGGTTTTGTCTTTTACAGCTTCAAAATGTCTTGCTTGCACAATATCTTTATTACCTGTTGTAGTAATAATAATATCTGCGTTAGGCGCAACGGTTTCCAGTTTTTTAACTTCAAAACCGTCCATAGCAGCTTGCAATGCACAAATAGGATCTATTTCAGTCACGGTTACAATACTTCCTGCACCTTTAAAGGACGCAGCTGTACCTTTTCCAACATCTCCATAACCACATACCACAACGCGTTTTCCAGCAAGCATAAGATCTGTTGCACGACGAATAGCGTCTACGGCACTTTCTTTACATCCGTATTTATTATCAAATTTACTTTTGGTAACACTATCATTAACGTTGATTGCAGGCATTGGCAATGTCCCGTTCTTAACACGCTCATAAAGTCTATGCACGCCTGTTGTAGTTTCTTCAGATAGGCCATTAATCCCTGCAGCCAATTCAGGATACTTGTCTAAAACCATATTGGTTAAATCGCCACCATCATCAAGAATCATGTTTAATGGTTGTCTGTCTTCGCCAAAAAATAAGGTTTGTTCAATGCACCATTCAAACTCTTCTTCAGTCATGTCTTTCCAAGCATATACTGGAGTGCCTGCAGCAGCAATGGCAGCAGCGGCTTGATCTTGTGTAGAGAAAATGTTACATGAGCTCCAAGTGACTTCAGCACCTAAAGATTGCAAGGTTTCAATAAGAACCGCTGTTTGAATGGTCATGTGCAAACATCCAGCAATTCTAGCACCTTTTAAGGGTTGGGAGTTTTTATATTCTTCGCGCAGACTCATAAGTCCTGGCATTTCAGCCTCGGCTAATTCAATTTCTTTTCTTCCCCAAGCAGCAAGCGACAAGTCTTTTACTTTATAGGGTACGTAAGCAACGGTTTTTGTACTCATATTCAATTTTGTTTTTTTCTGTTTATAAAACGAATCAACCTTATGATATAGAACTTAAAATACTTAAATTCGCCTATCAGATAGCTGTCCATTTGTTTAAGCTGTGCAAAGATAACTAATAACATTTAGAATATTAAATGCCTCTTTATAAAACCCTTATTCCAAATTCACAAACTACTGTTAAAATCTGGAAGATTTCTGAATCTTATAGCGATTTGATGCAAAATATAACCCTTAAATCAGAAAGTTTAGAACGTGTTTTAGGAATGAAAAGCGAATTGCACCAACGCGGGTTTTTAAGTGTGAGGAAGTTGTTGGCTGAATTTGGATACACTGATACCGACCTGTATTATGATACTAATGGCAAACCTCATTTAAGCGATGGTAAGTTTGTTTCAATAACCCATTCATTTACTTTTTCGGCAGTTATGGTTAGCAATTCGCCCGTTGGCATTGATATTGAAAAACAGCGTAACAAAATTAGTATTATAGCCCATAAATTTATTGATTATGAATTTGCTTATTTAGATAAGATAGCAGATAGTTATGTTAAAGATTTAACCTTAATCTGGTGTGTAAAAGAGTCGTTATATAAGCTTTATGCGACGCCAGGGCTAAGTTTTAAAAAGCACTGTTTGGTAATTCCGTTTTCTACTGATGCTCATGATTCGGTAGCCTGGATTGACTACAACGATACAAAAAACAGATATGATATTGCGTTTATAGAGTTTGAAGGTTTTACCTGTGCTTATGCCATAAGTTAATGACATCGATTTATAGGAACATAAAGAAATCCATTTCAGAAGGCGAAAAATTATTGGCAGTTTTAATAGATCCCGATAGGTTTTCAATTAAAAATACCAAAAAATTTATCGGCAAAGTAAATGCATCCATTACCACACATATTTTTGTTGGCGGGAGTACCGTAGATGAAAACGCTACAGAAGTTTTGGTTTCAGAAATAAAAAAACATTCAACTTTACCAATTATATTATTTCCAGGAGATCACAATCAAATTACTGATCAAGCGGATGCCTTATTGTTTCTATCACTGATTTCAGGAAGAAATCCTGACTATTTAATAGGACAACATGTAGACTCAATTTCAAAATTGAAAAATACTACTATGGAAATCATTTCTACAGGCTATATTTTAGTAGAAAGTGGCAAAGAAACGGCAGTTGAAATAGTTACCAATACAAAACCAATGCCCCGAAATAACATTCAACACATTGTAGATACGAGTATCGCGGGTGTTTTTTTAGGAATGAAGCTCATATATTTGGAAGCAGGTAGCGGCGCATTAAAAGCTTTAACACCCAGCATTATCCATGCGGTCAGGAAAAGTATAGATATTCCGCTAATAGTAGGTGGCGGCATTAGAAATAAAGCACAACTTGAAGAAGCCTACCAAGCCGGAGCAGATGTAGTGGTTATTGGAACCGCATTTGAAGAGGATGAATCATTTTTTGAAGAATTAAGAAGAGAATAAAGAACCAAGAAAATAGAATGAATAAAGATTGGCTAATCTCTCTTTTTTTATGCTCAATTATCTAAAGAATTATGAAAATATCAGTAGAATTAACCTTAACACCGCTGCAAGACGAATACGAGCCAGCCATTATTCACTTTATTAAAAAAATAAGAGCTTCAAATCTTAAAACACTGGAGAATCCCTTAAGTACACAGGTTTATGGTGATTATGATGAAGTCATGCATGTGCTTACTACCGAAATAAAGGAAGCTTTTGAGCTTATTGAGCGTGGTTTGTTATATATGAAAATTGTAAAATCTGATCGACACGATTATGAGCCCCATTTTTGATTTTTTCTTCGGACAATATGAAGGTTATAACACGGTAGACATCGTTTTAGAAATTGTTGCTGTAATTTTTGGGTTTCTATCCGTTTGGTTTTCTAAGCAAAACAAGATTTGGGTATTTCCAACGGGCATGGTCAGCACTGTAATTTTTGTATACCTTTTATTAAAATGGGGACTATTGGGGGATATGATGATTAATGCTTATTATTTTATTATGAGTGTTTATGGCTGGTATATCTGGACTCGAAAAGTGGACGAGTCGCATATGACGCCAATTTCAAGAACGACATTGAACGAAAAAAAGATCAGTGTGGCTATATTTTTAGCAACCCTGCTATTCGTTTATTTAGTTTACAACACCTTTGATAAATGGACTAGCTGGGTGGCGTATGTCGATACGATTACCACAGCCATATTTTTCGTGGGCATGTGGCTTATGGCACGACGAAAATTAGAGAATTGGGTATGGTGGATTGTAGGTGATATAATATCAATACCGCTCTATTTTTACAAAGGATTTACCTTTACGAGTTTTCAATATTTAGGATTTACAATAATTGCGATATTTGGATATTTAGCATGGAAGAAAAATTTAAACAGCAACCCGCAAACTGCATAAAGGTAGTTTTATTTGGCCCTGAATCTACTGGGAAGACGACCTTGTCCAGGCAATTGGCGCGGTATTATAATTCGGTTTGGGTACCAGAATTTGCACGGGATTATCTTCAGGATAAATGGAATAATGAGCGCAAAACCTGTGAACCTCATGATTTATTGCCCATTGCAGAAGGGCAGATGCGATTGGAAAATAAACTTGCTAATAAAACAGATTCGGTGTTAATTTGCGATACGGACTTATTGGAAACTAAAGTATATTCCGAAGCTTATTATTTGGGAACTTGTGACCCCATTTTAGAAAAATACGCTTTAGAAAATACCTATGATTTATATTTTCTAACCTATATTGACACGCCTTGGGAAGCAGATGATTTAAGGGATAAACCTGAAGACAGACAGGAGATGTTTGAGGCTTTTAAAAATGAATTAGTAAAAAACAAACGGCCTTTCGTCATCCTTAAAGGAAATAAAAAGGAACGTTTGGAAACAGCAATAGCACACATTGACACATTATTAAATAAAGATTGATGAAATTATCAGAAAAAGATTTTCAACAAATAAAAGATAAAGGAATAACACTTGAAAAAATTCAAGATCAAATAGACATTATTAAATCTGGTATGGCATTTTCTCGTCTAAAAAAGGCGGCCACCGTAAAAGATGGAATTCTTAAAGTGAGTGAAGATGAGGCATCACGGTATGTTAGCACATTTGAAGAACATCGGGATTCCATTTCTATGCTTAAATTTGTGCCCGCTTCCGGTGCGGCCACGAGAATGTTTAAATTTTTATTTCAGTTTTTAGAAGATTATAAACCTTCAGACGAAAGTATAGATAATTATGCAAAAAGATGTCAGAGCACACAAATTACAGCGTTTGTTTCTAATTTAGAAAAGTTTCCATTTTATGCTGAAGTTATTAAAAAAACGAAACAAGCACGTCCTGATTTTGATAAGTTATCTCATGACGAAAAGAGCTATGCTATCGTAAAAACCATGTTGAAAGAAGATCTATTAAACTATAGTTTTTCCCCAAAAGGCTTGTTGCCTTTTCATAAGTATGACACCAATATTGCCACAGCTTTTGAAGAACATTTTTTTGAAGGCGCACATTATGCTTCAAGCCATAATAAGGCAGATCTTCATTTTACGATTTCGGAAATACATAAGGAGAAATTTGAAAAGGAATTACTCCAAATTAAGGCCGCTATTGAATCAAAAACGGATACAAACTTTGAGGTTTCATTCTCATATCAAAAACAATCCACAGATATGGTTGCATTAAATTTTAATGAATCTATAGTTAGGCAGAAGAATGGAAATATCTTGTTTAGACCATCTGGACATGGCGCCTTGCTAGAGAATTTAAATGATTTGGATTACGACGTTATTTTTATTAAAAATATTGATAACGTAGTTGTAAAACGCTATCACGAAGACATTTCAAAATATAAAAAAGTGTTAGCGGGTATTTTATTAAGTATACAAAATCAGACTTTTCAGTTTATTAAAACAATAGATAAAGGCGAAGTTTCTGAGCAAAATATTCAAGAGATCGTTCAGTTTTTACATAAGAAACTTAATGTTGTGGTTGGAAGTGATTTTAATACACAAAACTCAGAAAATAAAATAGCCTATTTAATGGATAAGTTGAACCGACCGATACGTGCTTGTGGCATGGTTAAAAACGAGGGTGAGCCTGGAGGTGGTCCGTTTTGGGTGGAAGACAATCAAGGGAGCATCTCATTACAGATTGTGGAATCTGCTCAAATTGATTCAGAAAATAAAAAACAAATGCAGTTGTTAAAGAATGCCACCCATTTTAACCCGGTTGATTTAGTCTGTGGTATCAAAAATCACAAAGGTGAAAAATTTGATTTGACACAATTCGTAGATTATAACGCAGCATTTATTACAGACAAAACCCACAACGGTAATGATATTAAGGCATTGGAATTACCAGGTCTGTGGAACGGGAGTATGGCCTTTTGGAACACCATTTTTGTTGAAGTGCCCTTAATCACATTCAATCCTGTTAAAACGGCTAACGACTTATTGAAAGAAGCACACCAAGCATCATAATGTACAATAAAGACGCACTAATACAAGAGTTAAATTTTAAAGCAGTACGTAGTTCAGGTAGCGGTGGTCAGCATGTAAATAAAGTATCTTCTAAAGTAGAATTATATTTTAGTTTAGACGAATCAGCATCTTTTACTGACAATGAAAAAAACCGTCTTTACAAAAATCTTAAAAATAAATTAACCAAAGACCATGTTCTTATTCTGCAATGTGATGAAAGTAGAAGTCAGCACAAAAATAAAGACCTTATCATTAAACGTTTTTTTAATATCATTGATGCTGCTTTAATTGTTCCCAAAAAGCGAATTAGAACGAAAATACCCAAATCGGTTATTAGAAAACGTTTAAAAAACAAGCGTAATCTATCTGATAAAAAGGCAAATAGAAAAAAACCGGATATCGATTAGAAAATAATTCACTTTTTCTAATTCATAATTCAAAATTGGTTATTACCTTTGCACCGTTCTCATTAAAGGGGTGCTTTTTCAGTTAGCAGTCATCAGTTTTTAGGTAGCAGTCAATTAAGACTTTTAGCTTTTAGCTTTCAACTTTTAACTTCCAAAAGGCTGAGATCATACCCATTGAACCTAGAACAGGTAATGCTGTTTAGGAAAATAAAGTATACCGTCATTGCGAAGTAATTTTTTAATTACTGTGGAAATCTGTTAAAAAGAAAAAGATTACCACGTCGTAAAAACTCATCGTAATGATAAAAAACTAATTAATAACAATTAAAGAATAATTACCTCTTTTTATTCGATTATAAACATAATCGTAATGAAATCGACTTTAAAAAAGTTATTCTTAAACTCAAAGAATGATAATCTTTTTGAACAAAGATTCAATTTTGGCTTTCAAAATGGTGTCTTCAAAATTAAAAATTTATTTCTTTTTTTAACACTACTTGTGTTATCAGTCAGTGCAAGTGCACAAAAAAATCAAATCGAACAAGATTCAACTAAAACAGAAAAACTAGACGAAGTTTTAGTAAAGGCGGTGCGCGTAAATGCAGATTCTCCAATAACGCATTCGAACCTTAGTAAAGAACAATTGGCAAAGCGTAATTTAGGACAGGATATTCCTGTTTTGCTAAACTATTTACCATCTGTTGTTACTACCAGTGATGCAGGTGCAGGGATTGGTTACACGGGTATTCGGGTTCGTGGTACAGATGCTACGCGAGTGAATGTAACCATCAACGGAATTCCGTATAACGATCCGGAAAGCCAAGGTACGTTTTGGGTAAATTTGGGCGATTTTGCGTCCTCAACAGAAAGTTTGCAATTACAACGTGGTGTTGGAACATCTACAAATGGTTCAGGAGCTTTCGGCGCAAGTTTAAATCTGCTAACAGATGCTTTTTCAGAGGAGGCTTCAGGAGAAATATCTAATAGTTTTGGTAGTTTCAATACACGAAAACATACGGTTAAATTAAGTACGGGATTGCTAAATAATCATTTTGAAATTTCTGGTCGTTTTTCTAAAATAGACTCCGATGGTTATGTGGATCGTGCTTTTACAGATTTGCGTTCTTACTTTTTACAAGGGGTATATAAAGATGATAACACGTTAATTAAAGCCTTAACTTTTGGGAATAGAGAACAAACATATCAATCTTGGTTTGGGTTAACGGCAGATGAATTAGAAGAAAATCGTCGCCAAAATCCATATACCTACGAAAATGAAACGGATAATTATTGGCAAGATCATTATCAATTGCATTGGAATGAACGTTTAGATAACCATTGGTCAACAACACTTGGTTTAAACTATACCAAAGGAAAAGGGTATTTTGAGCAATATAAACCAGAAGAATCTGCAGAAGATTTAGCTAACTTAATTCAAGACGATTCCGATGTTATTGTCCGTAGATGGTTGGACAATAATTTTTATGTTATAAATGCTAACGTAACGTATAAAAAAAATGCTCTAGAAATTATATCTGGAGTGTCTTATAACACATATTCTGGAGATCATTTTGGGGAAGTTATTTGGGGAAGCGATCTAGCTCAAAATGTTAATATTAGAGATCGTTATTATGAAGGTGATGCTATTAAAAACGATTTTAGTATGTTTTCTAAAGCCACTTTTAAGTTAGCAGAAAAATTTACAGGATTTGTTGATTTACAAGGGCGTTTTGTGAGTTACAAAACTGATGGTGTAAGCTCTGATTTAGTGGATTTTGTTACTGATGCCAATTTTAGTTTTTTTAACCCTAAAGTTGGTTTAACATATAAAAGTTCTGATATGAATAGTTTGTATGTATCATACGCAAGAGCTAATAGAGAACCGAATCGTGATGATTTTAAAGCGGGTGTTACGCAGCATGAAACACTTAATGATATTGAATTAGGATGGAGATACAATTCAAATAAAGTTAGTGTTAACTCTAATATCTACTATATGTTTTATCAAAATCAATTAGTGCTAACTGGTGCTTTTGATGATGTTGGAAGCCCAATAAGAGCAAGCAGTGGCAAAAGTTATCGCTTAGGTTTGGAAGTTGATGCACAAATTAAATTTTCTTATGCATTTAGTATTCAGCCAAATATTGCAATTAGCGATAATAAAAATATCGATTTTGTTAAAGAAATAAATGGTACAACATCTGTTCTAGATAATACTAAAATTTCATTTTCACCAAATATCGTTTTAGGAAATGCTGTTGTTTATACACCTGCAAATAATTTACAATTTTCACTATACAGCAAATATGTAGGAAAGCAATATTTAAATAATATTGAAGATGAAAGAGGTACATTGGATCGTTATTTTGTGAATGACTTTAATATCATTTATGAGATAAAACCGAACTCAATTTTTAAGTCAATTACAATTACGGGTCTTATAAACAATCTGCTAAATGAAAAATACGAATCTAATGGAGCAGATTACGGTGGCGGTTATGTGTACTACTACCCGCAAGCCACAACTAATTTTTTAATTGGCGCAACTTTAAAATTCTAATATGACAATCTTTCTATTCCCCTCCTTCGGAGGGGCTGGGAGAGGAATTAATTAAAAATAAGCAGTGTGTTGCCGCTTTTTTCCACACGGTAAGGCCGTAAACTACAAGGTAGTATACCACTTTTAGCAGGTAAACCGTTAAACAGGTTATACTCGTTTTTATCATCACAACCACATATGCCATTGATACCGTCAATGCTTAATACAGAGCACGAACTAAAAATATGATTTGGGTCTGCTGCATCAAACGCCACATAGGAAGAAGTTCCCGTTTTAGTCACGATAATGCCGCCATTTCCAGCATTGGGAATATAAACAGGGACACTAATAAAGTCGAGCTGACTGTATTGAGGAAGGCTTAAATTAACAGTTTCATTAACACCGAGATCGAGTAGAAATTTGCAATTTTCATTATTAGCATTATTTTTACTGCAAGCGGTACTAACTAGGAATATGATGAGAAGGGAATAGACTTTCATTTACATAGGGAATTAAGAATGCAATTTACAACAAAAAGTAAATTGCGTTAAATATTTTGTATATTTGTTAGGCTATCTCGTGTAAACGAGATTTTTTGCGTTAATACCAAATCTGCTTTTGTATTATCGCTATATTATGTAATTATAAACGATGAAGTTATGAGTAAAGTATCATACTATACACCTGAAGGATTAAAAAAGCTAAGAGACGAACTAAAACAGTTAAAGGATATTGAACGTGTAAAAGCCTCAAGAGCTATTGCCGAGGCAAGGGACAAAGGCGATTTAAGTGAAAATGCAGAATACGATGCCGCAAAGGAAGCGCAAGGCATGTTAGAAATGCGGATTGCTAAACTGGAAGATGCTTTGGCTGGCGCACGTATTATTGACGAATCTCAAATGGATAGCTCTAAAATATTAGTGCTTTCTAAGGTAAAAATAAAAAATCAAACCAATGGTATGGAAATGAATTATACCTTGGTTGCAGATGGTGAAGCAGATTTGGCCTCAGGGAAGATTTCAGTAAACTCGCCTATTGGTAAGGGTTTATTAGGAAAGTCTGTAGGAGACGTTGCAGAGATTCAAGTCCCTAATGGTGTTATGAAATTTGACATCATAGAAATATCAAGATAAATTGTATTTTCCGCTTTGCGGAAGTTTAATAACCCCTCATAATTATGGCATCCATTTTCACTAAAATAGTAAAAGGCGACATTCCTTGTTATAAGATTGCCGAAACAGATGATTATTTGGCTTTTCTGGATGTGAATCCAAATAGCAAGGGTCACACTTTGTGCATTCCCAAAAAGGAAGTTGATAAAATTTTTGATTTAGATGAAGATGCCTATAACGGGTTAATGTCCTTCTCAAGAAAAGTAGCTATAGCCATTAAAAAGGCGATTCCTTGTAAACGTATTGGTATGAGTGTTATTGGATTAGAAGTTCCTCATGCGCATGTGCATTTAATTCCGTTACATACTATGGAAGATGCTAGATTTATTCAAAAGGAAAAACTTTCTGAGACAGAATTTCTGAATATAGCCCAATCAATTAAAGCCCAATTATAAGGTTGTATAAAACGTCCAAGCCACGGCAGAAATCACAATTACACCCACTAAAGCAAGAATAATCCAAGTGGCTTTCTTTAAATATGTGGAAGCTCGTTTTGGCCTAAGGCCCTTTTTATGATATTCAAAAACACGTTCAATATCTTCAGTCCATTGTACAGGGTAAATAGACGTATTGCAGGTCTTACACGCGAGCTCATGTGTAATATCATTTTTAATAGACTTGTAAAACGTGTTTTCGAAGAAGCGTTGCTTAAATGTTAGGCGCAAACCATCGTTACTATAGCATTCCGGACAATTATTTTTTAGAGGTACTTCTTTTATGGGTATGAGTTTATCATTCATAATGGGTAGCGCGCTTTAAGTTGATTTGAAATGTGGTGCCTTTACCAATTTCGGATTGCAAGACTTTTATTTTACCATTATGGAAGTCTTCAATAATACGTTTGGTAAGTGATAGCCCAAGACCCCACCCACGTTTTTTGGTTGTAAAACCCGGCTCAAAAATTTTATTAAAATCTTTTTTAGGAATGCCTTTGCCAGTATCGGTCACTCTTATTTTAACATCATTCTCTAGTTGCGCAATTTCAACGGTTAATTGTCCGCGGCCTTTCATGGCATCAATAGCATTTTTCACTAAGTTTTCAATGGTCCAACTAAAAAGTTGCTTGTTTAAATACACAGGGATATCGCCATCAGGTACAATAATATCAAATTCAATTAATTTAGAAGATCTCGACTTTAAATAATCATAAGCCTCTATGGTTTCTGAAACAATATCTTTCAATTCTAAGGTAGGCAAAGATCCTATTTTGCTAAACCGCTCTGTGATGGTCTGTAACCGGTCAACATCTTTTTCAATTTCAACAATATATTCAGGATTAACGTTTTCACTTTTTAAAATCTCCGTCCAGCCAATTAGAGAGGACAACGGGGTTCCAATTTGATGCGCTGTTTCCTTGGCCATTCCAGACCATAATTTGTTTTGTGTGGCATTCTTATTGCTTCGATAAAAAAAGTAAATAACAGCACCAAACAAAAAAATAATGAGCAATAGCGCTAAGGGATAGTATTTTAGCTTGTTGAGCAATGGTGAGTTTCCGTAGTATATAGTTGATAAAACCTCATCCTTATATTTAATTTCTATGGGTTTGTATTCGTCCTTAAATTTTAGGATCAGTTTCTGTAAATAGGCAGGATCTTCCGCTTTTTTTTCATCTATATTATTATAATCAATACTGCCATCTTGATTAACTTTAATCATGGGCGTGCTTTTATTGCTCTGTAAAATTTCAATGGGAAGTTCACCAATATTATCGGTTAAGTTGTCAGTGCTACTCAATTCTTTTTGAGCAAATGACCAATTTTGCATTTTTACGCGCTCTTCTTCTTTAAAATTTTGAAAAAAAACATAGGTGTTCCATAAGATAAGAGCCACCATAGCAAAAGACACCATAATTATAATCCAGCGAAAGGTGTTGCTGTACTTGGTAAAAATCATTCCATACTAATTTACAGGTAATATAATGCAAAACTGTTAATATTATTGTTCAAGTTGTTAGTAAATCTGTTTTTACTTCAAGTCCAGATTAGTTACATTTGTACAAACCTAAAAGTTTAATGACCTCTATAGATCCTAAGCAGGTATCAACCAGTAAATTACATAGTTATCTATTAAGTGCTGTGGCACCAAGACCTATTGCTTTTGCTAGTACCGTTGATGCGGATGGAAATCCAAACTTGTCGCCATTTAGCTTTTTTAATGTTTTTAGTGCGAACCCACCTATTTTAATTTTTTCGCCTGCAAGACGCGTTAGGGATAATACGGTGAAACACACTTTACGTAATGTGGAGGACACTAAAGAAGTGGTTATAAACGTTGTGAATTATGATATCGTGCATCAAATGTCATTGAGCAGTACCGAGTATGCCGAAGATGTGAATGAGTTTGAAAAGGCAGGCTTAACCATGGTAAAGTCAGATATTGTAAAGCCTTACCGTGTTGGAGAGTCCCCTGTACAGTTTGAATGCAAGGTGAATGACATTATTAAATTAGGCACAGAAGGAGGTGCTGGGAATTTAATTATTTGCGAGGTGGTGAAGATGCATATAGATAATGAGGTTTTAGATGATGATGGATCCATAAATCAGCAAATGTTGGATTTGGTTGCTAGAGCTGGAGGCAACTATTACAGTCGTGCTAAAAAGGGCTTTTTTGAAATACCAAAACCTTTATCAACCTTGGGAATTGGTGTTGATAATTTCCCAGATCATGTTAAAAATAGCATGGTGTTAACAGGAAATGATTTGGGCATGTTAGCTAATGTTGAGAATTTACCCAGCGCAGCTATAGTGGAAGCATTTATTAAGGATTTGGGAGAACGCTATCCTAATATAAAAAAAACAACGCATAGACAAAAGCACAAACTGGCAAGAAACTATTTAAGTTTTGGTGATGTTGAAAGTGCTTGGAAGATATTGTTGAGTTAAACATAGATAAATAAATAAACAGATAAATTTAAATTAATGGAAGTTCAAGGAAGAATTAAAATGGTAGGAGAAACTCAAACTTTTGGAAGTAATGGGTTCAGAAAAAGAGAGATTGTAGTGACAACAGAAGAGCAATATCCACAACATATTATGGTGGAGTTTGTACAAGATAAAACGGATTTATTAAACAGTTACCAAGTAGGTCAACAGGTTAAGATAAGTATCAACTTACGAGGTAGAGAGTGGGTAAATCCACAAGGCGAAACCAAATATTTTAACTCGATTCAAGGTTGGAGAATTGAAGCATTACAGAGTGAAGCTACCGGTGAAAATGTACCACCAGTACCACCAGCAGATGCTTTTGAGCCTGCCGGAGACTTAAAAGAAGAAGATCACGACGATCTTCCTTTTTAATAAAAAGAACGGTAATTCCCGCGAAGGCGGGAATATTAAAATAAGAACCTCACTGTTTATTAAAACCTTGAGGTTTTTTATTTTTACAGAAAATACCCCATGCAACACCTAACCAAAAATATATGGTTCCCAGAAGTCTCTGAAGCCTCATCAGAGGGGTTGTTGGCTGTTGGTGGCGATTTATCGGTAAAGCGGTTACTGCATGCTTACAAGCATGGTATATTTCCTTGGTTTGAACAAAAAGAACCCATTTTATGGTGGTCGCCAAATCCACGCTTTGTCCTATTTCCGAATAAATTGAAAGTCTCAAAAAGTATGGGACAGGTTTTACGACATAAAGATTTTACTGTAACTATCAATAAAAATTTTAAAGCGGTAATAACTGAATGCGCTTTGGCAAAACGTGATGGACAAGCAGGTACTTGGATAACTAACGGCATGGTTGAATCCTATTTAAAACTGCACGAATTAGGGTATGCTAAATCTGTAGAGGTTTGGCGAGAAGATAATTTAATCGGGGGACTTTACGGTGTCGATTTGGGCAATGGCGTATTTTGTGGGGAGAGTATGTTTGCAAAAGAAAGTAACGCCAGTAAAGTAGGCTTCATCACCTTTATTCAAAACACTAATTATAAACTTATAGACTGCCAAGTATATACTAAACATTTAGAAAGTTTAGGTGCTGAGGACATTTCTAGGGATTTATTTTTGGAATATTTACAAGGATAAAATGGTTTGATTTTGTCAGAATAAAATTATGGATTCGTTTAAATTCTGATATAAAACATTAGAAAGTTGGATATTGGCAAAAGTTGTATTTAATTTAAAAAATGACAGAAATCGAGATATTAACGGAAAGAACAAAATTGAGATTGATTGACTTATCAGATTTAGATTCGATTCATCAACTCCATTCTTTACCCGAAACGGATGAATATAATGCTTTGGGAATTCCGAAAAATATTGATGAAACCAAATTTATAATTTTGCCTTGGACCACAGAAAATCAATTGAGTGAAATAAAGAATTACACTTTTGCAATTGAAAACAATTCAGACGGGAAATTTATTGGTTTATTTGGACTAAAGCTCGGAAACAAAAAATATAAAAGAGCTGAAGTTTGGTATAAAATACATTTAGATTATTGGAAAAAAGGTTACGCAACTGAATCTTTAAAAGCAGTAATAAATTTTGGATTTGAAACCCTCAAATTACATCGAATAGAAGCTGGATGCGCGGTAGATAATATAGGTTCCTTTAAAGTTCTGGAAAAATCAGGTATGATAAGAGAAGGGCGAAGAAGACAACTATTACCTTTAAAATCAGGATGGTCGGACAATTTTGAATATTCAATACTCGAAACTGACAAAAGAAAAAATGACTAAGCACAACAATCTATATAATTAATTGCTCAGGTCAATTCATTGAAAATCTTATGTATCTTCCTATGGTTTATTTCTTTTAACAGGTTATTTGTGCAACAAATGCACTAATCATACTCAAGCTATTAAAAAGAACATACCCAATTTAAACCACTTCATACCTAAAACACCTCACTTCATGATCGTTTACCATGCCCGTAGCCTGCATGTGTGCATAAACTACGGTTGAACCTACAAACTTAAAACCTCGTTTTTTTAAATCTTTGCTAATAGTATCGCTTAATGGCGTGTTGGCAGGGGCGTTTTTATAATGCTCAAGTGAATTTGTAATAGGCTTGCCATCTACAAACCCCCATATATAGGTGCTAAAACTTCCAAATTCTTTTTGAATAGCCATAAAAGCTTGAGCGTTTGTAATGGTGGCCCGCAACTTTAATTTATTACGGATAATCCCTACATTCTGGAGCAAAGCATCAATTTTTTCTTCATCATAATTGGCAATTTTCCGATAATCAAAATGATCCAATGCTTTTCTAAAGTTTTCACGTTTACGCAACACGGTAATCCAACTTAAACCTGCTTGAAAGGTTTCTAATATTAGAAATTGAAATAGTGTGTCGTCGTCATAAACTGGCACGCCCCATTCATTATCATGGTAGGCTTCATACAAAGCGTCACCAGTACACCAACCACATCTGTGTTTTTTCATAAGCTGTAAATTATAAAACGTAACTATAAAACCACGAACAATTAAGGTTGTAAGTTTTTTGTTTAAAGTATGACATATGTCATTTAAACTTCAATACCAAGATACTAAATTTGTCGTGAAAATTTGTGTTGTTAAATTAAGGGAGATGAAACATCCATGACTAAATATATAGTCACACATAAGAATGATTGTTAGATGTGACAATAGAAAACAATAAATAGAAGCACATGAAAGGTTATATAAAAAAAGGATTAGAACAAGGCATATCTTACGAAGCCTATAGAGAGTTGGTTAAGAGGCTGGCTGAGACGCATTCTACAACAGGTCTTGAAAAAACCGAAGACTTAATTAATTACACAAAAATGAACGACAAGCGTATGAATCGCTGGGATAAAACGCTTAAGGTTAGTGATGATGCCAAGGCTAAAATACAGTCTGTTAACGCCCCTATTACCATGTTGGTCATTTCGGAGAGCTGGTGTGGTGATGCGGCACATGTTTTGCCTGTACTTAATAAAATAGCCCAATTAAATACTCATATTGAATTTAAGGTCGTACTTCGTGATGAGCATCCAGAACTTATGGATGCTTTTTTAACTAACGGTAGTCGTTCCGTACCTAAAGTATTATTAGTGGATAATGATTCTGGTGAGGTTGTAAACACCTTTGGCCCTAGACCTTCTGAAGCTACTCATTTTGTGAAAAGGTTTAAAGCGCTACATGGTGTTTTAACGCCAGATTTTAAGGAGGATTTACAGCATTGGTACAATCAAAACAAAGGGCAGAATGTAATTGAGGACATGACTGCCATATTTTGTCAATTAGAAACTAGCTTTTGCCAATAAAATAGAACGTTATAGACCCTAGCTGCGTATCTTTTGAAGCATCCGCACTAAATTTTGATTTATTTGCATATTCCAAGGCGTGTTCTTTCAAACATTCATTAGATGATGTTGAGGATGAATTGACATAGGCGTCAGTCACTTTTCCTCTGGAATTAACAGTAATATTAATGACGATTTTACCACCAGTTTCACATAAGTAAACAGGCGTTGGTAAGAATTGATGTGTTCTTCCAACTAAGGAATAGCGTATCGTACTTTTTTTATTGACACCCTCACTTTGTTGCTTTTTCAATAAATCATTAACCTTACTAAAAGATGAGATATCGGCTTCATCTATAGCGGGTTCATGTATGTCCTTGGGAGGTATACTTGTGTTAGCGCTGTCTCCTTCATCACTTTCACTTGGTGTAGCGGGTTTAAAGTCTTCGGGAGGGGCAATGGGTTTGTAGGCTTGTGCAAAATGCTTTTTATCTTGACTTTCATTAAAGGCCTGATTGGTTTCGGCCTTACTTGCATTTAATTGTTCCAAGGCTTCGAGCACTTTAATATCTTCTTCCGTTAATTCTTGTTCTGGTTCTACTTGATAGTAGCTTTCAGATTCAAAAGTATTTTTCTGTTTTAGATTAAAATTGAACACAGAAAGTACTACCGTTCCGGAGATAAGAAACGTGAGTAATACGGCTTTATGTTGATCTGTAAAGTTCAAAATCTAATAATATTCTTGATGTTTGTATATGAAATATACGTAAAATTATGTAATAAGGTTGTTAAGCCCGTTAATGAAGCCTTCAATAGTCTCAGCCTTCTCCACATTAAAATCGCCAATTTTTGTTCTCCGTAAGGCTGATAAATGTGCACCTGAATTAAGAGCCTTCCCAAAATCATAAGCTAAAGAACGGATGTAAGTACCCTTACTGCAAGCCACTCTGAAATCAATTTGTAACCCGTCAATTTTTGTAATTTCAAATTCTTGGATGTGCACGGTTCTTGGCTCTATTTTTACATCCTCACCAGCTCGTGCGAATTCATATAAACGCTTGCCATCTTTTTTCAGTGCTGAAAAAACAGGTGGATATTGCTGAATCTCTCCAATAAATAGCGCTGTTGTTTTATGAATTAAATCCTCTGTAATGTGATCTGCGGGGAAAGTGCCGTTAACTTCGGTCTCCAAATCATAAGAAGGTGTGGTGCTGCCCAAAACAAAAGTGCCTGTATATTCTTTTAGCTGTCCTTGAAAGGTGTCAATCTGCTTTGTCATTTTGCCTGTGCAAATCACCAGCAAACCCGTAGCCAAAGGGTCTAAAGTTCCGGCATGACCTACTTTTATTTTTTTAATTTTAAAGTGTTGCCGTATTTCCCAGCGCAACTTGTTTACAACTTGGAAGGAAGTCCATTTTAATGGTTTGTCTATGAGGAGTACTTGACCTGAAAGATAATCTTCGACGGTTTTCATCTTAATTTAATAATGAAAAGATAATAGCAACAGTACCAACTATGGCACAGTATATAGCAAAGTAGGAGAGTTTACTTTTTTTAACTAATGCAATCATCCATGTACAAGCAAATAAACCAGCAATAAAAGCAGCAATAAAACCAATGGATAATGAGGTGAAGTTTGTGCTATCATATCTAAGATCCCCACTAAAAATGTCTTTTCCAATTTTACCAAATATTAAAGGAACCACCATTAGAAATGAAAATCGAGCTGCCTTGGTTTTATCATTTCCCAACAATACAGAGGTCGATATGGTTGCCCCAGATCTAGAAATTCCTGGAAGCATCGCCACAGCTTGTGAAATACCAATAATAAAGGCATTTGAAAAGGATACTTTTTTTTGGGTGTCTTTGGCTCTATCTGCAAGAAATAATAGAATAGCCGTAACAATGAGCATACAGCCCACTAGTAAAATATTGTCACCAAAAAGTTGCTCCAGTTGATCTTCAAAAAATAATCCGACAATCACAGCGGGAATCATGGATATCGCAATTTTAGAAACAAATTGTAAATCGTCATTCCATTCAAATTTAAACACCCCTTTTAAGAGTTCCAAAATATCTTTTCTAAAGACAACCATGGTGCTTAGTGCTGTCGCAAAATGAAGGACTACGGTAAACAGCAAACTTTCTTCTGGAACGGAGTTATCGCCAAGAATGGCTTTGCCAATTTCTAAATGACCACTTGATGATACCGGTAAAAATTCGGTGAGTCCTTGAATGATGCCTAGAATGATAGCGTCAATTATTTCCATGAGGCAAAAATATTAAAATAGATATAGGAATACTTGATTATATAGGATATTTTAAATTTTAAAAGAAGATTCTCTAATAATAAGATTGGTTTTTATTTCAATGGTTTTATTCATTATGGTTTCACCCGTGGCATTTATTTCTTCAATTAAATAGTTAACGGCAGTTTTTCCTATTCTATTTCCCGGTTGATCGACGGTAGTTAGTTGAGGTTCTATAACTGTAGAGTGGGAAGAATTACTGAATCCCACTACAGCAATTTCTTTTGGAATGTTCACATTATACTTTTTTAATATTTTAATTACTCCTATGGCGGCACTATCTGTAATGGCAAAGATAGCATCTGGTCTTTCTTTTAGATTCAGCAATATATTGGTTAATATTTTTCCTTGTTCCATATTAATATCCTCACAGCTTAAAATTATTTTATCGTCTAATGGAATTTGATGCTCCTTGAGTGCTCGTAAATATCCCGTATATCGTTTTTCAGAATTATATGAAAATTCAGATTCTTTAATAATGGCAATTCTTTTTTTACCAATATTAATTAAATGTTCAATGGCATTAAAAGCAGCCTCTTCATCATTTACCCTTACCTGCGTACAAGGTATTTTGTTAGACACTTTGTCAAATAAAATTAAGGGAATGGTATTGGCTATTTTTAAAACACTTTCAACATTACGAGTCATTTTTGAAAGTGACATCAAAATGCCATCAACTCCAAACTGTATCATGGTATTTAGCATTTCCGATTGTTTATTTATATCATTATTCGATTCAGAAATAATGACGCGATACCCTTTTAGTGCTGCTTCTTCAAGAATACTCCTAATGATAGTAGTAGTGAAATAATGTGTTATACTAGGTACAATAACACCTATGATATTGCTTTTGTGCCGCCTAAACCCTTTTGCGAATATATTAGGGACATAGTTTAAATCTGTTGCTAGTTTTTTTACTTTCTCTGTAGTAGATTCACTAATATCAGGATGATCATTAAGTGCTCTCGAAATTGTAGAAGTAGATAAGTCAAGCATTTGTGCTAATTTTTTTAGGGTAACCACTTCATTTTTCATCTTAATGTGTAAATTTTATTATGTATAAATGTAAAAAACAAACGTTCCCGCAAACGTTTGCATAAAAATATGACAATTTTTTAGAACTTTTATTGTGCATATGCCCATAAATTTGATTAAAAGTTAACTAATTCTAAGTATTATGAAAAAAATTATTTTTACATTATTATGCGTATTTAGCATTTCCGTGACGTTTTCACAAACGGATATATCAGGAACCGTTAAAGACAAAGCTGGTGTGCCAATTACTGGAGCAAACTTACTTGTAGTTGGAAGTACATCAGGTGCAACATCAGATTTTGATGGAAACTTTAGTTTTTCAACAAATCTAACAGGGGTTCAAACTGTTAAAATATCTTATTTAGGATATGAGACTCAAGAAAAAACAGTAACACTTGATGGATCCCCAATTACTTTGCAAATTGAATTGGCAGAGGGTGGTAATTCTTTAGATGAAGTTGTATTAACTGCTTCTGCTACTTTTAGATCTCAAAAGGAGACACCAATGTCAATCAGTTCAATAAAGCAAAAAGAAATAACCAAGCTTTCTGCAAATAGTCAAGCCGATATCATTAGAAGTATTCCAGGTATTACTGCTGAAGGTGGTGGTGGTGAAACTGCTACGAATGTATTTGTAAGAGGGTTACCTTCTGGAGGACAATATGTATTTAACCCGCTTCAATATGATGGTATGCCATTAATGAGTACGTTTGGATTAAACTCTTCTGCTCATGATGTATACGCAAGACCAGATATAGGATTTAAAGGTGTTGAATTTGTTCGTGGTGGTGCTGCTGTATTATATGGTGCTGGTTCGGTTGCTGGTATTATTAACTACACAAGTAAAACTGGAGATTCCAATGATGAAAACATTATTAATGTGGAATGGGCGGATAAAGGACGCTTAAAAACTGACTTCTATACTGGTGGAAAATTAGGAGGAGAAGGTTCTAATACATACTATGCATTTACTGGTTTTGTTAGAAAAGATGACGGTCCAATTGAAACAGGATTGCCAACAAAAGGTGTTCAGTTTAGAGCTAATATCAAAAAGAAATTTGAAAATGGATCGCTTACAGTCCATGGTCAGTTTATTAATGATAAAGCACAATTCTTTTTACCACTTCCTTTAGATGGAAACAGAAAAAGAATTGCCGGTAATGATGGTGAAGATGTATCTCAATTATTGTCTGGAGAATTAGCCAATACATCTTTCTTAACTCCAGGAGGTGTTTATGAAAGTCCAATTGAAGATGGGGTTTTCACGCAAGGTGGATACTTAATGGCGGACTTTAATTATAATTTCTCTGATGATTTAAAATTTAAATCGAAAGTTAAGTATGCAAATTATAAGCATAATTTTGCATTATATGTTGGAGGTAATGGAGACAATAATAACCCTATTACTTTAAATGATTATGTTAGTAATGTTGCACCAGACAATTTAGGGTTTACCGCTCAATACCAAGGAACATCGGCTGCAATTAACGGGTCTGATTTAGTTGTAGACAATTTACATGTAGATAGATTACGCCCTATGACAGATTACTCTGGAGAAGCTTCATTAACTAAAACTTTAGAGGTGACTAACGGAACACACAATATTACGGGAGGTGTTTATTTAGCACGTACTGAGGCAGAAGATGTTAACTATCAATATAGAGTATTGTCTGAGTTTAACAACAATCCTCAATTAGTAAACTTAAGTTATGTTGATACTGGCGGAAATGATGTTACGTTTTCAACAGGAGGCCTTTATAACAGAATTGGTATGACTTCAAACAAGTTTTTATATCAAAGTAAAACTGCTTTTTATTTAACAGATGAGATGGTTTTTGATAAATGGCGTTTTGATGTTGGATTAAGAATAGAAAATACAGAAGGAACTTTTAGTAATGGAAACATTGTAGAAAGTCAAGTTTATGATGATGCTACTTTAACACCAGAATTAGCAAACGTTAACTTTGCAGATGGTAGTTTTACCAGAGCTAATGTTAGTGCAACAGATTGGGCCGTGTCTTTGGCTGGTTTATACAAAATTAGTGAACCTGTCAACTTATATGCTAACTTTTCTAGAGGCTTCTTTTTTCCTCAAATACGAGGGTTTACGCCTATAGCTTCTGGTGTTACAGGAAGTAAATATGATTCAGAAAAAATCACTCAATTTGAAGTTGGGGCAAAATTAGGAACCGCAAAATTAAAAGGGTCTTTAGCGGCCTATTATGTAGGATTAACTGATAGAATTAAAATAGACCAAGGATTTGTAAGTGGTGCATTGGTTGATTTAACAAGATCGGAACAAAGCACTAGAACTATTGGTTTAGAGACGTCATTTGATTGGAGTTTTGCTGATAACTTTAGTTTGAGAGGTACAGGGACTTATCAAGATCATGAGATTTCAAAAAATGTTTCTACAGATTTAACTAACAATACGTCTTCTACAACTAATGAAGGGAATGAATTAGCAAGACAACCTAACTTTTTAGGAAGCTTAGGCGTGCATTTCGATGATAATAAATTTGATGCATTGTTCTCTTTAAATCATACAGGAAATAAATTTGCAGCTGATAACAATACAGTAGAATTAGATGCCATTTCTATTGCACGTATTGGAGCTGGGTATATGTTTAAAATGGGAGATAATGAAGATAGTGACGATACATTAAGACTCGGTTTCTCTGTATTCAATCTATTTAATGATGAAGGGGTTACTGAAGGGGATCCAAGAAATGTAAATCAAGCTGGTGACGCAGAGTTTTTCTTCGGAAGACCTATTTTACCACGTAGATTCTTCTTAACAGCAACATTCAGTTTTTAAATTATATTGATTAGTTTGATTAATTAACTCATCACTTACACAGTTAAGTGTTAGTGGTGGGTTTTTTAAAAAAAAGTATAAAAAGTATGAACATATTAAAAAATAAAGCTATTGAGGTACTTAATGGTAATTGGAAAAATGAGATAGGTTTTAGTATTCCTTGCGCTAACCTATATCCATTCCAATGGTTTTGGGATTCAGGTTTAATTGCTATTGGGTTTGCTCATTTTGATATGCTAAAGGCCGAAAGAGAAATTGAGACTTTGTTGGATGCACAATGGGGTAATGGTTTTATACCACATATTATTTTTCATACTGAGACCGATACATATTTTCCTGGACCAGATTTTCATCGATCTGATTTACATCCCCAGTCCTCAAAAAAACACAGGTCAACAGGCATGACACAACCTCCTGTAACAGGTTTTGTGTTAGAAGAAATGTATCGTATCAGTAAAGACAAAGAGGCAACTTTAAAGTTTATTGAAAAGGCTATTGATAAGGTTTACTATAATCATGAGTATTTCTATAAAAACAGAGACCCTCAAAACGAAGGGCTCGTTTATATATATCATAATTGGGAATCTGGTACTGATAATTCACCCATTTGGGATGATATTTGGGATACCATGAATCCGCCAGAGTACACTTTTGAAAGGCGGGATACGACGCACGTTGATGCTTCAGAGAGACCATCAAAAAGAGAATATGACCACTATTTATATATCATAGATATAGCAAAAGAACACAATTATAGTGACGTAAAAATAGCAGAGCTATCACCATTTTTGGTGCAAGACCCACTATTTAATGCCATGTTGATTAAGTCTAATCAGAGTTTAATCAACTTATATGAAAAGTTAGGTAACGATGAAAAAGTAAGTCAACTAAAGCAATGGCAAGAAAAAAGTATTCATTCGTTTAACAGCAAGTTGTTTGATGAAGAACTTGGTGCATATGTACATTATGATTTACGTAATGAAAGAGCGCTCCGATTTTTATCATCATCATCATTTTCACCATTATATGCTGGTATTCCAAGTAAAGAAAGAGCAGCATCTATGGTAAAAGTTATGATGGATAAGTTTGGAGGGGAACATCAATATTTATGTGCTTCTTTTGATCCTACCAGTGAACGTTTCAATCCAAAAAAATATTGGAGAGGTCCTGTTTGGGTTAATTTAAATTGGATGCTGTTTAAAGGATTAAAGGCATATGGTTATAGCGAAATTGCAGAGCGTGTTAAGCAAGATACTATTGCTATTGTAAATAATAACGGTTTTTACGAATATTTTGATTCAAGAAAAGACATGCACCAGAATGGAAATGCAGGTTATGGTGGGAATAATTTTTCTTGGAGTGCTGCCTTATTGATTGATTTAATTGAAAGTTAGATACAAGTGTCACATTTAGATTACTCAAAGCATTATGTTTTAGAGGATGGCTATGTAAAGCTAATTCCTCTTAAAATAGAACATATTGAGTATTTGTTAAATATTTCAAAAGAACACAATTTGTGGACATATTTTCTTGAAAAAGGAGATGGTTTAGAAAACTTAACTAATTATATATCTTCAACTGTTTATAAAAAAAAGCATAAAAAAGAATATCCTTTTGTAGTTTTTGATAAAAGTAAGAAGCAATATGCCGGAACAACAAGATTCTATGATTATTCATCTGAATTAGAAACTATTAAATTAGGACATACATGGTACGGAAAAGATTTTCGCGGGACAGGATTAAATAAACGCTGTAAATATTTACTCTTTCAATTTGCATTTGAAACGTTGGAATTAGAGCGTATAGGTTTTGGTGCACATGCCGAAAATAAAATAAGTATAGCCGCTATGAAAAGTGTGGGTTGTAAAGTAGAAGGGGTGTTGCGAAATTTTATTCCTGCTATAAATGGTAAGGGGAGAGCGGATATCATTTTATTGAGTATTCTAAAAGATGAATGGTTTGAAAAAGCAAAACCAGAATTAAAAAACAAACTAAATACTAAAACTTAAAATTATGAATTGGCTAGACTATAGTATCGTCATATTTTATATTATATTTTTCTTAGGTATGGGATTCTTTTTTAAGGATAATAAAGATTCTAAAGATTACTTTTTAGGAGGCAAAAGTATGGGATGGTTTCCTTTGAGTTTATCAACTATGGCAACACAGTTGTCTGCCATTAGTTTTATATCAGCTCCAGCTTTCGTAGGAATTAAATTAGGAGGTGGCATGAAATGGTTAACTTTTGAGTTAGCGGTTCCACTTGCCATGATTTTTATAATGATTGTCATTATACCACCATTATTTCGCTCAGGAGTTGTAAGTATTTATGAGTTTGTCGAAAAACGTTTTAGTTCTTCAACAAGATTAGTTTTAAGTATTGTTTTTCAATTGAGTCGGGCTTTAGCAACTGGTGTCATGGTGTACACTATTGCCATTATTTTACAAGCGGTTTTAGATATTGACTTTGTTTATACAATATTAATAATAAGTGTCATTACTATTATTTACTCTTGGCAAGGCGGGATGAAAGCTGTTGTATGGGGTGATGCAATACAAATGATTATTCTATTTGTTGGCTTGATTATTTGCTTAGGTTTTGGTTGGTCACTTTTACAAAGTCATGGTGGTTTAGCCGAAGGATTTAATCCCGAACGGTTAAATGTTATCGATTTTAATTTAGGTATAGGAGAAGGAAATGAATACGGATTTTTACCAATGGTATTAGGAGGGTTCTTTTTATATGCTTCTTATTATGGATGCGATCAAACACAAGCGCAACGGTTGTTATCTGCAAAAGATGAAAAAACAATAAGAACGCTTTTATTGGCTAATGGGCTTTTAAGATTTCCAGTGGTTTTAATATACTGTATTATGGGCTTAGTAATAGGAGGTTTGATTACTCTAGCACCAGATTTTCTTGAAGAAATTGCTATGACTACTCAAAAATACTTTCCTGATGAATATGCAGCTCATGGTGTTAAACCAGATTTAATGATTCCTGTTTTTATTATGAAATATTTACCACACGGGCTTATTGGTGTCTTGATGGTTGGAATACTTTCTGCAGCAATGTCTTCTCTAAGTTCTACGGTAAATTCTCTTTCTGCGGTAACAGTCGAAGATTTCTTTAATAGAGGTAAAGTAAAACTAACTGACAAGAAATACATGTTCATTTCAAAAGGTTCAGTCGTTTTTTGGGGTGCTGTTTGTATTGCTAGCGCCTTTTTATTTGGTGGAAGTAAAAGTGCGGTAATAGAAATTATAAATGCCATTGGTTCTGTATTTTACGGTCCGGTATTAGTGACTTTCTTTTTAGCATTCTTTTCAAAAAAAGTCAATCATATAGGTATGAACGCTGCTATTATTTCGGCAGTACTTATCAACTTAGTGTTTTCAAAAACCATTCAAGAATTATTTCATATCGATTTAGGAATTCATATTTTTTGGATATGGCTAAACTTTACGGGTGTAATTATAGCTTTAGTAGTCGCTTATGGTGTTAGTGCTTTAACAAGTAAAACGGAAATTAAAAAGATTTCTAATTTTAACGTCAAAATAACAAAGAAAGATTTCATGATAAAAGAAGTTTATATTCTTGTTGCATTTTTTGTGTTTATTTTGATTCTTAGTTATTTTCTACCAGCATTATTAAGTTAAAGATTTAGCAGATGAAAATAGTTCTAGCACCAGATAAGTTTAAAGGCTCTTTAACAGGGACTCAATTTTGTAATGCAGTTGAAGAGGGTGTTAAGGCGCTTTTGCCCGATGCTAAAATAGTTAAACTGCCACTAGCCGATGGGGGCGATGGTACTATTGAAATATTAGAATACCACTTAAAAGGTAAACGTATTACAGTGAATGTTAACGATCCGCTATTTAGAGAAATTGAAGCATCATACCTTTATATGAATTCCATAAAAACGGCTTTTATAGAAATGGCGGAGGCCTCTGGGATGTATCTTCTAAAAAAGGAAGAACAGAATTGTTTTAACACGACCACTTTAGGAACAGGAGAACTTATTTTGGACGCCATCAATAAAGGTGCTAAAACCATTATCTTAGGGATTGGAGGTAGTGCTACAAACGATTGTGGAATGGGAATGGCAACCGCTTTAGGTTATAAATTTGAAGATATAAATTGTAAAGAATTAAAAGCGATTGGAAAGAACTTATCAAGAATAAATAATATTAATAGCAATTATGTTATTGGCTCATTAAAATCTATTGATTTTAAAGTAGCCTGTGATGTAACAAATCCATTATACGGAGAACATGGAGCGGCATTTGTTTATGGGCCGCAAAAAGGAGCATCTGAAGATGAAATTAAAGAGTTGGATGAAGGATTGAAAAATATATCAATGCTGTTTAAAAAGCAATTTAATATGGATGTTCAAAGTATAAAAGGAGCAGGAGCTGCAGGAGGAATGGGAGCAGGTGCTTTAGTATTTTTAAATGCAGAATTGAAATCTGGAATTGATTTAGTTAAGAATTTAGTTGATTTTGACGCTAAAATTAAAGATGCCGATTGGATTATTACGGGTGAAGGTAAACTGGATTCGCAAACGCTTTCTGGAAAAACAATTGATGGGGTTATAGCTTCTGCTAAAAAACAAAACATTGCTGTAGCTGCTTTGTGTGGGAGCATTTCACTTTCTAATAATGAAGCTCAAGTTTTTGGGATTTCTTATATAGATGCTGTTATGGAAAGAGCAAATTCACTAGAAGATGCTATTCAGAATGGATACGGTTATGTAAAGAAAATGGCTTTAAAATTTGCTAAAGAAATAGCCTAAGATTTCTTATCTGGATTCAATAAAATGGCATACACCTGAATACCAAAACCAATAAGAATCATCATTGGTGCTAAACGAATACGGCGAAAACTAAAAATATCTGGATTGAATACATTAGGATCGTCACTGCCACCACCGGACATTAATATAAACCCAAGGGCTATACAAGCTAATCCAATAAACATGAATTTATAATTTTTTCTTCCGAAGACAAAGATGCTTTTGGTGACTTCTTTTCGTTTTTTCTCTCCCATGGTATCTTTTGTAGAATAGATTGGTGCAAATTAAATGAATTATTTAAAATAATTGTGTTAATCTAATTCTAATTTATGCTTTTTCAACCAACAACCAACAACCAACAACCAACAACCAACAACCAACAACTAATAATACAATTGGTCGGTTTTCAAGTTTAAGAACCGTTGCGTCGCGATATGTGTACTAATCCATGTGATGATGATGCCTAAAGCAAATATAAAAAGGAATAAGCCTACAACTAAAAAAGGATTGCTTAAAAGGCCCAAATCTGTAAATGTTTGATCCAAATAATATAAAACAATCGCCATGCCTAAAAGCGCAACAAAAGCACCTATCATGCCTAATTTTACACTTTGCCAAACAAATGGACGTCTTATAAATTGCTTCGTAGCACCCACCATTTGCATCGTTTTAATGGTAAAACGCTTTGAATATACTGCTAACCTGATAGAGCTATTGATAAGTAATACCGCTATAAGTGTAAAAATACTACTAATGACAAGCACCCAAAAACTAATTTTTTTAACGTTGTCATTCATCAAGTTTACCAAGTCATTATCATAGGTGACTTCATCTACAAAGTTTTTATTTAAGGCCTCTGCAGAAATGGTTTCTAGATGCTCAGAAGTTACAAAGTCTGCTTTTAAGTGGACATCAATAGAGTTTTGTAGTGGATTATACCCGACAAAATCCATGAAGTCCTCTCCGTTTTCAGCTTTCATAAATTCAGCCGCTTTCTCTTTTGACACGTATTCCGTGGATTTTACATAATCTGCCATCGCTAAACTTTTTTCAAGCTGTTTGGTCTCAACCTCTTTAGCAGCGTCTTTTAAATAGATGGTCACCACGACTTGCTCTTTAAAGTGATCGGAAACTTTTTTGGCATTTAACACGAGCATCCCTAACAAACCTAACAGAAAAAGCACGAGTGCAATGCTCAGTACTACTGAGAAGTAAGAAGAAATTAGTCTGCGTTTTTGGTGCTTTTCAAAAGATGAACTCATAAACAATTGCGGTTGTAACGGTAAAAATAATAAAGAATGGGTAATCTATGATTTAAATAACTCAAACATTTTAATAATGTTGTTTTTTAGCTTTCAACTTGCTGGAATCTTTGGGTGGTTTACTAATAATATACACGCCAACGATCACGAGCAGACAACTTAGTATTTTAATTAAATTAATGTCCTGGGCATATTCGTCTTTCATTAAAACATAGGCATAGATGCTTACCATAATAAAACTGATGGCTGGTTGTAAATAAATATAGCTACTGGATACTGAGGGCGATACATAATTTAGCGCATAAACATTAAATAGATATGCGAAAAACGTTGTAAATAAAACCACGTAACCAATGACTAAATACGTATCAGTGTCAAAAGCTGAAAAATCTGTGGCTAGGATATCGGGTAATCCAAAAGGCAGCATAAAAATAAATCCAAATAAAAACACCCAACTCACAATGGTCATAGCGTTATATTTTTTCATTAAGGTTTTGACCACTACTAGATATAAGCCGTAACTTGTAGCATTTAAAAACACTAAAACATTACCTAGAACAGAACTTGTGCCAGCTGCATTTCCACCGTAAACGATTAATATAATCGCACCAATACCACCAACGGTAATGCCTATAAGTTTATTTTTTGTGATGCGCTCGTATAAAATAAAGACACTGAATATAAGTACTAATACAGGCGTCACCGTCATAATAATAGAAGCATCCACGGGCGATGTGAGGTTAATGCCATGAAAGAATAACAATTGGTTTGCAGCTGCACCAAGCAAACCGCAGAGCGCCAACCTTAATAAATCCTTTCGCTCTACTTTTTCTTTTATAAACAGCGTTTTAAGAATCCAAAACAATAGCGTACAGCAGGCCAAACGAATAAAGACAAAAGCGGAAGGGCGAATTTTATCTGGCATAATCCCCTTAGCAATAATATAATTGGCGCCATAGATCAGGTTAGCTGCAAGTAGCGCAAAGTGCGCTTTATAAACGTTTTTCGTCACTGGTTAGCGGTCTAAATTAAAGAATGATGCCAAAAGTAAATCTATTATTTTACAAATTCTGTTTAAAAGTTGAATAGCATTCATTAAAACAAACCAATCCCTTTACCGTTTTCTATTTTAAGCGTAAATTTGCCATTTGAAATTCGTCATTCCGAGATAAGCGTGAGAATCTGTTTGTTTTAAAGATCAAATCAAAAGATTGCCACAGTCGTCCTTATAGCTCTCGATAGCTAATGGAGCAGAACGCTATCGAAATGACGTTAATTATGTGTACTTAAAAGATGAAATACGATTTCGGGAGAATAGAAAAAGACTGGCAAAAGTATTGGGCAGAAAACCAGACCTTCAAAGCTGTTAATGGGAGTGAAAAGCCAAAATATTATGTGTTGGATATGTTCCCTTATCCTAGCGGTGCAGGCTTACACGTTGGCCATCCTTTAGGCTATATTGCTTCAGATATTTATGCACGTTACAAACGCCATAAAGGGTTTAACGTATTGCATCCACAAGGCTATGATAGTTTTGGTCTGCCAGCAGAACAGTATGCGATTCAAACTGGGCAACATCCTGCCATTACAACTGTCGAAAATATTAAAACCTATCGCCGTCAATTAGACCAAATTGGTTTTTCATTCGATTGGTCTCGTGAAGTGCGTACTTCAGACCCGAGTTACTATAAATGGACGCAGTGGATTTTTATTCAATTATTCAATTCTTGGTATAATAAAGATTCTGACAAAGCTGAAGACATTGAAACCTTAATTTATGTTTTTGAAAAAGCAGGTAATGGGAAAGTGAATGCCGTTTGTGATGATAATATTAATGCATTTTCAGCAGATGATTGGAATTCATTTTCATCTGAAAAACAACAAGAAATATTACTGCAATACCGATTAACCTATTTAGCAGAAACCGAAGTAAACTGGTGCCCAGCATTAGGAACCGTTTTAGCGAATGATGAAATAGTAAATGGCCTTTCCGAACGTGGTGGTCATCCCGTAATTCGTAAAAAAATGACGCAGTGGAGCATGCGCATTTCTGCCTATGCAGAACGTTTACTGCAAGGCTTGGATACCATAGATTGGACCGATGCTTTAAAGGAGAGCCAGCGAAACTGGATTGGTAAATCTGTTGGTGCGAGTGTGACTTTCCCCATCCTATCCTTCCCCAACGGGGAAGCGAAATCAGGCTCTGATAATCGGGCTGGATATATGACCGGTGGTAATAATTCGCATTTGCTGATTGAAAGAGCTAAAGATATGCGCGCTAATCCTACTCAGGCAGAAGCTGCATTGTGGGAACAACTTAGAAATAAAAAATTGAATGCTAAGTTTAGACAACAGCATTTAGTAGGTGATTATATTGTCGATTTTGTGTGTTTAAGAAAACGATTAATTATTGAAGTTGATGGGAAAATTCACGAATCTCAAGTTGAAGAAGATACCAAAAGAACAGAGATTCTTGAAAATGATGGCTACAAAGTTATACGGTTTAAAAATGAAGAAGCCTTAGTAGATATAGATAGTGTTTTAGAAAAAATAATTAAAGAATTATCTCAAAGAGAATCAGTTAAAAGTGATTCACACATGAGTGAGCAAATTCCCCCTTCGGGGGCTAGGGGGATTGAAGTATTTACAACCCGCCCAGACACCATTTTCGGAGTGTCCTTCATGACGCTTGCTCCAGAACACGAGCTCATTTCTCAAATAACCACTCCCGACCAAAAAGCTGAGGTTGAAACGTATATTGAAGCCACCGCAAAACGCAGCGAACGCGATAGAATGGCAGATGTTAAAACCATTTCAGGTGTGTTTACAGGGGCCTATGTAGAACATCCGTTTACAAAAGAACCTATTCCAATTTGGATTGGCGATTATGTATTGGCAGGCTACGGCACAGGCGCAGTGATGTCTGTACCATGCGGCGATGAAAGAGATTATGCGTTTGCCAAACATTTTAATATTCCGATTCCGAATATTTTTGAAGGGGTCGATATTTCTGAAGAAGCCTTTTCAGATAAGGGAAAAACCATTATTGCGAATAGCGATTTTCTAAACGGCATGACCTATAAAAAAGCGACCAAACGTGCTATTTACGAGTTAGAAAAAATGGGTCAGGGAGAAGGAAAAACCAATTACCGTTTGCGGGATGCGGTCTTTTCGCGCCAACGCTATTGGGGCGAACCCTTTCCTGTATATTACATAAATGGGATGCCACAGATGATTGATGCAGAACACTTACCCATAAAATTACCAGAAGTAGAAAAATATTTACCAACCGAAACGGGCGAGCCCCCGCTAGGTAATGCCAAAAAATGGTATTGGTTGCAATATGGAGATACAGCAGACATTGTATCTAAAGAGGAGTTTGAGAATTCCTCCCCTTCGGGGAGGCTAGGTGGGACTTTAGAATTGAACACTATGCCAGGTTGGGCAGGAAGTTCGTGGTATTTTAACCGCTATATGGACGCCCACAATACCGAAGCATACGCAAGTAAAGAAGCGCTTAACTATTGGAAAGACGTCGATTTATACATAGGCGGTAGCGAGCATGCCACAGGACATTTATTGTATGCGCGATTTTGGCAAAAGTTTTTGTTTGATAGAGGTGAAGTACCTGTAGATGAGTTTGCTAAAAAGCTAATTAACCAAGGGATGATTTTGGGGACTAGTGCTTATGTTTATCGTGTTTTAGGTACAATGGGAATTACCGTATATGTTTCGAATAGTATTGGGGCAGGAGAAAATTTTGATATTAAATTAATAAAGACAAGATTAAAAGAGATTCATCAAAATAAAGGAGAGGAACAATCGTATGAGCAATTGAGTATTGGGATAAATCCAATTCATGTGAAAGTTCAATATGTTAATTCCTCAGATGAATTAGACATTGAAGCCTTAAAAGCAGATAGTGAGTTTGGGAAAGATTATAAGGAAGCTATTTTCATAGGAGAGCAAGGGGAAATTATTGAAAGCGATAATGACGTCTATAAAGTTGGTAGAGATGTTGAAAAGATGTCAAAATCTAAGTTAAACGTCGTTAACCCAGATGACATTGTTTCAGATTACGGCGCAGACAGTTTACGTTTATACGAAATGTTCCTCGGTCCATTAGAACAATACAAGCCTTGGAATACGGCGGGTATTACAGGCGTGCATAACTTCCTTAAAAAATTATGGAAACTATACCACCAAGGCGAAAACGGAGCATTTCACGTAACAGGTTCCCCTCCTTCGGAGGGGTTAGGGGAGGCTCTTAAAACACTTCATAAAACCATTAAAAAGGTACAGGAAGATATTGAGAACTTTTCGTTTAATACATCGGTGTCTACTTTTATGATTGCTGTTAATGAATTAACCGCTCAAAAATGTACAAGCAAGGATATTTTAGAACCCTTGCTGATTGTGTTGTCGCCATACGCCCCGCATATCGCTGAGGAATTATGGAACCAGTTAGGGCATGAGGAATCTATTTCAACCGCCCCGTTTCCAGAATTTGATGCCAGTCATTTAGTAGAAAGTAGTAAAAACTACCCGATTTCATTCAATGGTAAAATGCGTTTCACCATGGAATTGCCATTGGATATGAGTAAGGACGATGTTGAGGCTGCTGTAATGGCGCATGACAAGACCAAAGAACAATTGCAAGGGAGAACCCCTAAAAAGGTGATTGTGGTTCCGGGTAAAATTGTGAATATTGTAGGCTAAGGTCATTCCGAGGAAGCACGATGTGGGAACCTGTTTATCGTTTCTATCATGTCGAAATGAGATACGAGTGAGACATCTCATTAAAAAGATAATGTAATGCTTTACAAATTATAAGATTTCTCTCTTTGTTCGAAATGACTAGTCATACATCTACAAGAACCCACTTTTAAAATTATGAGTAATAACATTGAAATTATTGGTTTTGTAGCTGCTTTTTTAACAACTGCAGCCTTTCTTCCTCAGGTATATCAAACATGGAAAACCAAGGATGTATCGAGTTTATCACTGCCCATGCTCATTCTTTTTTTTATCGGTATTGTGTCCTGGCTTATTTATGGGTTTCTAAAAAATAGTCCTTCCATGATTTTTGCCAATGCCATTACCTTGGTGTCTTCCTTTCTCTTAATGTTTTTAAAAATTAAATATCAAAACAAGTTAGGGAAATAGATAATTTTCACCCTTTAATTAGATGTCAAATTTAAGACTTCTTATAAAATCGCCCCCATATTATCAAATCCTTAAAACGGCTTCCCCACGTTTTTTTTATCGAGATATACTCAATTTTCATCGTATTTTTAAACAAAAAAAAACAGCATAACTTATGGAAATTGGTGTACCCGTTGAAATAAAAAATAATGAAAACCGTGTTGGAATGACCCCAGCTGGAGTTTTTGAATTAACGAAAAATAAGCACGTTGTTTACGTTCAAGATAGTGCCGGTTTTGGAAGTGGCTTTTTTAATAAGGATTATGAAGATGCCGGTGCCACTATTCTCAGCACTATAGAAGAGGTCTACGCATCAAGTGACATGATTGTTAAAGTGAAAGAGCCAATTGAAAAGGAGTATGCACTCATTAAGCCCAACCAAGTCCTGTTTACCTATTTTCATTTTGCCTCAAACGAAGTGCTTACTGATGCCATGATCGATAGTAAGGCCATTTGTATCGCTTACGAAACGGTTGAAGATCCCGATGGGTCTTTGCCACTTTTAATTCCAATGTCCGAGGTAGCAGGCAGGATGTCTATTCAGCAAGGGGCCAAGTATCTAGAAAAACCCATAAAAGGTCGTGGCGTCTTATTGGGCGGCGTACCGGGTGTTCCTCCTGGAAAAGTTCTAGTTTTGGGCGCTGGAATTGTGGGCATACAGGCCGCAAAAATGGCAGCGGGATTAGGGGCACACGTCACTATTATGGATATTAATATGAAACAACTCCGCTATGTAAATGATGTGATGCCAAACCATGTGGTGACTGAGTTCTCAAGCGAATACAACATTAGAAAACGTATTAAGGAATGCGATCTTATAATTGGTGGGGTGTTAATAAAAGGCGCAAAGGCCCCTAAACTTATAACAAGGGACATGTTAAAGGATATGCGCCCGGGTACCGTCATTGTGGATGTAGCCGTAGACCAAGGGGGTTGTTTTGAAACTACAAAACCAACAACGCATGAAGATCCTACCTATATTATTGATGACGTGGTGCATTATTGTGTGGCCAATATGCCAGGGGCAGTACCTTACACCTCTACGGTGGCCTTGACCAATGTGACCTTACCTTACGTTATTAAACTGGCTAATCAAGGTTGGGAGAAAGCTTGTAAAAACCTCCCATCGCTTGAAAAAGGGTTAAATATTGTAAATGGCGACATTGTCTATAAAGAAATAACCGAAGCTTTTGATAGGGTTCTCTAAATATTTTTTAATGGCTAACTGACAAATTTTCCAGCTAAATAAAATGGCTTACTTTTTGCTATCTTTATAATTCAAATTTAAGATTATGAATGGCATGATAGGATATTATATATTAATAGGAGCGATTGCTCTGGTGAGTTGGTTGGTAAGCAACCAATTAAAACGAAAGTTTGCCAAATATTCCAAAGTACACTTGCGTAACGGAATGAGTGGTGCAGAGATAGCTGAAAAAATGCTGTCTGACAATGGCATTCACGATGTGCAAGTTATTTCGACACCAGGCAAGTTAACAGATCATTACAACCCAAAAAACAAGACGGTTAACTTAAGCGAACCTGTATATAATCAACGCAATGCAGCATCAGCAGCAGTTGCGGCACACGAGTGTGGTCACGCCGTGCAACATGCTAGAGCATATAGTGCCTTAAAAATGCGATCCGCTTTAGTCCCTGTGGTAAGTGTGACCTCTAAAATGTCTCAATGGCTGGTTATTGGCGGACTTGTTTTGGGCGCAGCGGCTGGCATGGGTATGGGCTACTGGATTGCGGTACTTGGTTTAATTTTTATGGGAGCTGCGACACTTTTTAGTTTTATTACATTACCGGTGGAGTACGATGCGAGCAACAGAGCCTTGGCATGGTTAAAAAATAAAAATATGTTGTCTCAAGAAGAATATGCTGGAGCTGAAGACGCCCTTAAGTGGGCGGCAAGAACCTATTTAGTAGCGGCCATTGGTGCTTTGGCATCCCTTTTATATTGGGCACTACAAGTATTTGGTAGTAGAGATTAAAATCTATAAAGAACAAGTAATTTACCGAATTTTTACTTAAATGTAAGAATTCGGTTTCTTTTTTTTATTATATTGTCACCTTGAACCAAACTAAGTCTAAACCTATATCTTATGGAAAACACAATGGAAAATAAATTAATGGTCAGCGAATTGTCTGAAACCGATAGAGTGGCCTTTTACAAAAAAACCTATAGCCATGTAGCGGTTGGCGTTTTGGTATTTGTCATTTTTGAATATCTATTGCTTCAAAGTGAAACTATCGTAGAATTTGCTATGTCTATGACCCAAGGTTACCGGTGGTTAATTATGCTTGGTGGTTTTATGTTTATTACCAACTATGCAGAGAAAATGACCTTGAAAACACCCGATAAAAATACACAGTACTTAGCATTCGGTCTTTATATTCTGGCTGAAGCTTTTATTTTTATACCACTTATTTACATAGCTGCTTTCTACATGGAGTCTGGGTCAGAAATTTTAAATCAGGCAGCCATAGTAACCTTGGCCTTATTTACGGGTTTATCGGCCATCGTATTCGTAACCAAAAAAGACTTTTCGTTTTTAAGAGCGGGTTTAACTGTAGGCTTTTTTATAGCTATCGGACTTATTATAGCGGGAACGCTGTTCGGATTCAATTTAGGACTCTGGTTTTCAGTAGGCATGTGCATTCTAGCCGCCGGAGCTATTTTGTACCAAACCTCTAATTTGGTCAATAAATATTCCAGTGATCAATATATTCCAGCAGCATTAGGGTTATTTGCTTCATTGATGCTGCTGTTCTGGTATGTACTAAGTATTTTTATGTCGAGAGATTAATCGTTTTATAAAATTTTTTAAAGCCTTGATTGATTTCAGGGCTTTTTTGTTTCTTTACTTTTTCAATTAAAACCAATTATGAATACCCCATTATCGTATTATAAGAAACATAAAGAAGCATACAAGCAAGAGGCTCAAAAACTGTATAAAAAAATGACTGTGTTAAGCACGCTCAGGTTGCTGGTTTTTGTTGGTGCTGGCCTCAGTATTTATATGCTTTTCAAAAACTGGCAATTCGCTATTGCCGTAGCTATTTTTGGGATTAGTGTATTTATTTATTTGTTGTCAAAATATACAGATATAAAAGCGCAGCGACAACTTAAACTGGCATTGGTAAAAATTAACGAAGACGAAATTAACATTGCTTCAGGGGATTTTCATAACAGAAACGAAGGTCTGCAATTTCAAGATCCCCAACATTTTTATAGTTTGGATATCGATTTATTCGGACGTGGATCGTTCTTTCAATTTATAAACAGAACAACGATTAAAGAAGGCACCCAAGAACTTGCAGATGCTTTAAAAGCAAATGCCATTACCGATATCGGGTTACGACAAGATGCTATCAAGGAATTAAGTACTAAACCACAATGGCGTCAGTTTTATTCGGCCACCTCTAGTTTGGTTCAGGTTGAAACTCCAGCCGTCCAAATTATTAATTGGTTACAAGAGTACACCCTTTTTTCTCCTAAAATGGCACGATGGTTACCATGGGCTTTTACGGGTTTATCGGTCATCTTAATCGCTCTCGTGGTATTTAATATTATGGATATCGCCTTTATTGGGTATTGGCTACTTTTTGGCTTAGCGATATCTGGGTATTATCTTAAGAAAATAAATATTTTAGCGGCGAATACAGATAGGGTTAAAGATACATTTCGTCAATATGCCTTGCTGCTTCATTTAATTGAAAATGAAAATTTCACGTCGCGCTTGCTTCAACAAAAGCAGCAGCAAATTCAATCGGAACACAAAAAAGCTTCAGGTATTTTTAAATCGTTCTCAAAATCATTGGATGCTTTAGACAATAGAAACAACCTGATTTCTGCGATTTTTGGAAATGGCTTTATGCTTTCAGATATTAAAAACAGTTATAAAGTGGAGCAGTGGATTACCGAATATGCTACAAAAGTAGCCGATTGGTTTGAGGTGGTTTCTTTTTTTGATGCTTATAATTCATTTGGAAATTACGCCTACAATCATCCAGAATTTATATATCCTAAACTCGTAACAAATAGCACAGTTGTTAAAGCTAAAAAATTAGGGCATCCTTTATTAAATGTAACAAAACGTGTTGCGAGTGATCTGACTATTGAAAACGAACAATTTTTTATTGTTACGGGTGCTAATATGGCTGGGAAAAGCACCTTTTTAAGAACGGTGTCTTTGCATATTGTTATGGCAAATGTTGGCTTACCAGTCTGTGCGCAATCCAGCGACTATTCGCCTGTAAAATTGATTACCAGCATGCGCACCTCTGATTCGTTGACCGATGAGAGTTCGTATTTCTTTTCAGAATTAACACGACTTAAATATATTGTAGATGCCATTCAAAAAGAACCCTATTTTATTATTCTGGATGAAATCTTAAAAGGAACCAACAGTACCGATAAAGCCATCGGTTCCAGAAAGTTCGTTGAAAAATTAGTAGCTTCAAATGCCACGGGAATCATTGCTACCCATGATTTAAGTTTATGTGAGATTGAACGCGAGCTTGATGATGTGAAGAACTATTATTTTGATGCTGAAATTATAAACGATGAACTTCATTTTGATTATACCCTAAAACAAGGGGTCTGCAAGAATATGAATGCGTCTTTTTTGTTGAAGAAGATGGATATAGTTTAGGTCTGTATAGCATTTTAATTGAAAAAGTTTAAACGAATTCTATAATGCAATTATTAAATGATACCAATTATAATTGGTATAAAAAATGACTTTATTTCTAGTCTCTTTTTTTAGAAATGAATTAAGAAGTAAGTATATTTAAGGCATGCAGCATATTTCCAAACTTCCAAAGGTAGGAACGACCATTTTCACCATCATGGGCAACATGACTAAAAGGCATAAGGCCATCAATCTGTCACAAGGCTTTCCAGACTTTGAAATGGATCAAGAGCTGATTGCGTTGACAACACAAGCGATGCAGTCGGGTTACAATCAATATGCACCGATGCCTGGGCATTTAGAATTGCGCGAAGCCATTGCTGAAAAATTTGAAAGCCTCTATAACACGTCATACCATGTAGAAAGTGAAATTACCATAACCGCGGGTGCCACACAGGCTATTTTCTGTATCATTTCTGCATTTATTAAACCTAATGATGAGGTTATTGTTTTTCGACCTGCTTATGATTGTTATGAACCAGCGATTATGTTAAACGGTGGAAAAACAATCTCTATTGCTCTTGAATCACCTCATTTTAAAATCGACTGGACGGAGGTTACATCGAAAATTAATCACAGGACTAAGATGGTTATTATTAATACGCCTCAAAATCCTATTGGTACTATTTTTTCGAAAGCGGATATGCTTCAATTACAAGAGCTAACCAAAAATACCAATATTATTGTATTGAGTGATGAAGTTTATGAGCATATTATTTTTGATGGAGAAACACATCAAAGCGTTTGTTTGTTTCCAGATTTGAAATCGCGGAGTTTTGTGGTGGCTTCATTTGGTAAAACCTTTCATATTACAGGTTGGAAATTGGGATATTGCTGTGCACCTAAAGACCTCATGGACGAGTTTAGGAAAGTCCATCAATTCAATGTATTTTCTGTGAATCATCCCACCCAAAGGGCAGTTGCGAGGTATATGCAGGAGCCAAGACATTATCAAGCGTTGCCTGGTTTTTATCAAGAAAAGCGCGATTTATTTCTAAGCTTGATTGCTGATTCTAGGTTTACATTTAAACCCTCAAAAGGCACCTATTTTCAATTATTGGATTACTCAGCTATTACTGAGGAACCAGATGTCGATTATGCAAAACGGCTCACTATGGAAAATAAAATAGCATCCATTCCCATTTCGGTATTTTATAATAAACCATCAAACAGTAAAGTACTTCGGTTCTGTTTCGCCAAAACCGATGACACGCTCAAAAGAGCAGCGGAAATTTTAAACACTATTTAGTATGGAGGATCAACTTAAAATAGCTTTAATACAGTCAGATTTAATTTGGGAGAATCCAGAGGCGAATCGGAACATGTTTTCTGAAAAGATTGAAAGTATTTCAGAAATTCTAGATATCATTGTATTGCCGGAAATGTTTACATCTGGGTTTACCATGAATGCTAAGACTCTGGCAGAACCAATGAATGGCCCCACAGTAAACTGGATGAAAACGGTGGCTGCCAAAAGGCATGTCGCGCTTATGGGAAGCATCGTTATTTCGGAAGATAACAATTATTACAACCGCTTACTTTTTGTTGAACCTTCAGGGCAGATTTTCTATTATGATAAACGGCACACCTTTACCTTGGTTGGAGAAAACGAAACTTATACAGCAGGCACCGCAAAACTTATTATTCAATATAAAGGTTGGAAATTGAGACCTTTAATATGTTATGATTTAAGGTTTCCAGTCTGGTCTAGAATTACCGAAGATTATGATGTTATATTTTATGTAGCCAACTGGCCTAAACCAAGGGTTTCAGCTTGGGATACGCTATTAAAGGCGCGTGCGATTGAGAATATGAGTTATTGTATAGGTGTTAATCGTGTTGGGGTTGATGGTGTTAATAGCGAATACTCAGGGCATTCTGCGGCTTATGATGTATTAGGTAACAATATGACAAACATAGAAGCTAATAAGGAAGCGATTGAAATTGTCACCTTAGAAAAGCATCATATTAATGCCTACCGAAATAAGTTAAAGTTTTTAGACGATAGAGATGCGTTTAATTTAATATAAACTCTTCAGTATTATCCCAGCCCGCTCTTACGGGTTCAATTTCTGTTGGATAATAGCTTACGCGTTCGGGTTGCTCCTTTTTCAAATAATTACCCGTATCGTATTTTTTATTTCCGTTAGAATCAAAAACAACTCTTAAAAAATAGTTTCCGGGGCTCACGTTCAAAAAATCGATAGGCTTTGGTTCTGTGGCGTATTGTTCCAGTTTTATCTCGTCTTTGCTATCAACCAATTGTACGATCACAGGGTATACAGTGTTTCTTAATGTGATCCGTACATTCCCATAATCGGATAATTTTTTTGTTTTCACAGCATAGTTCAAAGTGTCGTTTGTGTCCTCAAAAAAATCGATAAAGGCCTCTGGTAACACTTGTATTTTATAATTATTTTCTACAACCTTATCAAAGTTTAATCCATAAGCATTATTAAGGGTGTCAAAATCAGTCGTGAAATCAACCATGGTCGAATCTTTATCCATAATGCTAATTTTCGAAGCATCAAAAGTTGAAAATGGTGTGTTTCCCGATATTTTAAAAGCATCTTTTAAATCTATGGTGCCCGATGGCGCAGCGGTAAGGGTAAGAGAATCTCTTTTCTGCTCGCTTATTCTTACTGTAAAATCTTTTTCCATCGTGGGATGTGTCACGGTAAATAATAAGGAGTCTACTTCTAATCGTGGTTTATACCAATAATAAAGTGTATCTGCTTCGGCATCTTTGGTGATTTGGTATTTAAAATCTTCCGGAGTTTCAGAATTTAGTCGAATCTTCATATTGGTGTAATCGCCTTCAAAACCAAATGCAATTTTTTCACCAGATATCAAACGGGGCCTTGTGGCTTTAAAATCTGGATATTCAGAAAATAATTTTAGGGTGTAAAGCGAGTCTGTTGGGACATCAATATAATCTTTGTAAAATGCAATTTGATCTGTTTTCTGCTGAAATTTACTGTCGTTATTTTCATCCTTCATCGCGACAAGCATATATTTTCCAGCCTTAATGTTTTCAATAGTAAAGGTGCTTACACTTAGGGTATTGGTAATGTATTTGGGAGCTTGTTTATACACCACAGAATCCTGTAATGTCGAATCTACCTCATATAACCCTACGGTAACAAATGTGGCAGGTTTGCGTTTTAAGGCATCTACAATCTGGCCTTTAACGGTGAGCGAATCTATATAATCTCCAGTAGAAAACACATATCTGTAAAACGGATAGGGATTGCCTTCGTTGTTATCGGTAATGCTATTTCCAAAATTAAAGGCATAGGTGGTGTTGGGTTGAAGGGTATCGTAAATTTTGATATTTATGTATTTACTAGCGCTACCTAAAGGGGTGACTTCAGGCTGTGTTTTCATTGGAGGAGAAATAATAAGTTGCTTTTGTAAATCTTTTATTTTGATAAACTCATCAAAATATATTTTAATGGTTTTACTGTTGAAATTCGTTGAGTAATTTTCGGGTTCAGATTTTATAATTGTAGGAGGTGTTTCATCTTTTGGGCCTCCATCTGGAGTACCGCGATTGGCACAGTTTATAAAAACAAGGCTCACGAAAATCAGTAAGATGACATTTGAAAACAGTTTATTCATTACTCAATTATAAAATTTGTACAAACCTACATAATTTTAGCGCAAATTTATGTTACATACCAATTACAACATAAAATATGCTTAAAAATTGGTTTCTATTGCATAATTTGGGCTTACAGATATAACGGATAACTGATTAGGCTATTGCCATAACAGCGACACTAACTTTAAGATTTTTTGCTTCATTTAATACAGAAATACAAGCTTCTAGGGTCGCCCCAGTAGTAATAAGGTCATCCACTAAAAGAATGTGTTTGCCGGCAATACTATCTGCATTTTGAAGGGTGAATAATTCATTGGTGTCAGTCCAACGCGCAAAACGTTTTTTAGTCACTTGCGACTTGGTGTGGGTTACTTTCAACAACACATCATCCACATATTGAGCATTTAAGCAGTGTGCAATTTGCTTACCAAATTTAGTCACTTGATTGTAACCTCTTCTCCGTAGTTTATTTTTATGTAGTGGCACAGGAATCACGATATCAATGGATTTATAAGTATCTAAAGAGCTCAATTCACCTCCAAGCCAATTCCCTAAAACATACCCTATATGCTCATAGCCCTTATATTTAAGTCCATGAATAAGTTGCTGAACGTTCCCTTTTTTTTCAAACCGAAATAGGGCTGTAGCGCGTTCTACTTTGGCACGTCCATACAATACTTTCAATACAGCATCATTATCATCAAAATGAAAGTTGGTAATGGGTAAATCGTATCTGCAATCTACACATATGGTGTCTTCATTATCGGTTAATAAATTCGAGCAGGCATAACATACTTTGGGAAAGAATAAATTGGTTATGGATTTTAACATGATTTGGTAATGCAAGCTGTTATATTGAACTCATTTTCGGTTAAAAACAAAAAGTTTAAACGAGTTCATGCTATAAATATAAAATAAATGTAATTAGTATGTAATTTTCCCTAAACAATATCATTTGTTCGAATCGCTTTTTTATTTTTGCAGCATGGCAAACGAAGATCAATTTAAAAAAGTAATCTCTCACGCAAAAGAGTATGGTTACGTGTTTCAGAGTAGTGAAATCTACGATGGACTTAGTGCCGTGTATGACTATGCACAGAATGGGGCAGAATTAAAGAAAAATATCCGTGACTATTGGTGGAAGGCCATGGTGCAAATGCACGACAATATAGTGGGAATTGATGCAGCCATTTTTATGCACCCAACCACTTGGAAAGCTTCTGGGCATGTGGATGCGTTCAACGATCCTTTAATTGATAATAAGGACTCTAAAAAACGCTACCGTGCTGATGTTTTAATTGAAGACTATTGCGCCAAAATTGAAGCCAAAATTGATAAAGAAGTGGCTAAAGCAGCAAAGCGCTTTGGTGAATCTTTTAATAAAGAAGAATTTTTATCGACTAACGGACGCGTAGTTGGTTATCAAGAAAAAATAAAAAGTACGCTTGCGCGGATGGGAAAATCGTTGGAAAACGAGGATCTGGCCGATGTAAAAGCATTAATCGAAGAGTTGGAAATTGCCGATCCATTAACCGGAAGCAGAAACTGGACGGATGTTAAGCAGTTTAACTTAATGTTTGGGACCAAGCTTGGGGCATCTGCCGAAAATGCGATGGATTTATACCTGCGTCCAGAAACGGCACAGGGTATTTTTGTCAATTTTTTAAATGTTCAAAAAACGAGTCGCTTAAAAATACCTTTCGGGATAGCACAGACTGGGAAAGCCTTTAGAAATGAAATTGTAGCGAGACAGTTTATTTTTAGAATGCGTGAATTTGAGCAAATGGAAATGCAATTTTTTATTAAACCAGGAACACAGGCAGAATGGTTTAAGCATTGGAAAGAAACTCGAATGAAGTGGCATTTATCTCTAGGAATGGGCGAGGACAATTACCGTTTTCATGACCACGAAAAGTTGGCACACTATGCAGATGCGGCTACAGATATTGAATTTAAATTCCCTTTTGGATTTAAAGAATTAGAAGGTATTCATTCGCGTACAGATTTCGATTTAAAACAACACGAAGCGTTTTCAGGTAAAAAACTTCAGTATTTCGATCATGAAGAAAATACAAGTTATACACCTTACGTTTTAGAAACTTCAATTGGTCTTGATCGTATGTTCTTAGCAATATTCTCAAATGCTTTAGTAGAAGAGGCTTTAGATAATGGGACCACAAGAACCGTTTTAAAATTACCTGCTGTTTTGGCTCCTGTAAAAGCTGCAGTTTTACCTTTGGTTAAAAAAGATGGTTTACCAGAGATTGCCAAAGCTATTATTGAGGATTTGAAATGGGATTTCAATGTGATTTATGACGAAAAAGATGCGGTTGGAAGGCGTTACAGAAGACAAGATGCTAATGGAACACCATTTTGTATTACTGTAGATCATGATACTAAGGAAAATAACACGGTCACGATTCGTCACAGGGATTCCATGGAACAAGAACGTGTTAAAATTGAAGATCTACGTAAAATTATTAAGCAAGCTGTGGATGTACGCACTTGGTTGATGAAGATGTAACATTCCTGCAAATCCCGATAAGCTATCGAGAAGGAATTTCATATAAACCTATATTACCCATTAGAACCTTGCCATGCGGGTTGAAATGGCTGCTGGCTGTTGATGAAAGAAACATAATAAAAAGTAATGTCCCAAATCAATTCGTAGAATTGAAGGCCAAGGCGAAGAATGGATGAAGAAAAGCTCCGAAAACAGGAGAGCGCAGTTCGACGCGGAGTTTTCAAATCGGTTTTTAGTTTTCAAAATTGAAAAATTCCTTGACTTGGATGTCTTTTTTTGGTTCGTTTTTTGGACAAGCAAAAAATGAATAAAGTAAAATTATAGGGTCATTACTAGCTTATAATTATAAGCTTTTTCCCTATAGACATCGGGAAGAACTGACATCAACAGCGTGCTTTTTAGAAATCTCTTCTATTTCCAAGTATTAAAACCGAAAACCCAAAGCAAAACCACCTCTACCTACAACTTCCATATCGCTTTGATCCAGCATATCCCTACCAATTCCTAAATAAATTTCGGCAATAAATCCGCGTCTGGTTACAAATTTAGCCCCAGCCGAAACACCAATAGCCAAATCGGTGTATTTGTCACCTTTATACGTGTAATTGCCATTACCTGAATCATAGTAATCTAAATCATTTTCGCCAGAATGTAGCATGGCAAAACCTTCAACAAAAAATCCTTGGGCATATTTTCTCGAAAAGAAATGTCTGTAATAGGGAGTTAATGAAAAGGTTCTGTATTCATCTAATCCATCATTGTCATCGCTATCAGAACCAATGCTCACTAATGTACCAATACCAATGGACGATTCTTCATTTAAAATCCGTTCATAACCCACATCAAACCATTTGAATCCAATTAGGTTGGTCATATTAAGTTTGATTTCATTTTTTTTAATACTATCAATATCGTCTTTAATTACAGTATTTTCTTGCGAAAAGATAGCAGTAGATATAAGGAAGGTTACAATTAGGGCAAAAAAAGTTTTGTACATGCGTGTGAAGTAAGTTTAGTTAATTGTTTATTTGAAGCCATTAAAAGCTGTTCTTTAGTAGATGCAAGTATAGCAAAAAGGTTATATAAGAAAAATATTAAATGGTGATTTGCCTATCAATTTGTTGGTCTAATGAAATAAAGGTTTCCGTTCTTGAAACTCCAGAAATAGATTGGATTTCTTTGTTGAGCAAGTGCATTAAATGTTCATTATCCTTACATAAAATTTTAATAAACACACTCCAATTACCTGTAGTATAGTGACATTCTAGAACTTCGGGTATTTTTTTCAATTGCTTTACAGCTTCTGGATTGCTCATGGCTTTGTCTAAATAGATACCAATAAATGCCATGGTTGTATAGCCCAAAATTTTCGGATTGATAACGAATTTAGATCCCGCAATTAAACCAGACTTCTCCAATTTTCTTAATCGCTGGTGAATGGCAGCTCCCGAAATACCTACATTACGGGCAATTTCCAAAATGGGTGTTCTGGCATCTCCCATGAGGGCGCGAAGTATTTTTTTATCAATACCGTCTATGTATACATTTTGATTTACAACTTTCATGCGTGGTTTGCTTTAATTTCAATATGTAAATTTAGGTATTTGATTTTAAATTGAAACACTAAACTGCGTTAAGGATTGAAGCATCTGTTTGAGCTCTCCTGATTTTTTAATCAGGAAGCGAGTGCTGAAAGCCTGACCACAACGGTGTTGTGGTAACGCCCAAAGTTCAATTATTTAACGGGTTGTAACCCAAATACGGCACTTCGGTTTCATTGAAAACAATGCCAAAATCTTTGAGTTCTTCCAAAATGGGCGTATAGACTTCTTTGGTTATGGGTATTTGAACCCCTGGGCTTTTTATTTTTTTATTAAGGATAGCAAGCGTTGCAATAGCGACCGGCAATCCTACGGTTTTTGCCATGGCTGTATAGGTTTGGTCATTGCCAACCACAACCATGTTAGCATCTATTTGATGTTTTTCGCCATGAAGTTCGTAGCCAAATTTATGGTACATGACAATCATGTCTTTGTCATCACTCGCCAAGGTCCATTTGTCCATTAATATTTTTTGTAGTATTTGAGCTGGGGTGGCTTGTTTTAGAGACACCATTTTGTGTGCATTAAAAATGTCTAGTTCTACGAGTTTATCCCAAACGATATCGTCCTGATCAATTTTTAAAGCATGTCTTAACTTAAGTTCAACAGAATCGGTAGGGCTGTAAGGTAAAAAGGCATTTACGAAATCCCGATAACTCATGTTTTCACTGTCGTCTATGGTATAGCTATCATCGGTCATTCCTAGAATAACAAAAATATTCCAAGCGCGACTAAAACCAACACGCCTCATGGTACCTCGATATAAGGTTTCAACATTGTTTAAGCCGTAAACATTTTGATATTTCAAGGAATCCCGGTTTGCATAGGCTTCAAATCTACCAAATCCTTGGATATCTAAAAATTCGGTACGACGGAACAATCTGTGATACGGAATATATTTGTAAGTACCTTCCTGTAAAAACTTGGCTGCCCCACCTTGACCTGCCACAACAACGTTTCTTGGGTTCCATGTGAATTTATAATTCCAAAGGTTGTTATCGCTTTCTGGGGCTACCAATCCACCGGTAAACGATTCGAATAAAATAATTTTTCCGCCTTGGTCGCGAATGTTGTCCAATACCTGCATGGCACTCATATGGTCTATGCCAGGATCAACTCCAATTTCATTCATGAGTATCAGGCCCTTAGCTTTCGCAGCTGTATCTAAAGCCTGCATGTCCTCACTAACATAAGAGGCTGTGACCATATGTTTGCCATGGGCAATACAATCTTTAGCCACTTCAATATGAAAACGGGCGGGTAACATTGAAATCACGATATCTGCTTCCTTGATAGCATTAACACGAGAGGACTCGTTAAATACGTCTAAGGTGATTGCTTTGGCATTTGGATGGGTATTGATTAATTTTTTGGCATTTTCAATAAGTAAATCACCCACGGTTATAAATAAGTTTTCATCAGTGGATTTATCTAATAAATACTTTAAAAGATAAGAGGTTGATTTTCCTGAACCAATGACTAAAATATTTCGCATACTGAGTTTAGTTAGTTAATTTTGTGGTTACGAATTTAATAAATACAAGCAGCATATATTGCGATTAATTCATTTTAATATGAACAAAAAAATACTTGTTACTGCTGGCATATTTGGAATCACCAGTATTATTTTAGGCGCATTTGGAGCGCATGCCTTAAAAGAATTACTACCTAATACATCCTTACAAACGTTTGAAACAGGCGTACGTTACCAAATGTATCAGGCTCTATTTCTGTTGTTTATTGGTAGTTCGACAACGATAAAAGAAAAATCAAAACGAATCATATTTTACCTATCCATTTTTGGAATACTGTTTTTTTCTGGTTCTATATATGGATTGGCCACAAACATATTAACAAGTTTTGATTTCAAAAGCATCGGATTTATAACGCCGATAGGCGGACTTTTGTTAATTTCTGCTTGGTTCGTTTTATTTGTTGAATTCCTAAAAATGACGTCCAAAAACGCTCATTAAAAGCGGATAGCATAAAATAATGTCTTAATTTTGTCGAATAAATAAATTTATAGCAGAATATGGGAACCTATAACCAAGTTACGCAAACGATTTCGTTAGATGCTTATGGCATAAAAAAAGCCAAAGTAAATTATCAATTATCCCCAAAGGAATTGCATGATATTACAATTAGCAAAGGGCAAGGTGCAGAAGCCTCTTCTGGAGCACTTGCAGTAAATACTGGAGAGTTTACCGGCCGTTCACCAAAAGATCGTTTTATTGTTAAAGATACTATTACTGATGAACACATTTGGTGGGGTAACGTAAATATTCCTTTTGAGCCCAGTCAGTTTGATGCGCTTTACAATAAGGTTGTAGATTACCTTTCTAAAAAAGAACTTTTTGTTAGAGATTGCTATGCTTGCGCTGAAGATGATTATAAACTCAATATCAGGGTTATTAATGAATACCCTTGGAGCAACATGTTTGCTTATAACATGTTTTTACGCCCAACGGAAGATGAGCTAAAAGACTTCGCTCCAGAATGGACGGTTGTTAATGCGCCTGGGTTTATGGCCATTCCAGACGAAGATGGTACACGACAACATAATTTTGCGATTTTAAATTTTACAAAAAAAATTGCTTTAATTGGTGGAACGGGGTATACAGGTGAAATTAAAAAAGGTATTTTTTCGGCTTTAAATTTTATACTTCCAGTTTTTAAGAATACCCTACCCATGCACTGTAGCGCCAATGTTGGTGCAGCTGGCGATACCGCTATATTTTTCGGACTGTCTGGGACAGGAAAAACAACCTTGTCTACAGATCCAAATCGAAGTTTAATAGGTGATGATGAGCACGGTTGGACTAAAGAAAATACGGTGTTTAATTTTGAAGGAGGCTGTTATGCCAAAGTGATTAATTTGGCAAGAGAAAATGAGCCTGAAATATATGATGCTATTAAGTTTGGAGCCATTCTAGAGAACGTGATCTTAGATAATGGTGGTCATGTAGATTTTGCAGATACGTCTATCACCCAAAATACCAGAGTGAGTTACCCTATTTATCATATAGATAATATTCAACAACCCTCTATAGGTAAGAATCCTAAAAATATATTTTTCTTAACGGCTGATGCTTTTGGGGTGATGCCTCCAATTTCAAAACTCACGCCAAGTCAAGCGGCCTATCATTTTATATCAGGATATACGGCTAAAGTAGCGGGGACTGAGGCTGGTGTCGTGGAGCCAGTACCAAGCTTTTCAGCCTGCTTTGGTGCGCCTTTTATGCCGTTGCACCCTGCGAAATATGCAGAAATGTTAAGTCAAAAAATGATTGAATCTGGGGCTAATGTGTGGTTAGTGAATACAGGATGGACAGGTGGTCCTTATGGTGTAGGAACGAGAATGAAATTAAAATATACACGTGCCATGATAAATGCGGCCTTAAATGGTGACCTCGGTTTATATACTTATGATACATATCACATCCATTCCGTTTTTGGTGTGGCACAGCCCAGAGAATGTCCAGGCGTCCCAACTAGCGTTTTAAGTCCGAGAGCGACCTGGAACGATGATGAAGCTTATTACAAAACGGCTTTTAAATTAACAAATGCCTTCCGTGAAAATTTTAAAAAGTTTGAAGCCCACTGTAATGAAGAAATCAGACGTGGTGGTCCGCAGCGTTATGCGTTTTAGTCTAAAACGTAAAGACAAGTTCTAAAACAAAAAAGCTCGATTTCTAGAAATCGAGCTTTTTTTGTTATCTATAATAAGGATTATTTCCCCTTATTCGCTTTTGCTATATATTTCTCTAATGCCATAGTCATTGATGGTGTTTCAGGTGTTGGCGCTGCAATATCGACCCGCAGTCCTTTTTCTTCAACAGCCTTTATAGTAGTATTTCCAAAAATAGCCAATCGGGTTTCGTTTTGTTCGAAATCCGGGAAATTTTGTAGTAAGGATTCTATTCCCGACGGACTAAAAAACACCAACACATCATAAGAAACGTTTGCTAGATCTGATAAATCGCTACAAACTGTTTTATAAAATGTGGCTTGTTTCCAATTTACACCTAGTGCATCCAAAGTATTAGGCACTTCGGGCTTCACCTTGTCTGTGTTTGGTAACAGAAATTTTTCGTCTTTATATTTTTTAATAAGTGGCGACAATTCAGAAAACGAACGCTTCCCTACATAAATTTTCCGCTTTCTATACACGACATATTTTTGTAAATAATAGGCTACTGCTTCCGACTGACAAAAGTATTTCATCGTATCGGGCACTTTAAAACGCATTTCTTCGGCCACTCTAAAAAAGTGGTCTATCGCATTTCTGCTTGTTAAGATAATCGCAGTATAATCGTGTAAGTCGACTTTCTGCTGTCTAATATCTTTTGCCGAAACTCCTTCAACATGAATAAACGGGCGAAAATCTATCTTAACCTTTTGTTTTTCTTGTAAATCGAAGTAAGGCGAATTTTCTATTTTAGGTTCTGGTTGAGATACTAAAATTGTTTTTACTTTCATAGGCGCAAGTAAGTAGTTGTTCTGTTATTAGGTAATAAACACCTTATACAAAATGATGTAGGGTGCAATTTCAAGAGCGCAAAGATACAAAATAAAATAAAAAAAATTGGCTTTTATTAAACTTTGATGGGTTTTAAATGAGGTTAAAAGCCCTATTAAATTGATGATAAGTAAAATTATAAGAAAAAAATAAATGAGGTTTAGGGATACATTCAAACTATAAAGAAATAGTGCATTAATAGGTAACAACACTAAGCCTAGAAAATTTCTATAGCTTATTTTTTGAAATAGATATTGGTCTATTATGGTGTCTATTTCGAATGCACTACCTATGAGTCTTTCAATAAGCACTTTAATAAGCATAAACACCCCAACACCAAATGTAAATTTAAACATGAAGTTCATGGGAAGGTCGTTCATGCCTTCTGTAAACTGAATGATAATAAAGCAAAAAACGGATAAATTGAGTGTTAAATTAATAAAAAGAAGCGCATCAAATTTGTCAAAAAACTTTTGTTCCCTAGCGTATATTTTAAGATACTTGAAGTTGCTAATTACGTAGACAAACTCGTCAAATCGTTTGGGCGCAACCATTTTAGCTAAGGTAACAATAGAGAGTCCCGCTATTAAAATTACAGTGAATAAGTCATGTGATACGATGTCTCGAAGCATGCCCCAAAATTATTATAATTATTTAATTAGGTTGTACAATTATTAAGGAATATTTAAAATAAATAAACCCTTAATAATGTACATTTGCCTAAAATTATCTTTTATCATTAAAGAAATACCATGGATCATTCGGTAGTTATCATCCCTACATATAATGAAATTGAAAATATAGAGGCTATAATTAAGGCTGTGTTTGCACAATCAGAGGCTGTACATATTTTAGTAGTAGATGACAATTCTCCAGATTTAACAGCACTTAAAGTCCAAGAACTCCAGCAGGAATTCCCTGGCAGATTGTTTGTAGAATTGAGAAAAGGAAAATTAGGTTTGGGAACGGCATATATTCATGGGTTTAAATGGAGTTTGAAGCGTCAGTACAAGTATATTTTTGAAATGGATGCCGATTTTTCACATAATCCAAAAGATTTAATTTACCTGTATAATGCTTGTCAAAATGGAGGCGCCGATGTATCTATTGGGTCTCGTTATGTAAAAGGGGTCAATGTGGTAAATTGGCCTATGAGCAGAGTACTTATGTCTTATCTGGCATCAAAATATGTGCGTATTATTACAGGAATGAAAATTCATGATACTACGGCTGGTTTTGTATGTTATAAAAGACATGTCTTGGAATCCATTAATTTAGATGCCATTAAATTTATTGGTTATGCGTTTCAAATAGAGATGAAATTTAAAGCCTACATCAAAAAATTTAATATTGTTGAGGTTCCGGTTATTTTTACAGATAGAACCAAAGGCGTATCAAAATTAAGTTCCGGTATTATTTCTGAAGCTATATTTGGTGTAATTACCATGAAATTAAAAAGTTTATTTAAAAAATAACATAGAATGAAGCTGAAAACCACGTTAATTAAAAATGTGAATATTGTAAATGAAGGACACATTTTTAATGGGGATATTTTAATAGAAGGCGATTATATAAAAGAGATCAATGATTCTATAAGTGCCAAATCTTCAGATGTGCAGGTTTTTGATGCTGAAGGGAAATATGTTTTCCCTGGAGTTATAGATGATCAAGTGCATTTTAGGGAGCCTGGTTTAACACATAAGGCAACTATTGGAAGCGAATCTAAAGCCGCTATAGCCGGAGGTATTACCTCCTTTATAGAAATGCCAAATACAAATCCTCAAACAACCACTATTGAAAAACTTGAGGAAAAATTTGAAGTGGCAGCGCAAACATCATTCGCGAATTATTCATTTATGTTTGGTGGCACTAACGATAATTTAGATGAAATTTTAAAAGTGAACCCTAAAGATGTTGCGGGTTTAAAATTGTTTCTAGGCTCTTCAACAGGAAATATGTTGGTGGACGATCCTGAAGTTTTAGAAACTATTTTTAAAAGCACAAATCTGGTTATATCGGTGCATTGTGAAGATGAAGGGACTATAAAAAAGAATTTTCAAGAACATTTAGAAAAATATGGCGAGGATATCCCAATTAGCTGCCACCCCATAATAAGAAGTGAAGAGGCTTGTTATATCTCGTCGTCCAAGGCTATTGAACTGGCTAAGAAAACGGGTGCTAGATTACATGTGTTTCATTTATCTACAGGAAAAGAAACGGCACTATTCGATAATAAGAAACCCTTAAAAGATAAGAAAATAACAGCCGAGGTATGTGTACATCATCTTTGGTTTAGTAATGAAGATTATGATACTAAAGGGACGTTAATTAAGTGGAACCCCGCTGTTAAAACAAAGAAAGACCGCGCAAAATTGTGGGAAGCGCTTTTGGATGATCGAATTGACGTTATTGCCACAGACCACGCACCACATACTATAGAGGAAAAAGAAAACGTTTATACCAAAGCACCATCGGGCGGTCCCTTAGTGCAGCATGCCTTACCAGCCATGTTGGAAATGTTTCATAAGGATAAAATTTCTTTAGAAAAACTAGTTGAAAAAATGTGTCATAATCCCGCCATCTTATTTCAAATTGAGAAACGTGGATTTATTAAACCAGGGTATTTTGCAGATTTAGTATTGGTAGATTTGAATAATCCATGGACCGTAACGAAGGATAATATTTTATATAAATGCGGTTGGTCACCCTTTGAAGGCACAACCTTTAGATCTAGAATAACGCATACGTTTTTAAATGGTAGTTTGGTGTATCAAAATTCTAAATTTACCGATGCAAAAGCGGCCAAAAGATTAACTTTTAACAGATGATTTTAAAACGATTTTCGACATATTTAATGATTGCATTGCTAACTACAGCATGCTATCAATTTAAGGAGCCAAAGAAACCCGAAGATTTAATTTCGAAGTCTAAAATGGTCGCTGTTTTAATTGATATTAAATTAATAGGTTCAATAAATGGTGTGAATAAAAGAGTTATAGATCAAAAAGGGATTGATTTAATGGAGTATGTGTTTGAAAAGCATCAAATCGATAGTTTGCAATTTGCGAAAAGCAACGACTATTATGCTTATTATGTTAAAGATTATGAAGCTATTTATGAACGAGTGAAAGATAGTTTGGATGTACTGCATACATTTTATAAAGATGCAGATTTGAAAGAAATGGCAGAAAAAAGGATCCAAGATTCCTTGAAATTATTGAATAAAACGGACGATTCCTTAAAGCTTAGAAAGTTAAGGGATTCTTTAGGAGTTAAATTTGTAAATGACTCTATCAAAAAAGTCATTAAGCGAGATTCACTTGTAGAATTCAAACTTGAAGAGCAGATTGAAGCGGGCGAATTAATTAAACCGATTTCTGAAATTGAGCCCCAGTAAACATAATGGTTTCATGAATAGGTTTAAACTTGTAATTTAGAGCTGTTTCAATTTTGTTGCTACTGTAAGTTGTTTCAGATTGTAAAGATTTTACCAGATGCCTTGTCAATTGTCTGCGTTTGCCTGTCAATTTATAGGTCAGCCAATCCAGTTTCCAAGCGATATTTAAAAGAAAGGGCGAGGCTAATTTTTGTGGAGGCGAACTTCCAACAGATGTCGCTAGGGTTTGCAAAAAGGTTTTATAAGTCCAATTCTTGGCCACTAGAACAAAACGCTCATTTTTAATATCACTTTTTAAGAGTTGAATCATAATAGCTGTAACATCTTCAACCGCAACCAGACCCACTGTTCCAGAGGTGTAATAGGAAAGACCATGATGTGCTCTTTTAAATAAAGCACCCGTACCGTAGCGCCATATGCCAGCACCTATAATAACACCTGGGTTTACAATTACAGCATCCAAACCTTCCTGTGTACCGCGCCAAATCTCCATTTCGGCACCATACTTCGTAATGGCGTATATACTATTCTCTAATTCAGGATTCCAGTGTGTTGTTTCTGTAATGGTCTCATTTTTTGCTGGTGTGCCTAAGGTGGCAATGGAGCTTACGTGGCATAATTTTTCAACATTAAAAGCAAGACATAGGTTTACAATATTAGCTGTGCCTTCAATATTTGTTTTTCGTAAAATGTGATATTTATCTGGCTCAAAGGAAACAAAAGCCGCACAGTGGTACACATGTGTAATACCTTTAAAAGCCTCTGTGAGTGATGGGATATCAAGCAAATCGGCTTTAAACCACTCTATACTATTGAAAAAGGTGTCTTCATCTTGAGTATAGGTGTTAAAAACAGTTTTAACATTAATTAATTTTTTATCATTTCTGAAAATAGCTCTTACGTTTTCACCGTTACCAATCAATTTATAAAGTAAATGAGCCCCCACTAGGCCAGTGCCTCCTGTTACTAATATCATAAGACTAAAGTAAAGAATTATTCAGAATGAGGGCGTAATTCTAGGCGTATTTTTATATTTGCCATAGTTTACTAAATTTCAAAAATAATGATAAAGAATTTCGTTGAAGAATTAACTTGGAGAGGCATGATCCATACCGTAATGCCCGGTGCTGAAGAACATATAATGGAAGACATGCGAAGTGCGTATGTAGGTTTCGATCCAACGGCAGATTCTCTACATATTGGTAACTTGGTGCCTATTATGTTGTTGGCGCATTTTCAGCGTTGTGGGCACAAACCTGTGGCTTTGGTAGGTGGAGCGACTGGAATGATTGGCGATCCGTCAGGTAAATCTAATGAGCGTAATTTATTAGATGAAAAAACATTGCGCCACAATCAAGAAGCTATAAAGAATCAGTTAGCACAATTTTTGGATTTTGAAAGTGATGAAAAGAACGCGGCCATTTTAGTTAATAATTACGATTGGATGAAGGACTTTTCGTTTTTGGAATTTATTCGGGATGTTGGGAAGCATATTACGGTAAATTATATGATGGCCAAAGATTCTGTGAAAAATAGAATTTCTTCTGATGCCTCCGAAGGGATGAGTTTTACAGAGTTTACCTATCAATTGGTACAGGGTTATGATTTTCTTCATTTGTACAAAGAAAAGGATTGCACCATTCAAATGGGTGGCAGTGACCAGTGGGGAAATATTACGACGGGAACTGAACTTATAAGGCGAATTGATAGCGGGAAAGGATATGCGATTACCTGTCCACTGATTACCAAATCTGATGGTTCTAAATTCGGGAAATCCGAAGGCGGAAATGTTTGGTTGGATGCGAATAGAACTTCGCCGTACAAATTTTATCAGTATTGGCTAAATTCTAGTGATGATGATGCCGAAAAGTATATTAGGATTTTTACGTTTTTAGATGAACCTGCCATTAATTCCCTAATTACCGAACATCAAGAAGCACCTCATTTACGAGTTTTACAAAAGCGTTTAGCCGAAGAAATAACAACCATGGTACATTCAAAGGACGACTTAGATAATGCTATAAAAGCCAGTAATATTCTTTTTGGAAAATCTACAAGCGAAGATTTAAAAGTGCTTAATGAACAGACTTTTTTAGATGTGTTTGATGGGGTTCCTCAAACCGAAATAATGATGTCCGATATTGAGAATGGACTTGATATTGTTGCAGCTTTAGCTGAAAAGGGTGGGTTTTTGAAATCCAACGGAGAAGCTAGAAGGGCTTTAAAAGAAAATTCTATTTCAGTAAATAAAGAAAAAGTAGCAGACAATTATACGATAACGCAAAAGGATTTAATTAATAATAAATTTGTGTTATTGCAGCGTGGTAAGAAGAATTATTTCGTTTTAAGAGTCGTGTAAAAAAAAGAAGCCTGATTGTAAAATCAGGCTTCAGTTTAACCAACCAACTAAAAAAATTAATCTTTCTTTTTCTTAGCAATTATTTAGTCGTAATTATCTCTAAAAACTTACAAGGATAAAACTTATTTTTTCAATTTTATTATGTCCCAATTCTTATCCGCTTTGCTTTGCAGTTTAGTTGGGTTTTCTTCGTCCCATAAATTCAAGGTGTTGGTGCCCCAGGCATCATAAAACAAGTAAAGTTTGCCATCTGTAATGGTAAATGTTTTTGGATTAATAGCAACTTTATCAGACTTTACGGCGACGGCATAGGCACAATAGCCGCCATACTGGGGTACATATTTCTTCGGATTTTGCTTGAATATATTAAGATGTTTTTCAGAAGAGAATTTATATTTTACACCATCATAGGTGGTTTGAAATTGGTTTTCGCCCTTAACGGCCGTATTATTAAAATAAGCGACAACATCATAGCCGTGAGCTATGAAGCCGTTTTTTAAATTATAGTCTATGGTTTGTGCAAACAAGAATGACGAAGACAGTGTCAATAGTAAAAAAAGGGTTTTCATATAGAATGTTTACATATACGTCGTAAAACGATTTATAACTTACAGCCTAAAGCACCATAAGGTTACAGCCTCTTATGTCGGAATTATCAAACCGTCCAATAATTTCGAAAGAACCGTCGGGGTTAACGCGGCCTAAATCTTGAGTCGCAATAAACGAACAGGAATTAATGTTAGCCAAATCAATAACATTAGCACCGCCAGTTTTTCCTGTAGTTTGTATGGTCAGCGCATCCTCGGGGTCTCTTGTTAGGACTTGCATCCAATTAGGACATTCGAAAATCCCTTGACCTTTAGAGTAGGCCTGACTTAACAGTTCGGTCATGCCATATTCACTATGAACCTGTTCTACCCCAAAGCCTACTTTGAGTTGCTTGTGAAGTTCTGTTCTAATAAGTTCTTTTCGTCTGCCTTTCATACCGCCAGTTTCCATAACAATGGTATGGTTTAAATCGAATTGAAAGGTTTCGATTAAATCTAAGAGTGCAAAAGACACGCCGATGAGTAGGTTTTTTTTCCCTTCAGATTCTAATTGTTGTAAAACACTTTTTAATTCGCCAATATTATCTAGATAAAAGCCACTTTCAGCATGTTGGGATTTTGAAATTAAATCATCCACCATATATACTAATGAGGAGCCTTTGCGCTCTAGATAAGAAGGTAACAGCGCCAAAATAACATAGTCAGTAAGGTCACCGTAAAAATGTTCAAATCCCCTTTTGTAACTGGTCTCATATATTGAGAGATCCGTAATATGATGCGAACTCGTTACGCTACCCGTAGTACCTGAACTTGTAAATGTAGTTTTTATGGAGGCGGAAGAACTTAATACCCGATGCGTCTTAAAAAATTGAATGGGAAGAAAAGGAATGTCTTTTATGGTTTTTACATCACTAGGATGTCTATATAGTAAATCGCAAAAGGACCTATAAACGGGATTATTTTCAAACTGATAACTAAAGACTTGCATAGCGCAATCTTCAAACTCCGTTTTAGTTGTAATATTAAAAATAGCGTTGGTGTCGATCATTTAAGCAAATATAGAGCTCTTACAAATTGGGTTGATTTCTATCCTATAACAAAATACAAAAGTAGATAAAATAAAAAGTGCTGCCAATGGGCAGTACTTTAAAAACGTATGCGTTATGCTTTTATTGAATGACTGGTTTTTTAGTCGTTGTCGTGTTATCTTGGAATGTAATCCAATGTATTTAAACTAAAGTGGCTGTCTAAAAATTAATTAACTCCTGTCAAATCTGAGCGCAGTCGAAGTTTGAATGTTTTGAAAACCAAAGCATTTCGACTGTGCTACCATTGACATCTATTTTATGTATTTGATTTTCAATTATTTAAATTTTAATCAAAATCTTTAAAACACTCCTAATGAGCTGCGCTCGCAACCTTCAAAACAAAATATATTTTGTTTCTTGCCTATTCTCTAGGGGGCAATCCATAATTTAAAATTTTCGGTTTCAAATTCAAGTTCGGTTTCATTGTCAACATTACCGCTTGATAAAATTTTTTGGCTCGGGTCTCAATGTGACATTTAAGCTAAAAACCAACTTTTTAGACAGCCTCTTTCTATAAGATAACAATAAGGTTATTTTATGACTAATTTGCGAGTTTCACTAATGTTGTTTTCGGTAATCTTTAAAATATAAACCCCAGTGCTAAACTTGGATATATTTAATTCCTTACCAACCATAACGGTTGAAAAAATCTTTTTCCCTAAAACGTTATAAAATTCCACAGTTTTAGTTAAATGAAGTTTTGATGTAATATTTATAAATTGCCTGCCATTATTAACAGGGTTAGGATATATGGTAAGACCTTCGATATTATGCTGCTGCATAGCAGTATTTCTAACGCCATCTTGTGAAAATCCGTGTTGGCTTATCAAACATGTTAAAGTCAATATTAAGGTAAACGCGTAGTTTTTCAACATATAAATGTATTTAACAATTAAAAGTACAAATAATATACAAAAGCCATACCAAATATATGTTAAAGGTTTGTGTACTTGGTCGAAACACTGAAAAATCGGGCATGGATTGTTACCATAATGTTATTAATTTTTCAAATTTGTTATAACTCTGGGATAAGTTTTATCTTTACTCTATTAATGATTGATCTTCATTAGAGCAGAACATATGAATAAGAAAGATATAAAGATTTTATTGGTTGATGATGAACCAGATATATTAGAGATTGTTGGTTACAACTTATCAAACGAAGGGTATCAAGTAATAACTGCCGAAAATGGATTACAAGGCGTTAAAAAAGCAAAAAAGGAATTGCCACATCTTATAATTCTCGATGTGATGATGCCTGAGATGGATGGTATTGAGGCTTGCGAATTGATTAGAAATCACCCCAAATTAAAAAATACGATTATTACTTTTTTAACAGCTCGGGGTGAAGACTATTCTCAAGTAGCAGGGTTTGATGCTGGTGCAGATGATTACATAGCAAAACCTATTAAACCTAAGGTTTTGATAAGCAAAGTAAAAGCTTTATTAAGGCGCTATAAAGAGGAACCAAAAGATGCCACAGTTAAAATTGGTAACCTAGTGATTAATCGTGACGAATATAAAATTCTACTAAAAGGCAAAGAAATAATCTTACCAAGAAAAGAGTTTGAATTATTATCTTTACTCGCATCAAAACCAGGGAAAGTGTTTAAACGTGATGAAATTCTAGATAGGGTTTGGGGTAATGAAGTCGTTGTTGGCGGAAGGACCATAGATGTACACATTAGAAAATTACGTGAGAAATTAGGAGATCATAGCTTTAAAACAGTAAAAGGTGTGGGCTATAAGTTTGTAGATTAATGCAATCAAAATTCAAAAGAACATACAAATTTGCGATAAATACCTCTTTTTTTATCACTTTTTTTACAACGCTCTTAATGAGTGTTTTTTTATTCCTATTTAATTTGAAAGTGGTCTGGTGGGCCTATATTGTATTTTCAATTTCGGTATATATTTTTTCATTTTTTGTTATTCAGCACCGCGTTGAAAAGTTTATCTACCGAAGGGTAAAAAAAATCTATGATGACTTGACCCTTCTAGAATCTGCAAGCTTATCAAAGGGGTCTGTTACCACGGACATGAGAACACTTACCGAAGAAATTGATAAGTTTGCTCGTGATAAGAAAATTGAAATAGAAACGCTTAAAGTGCGTGAAAAGTACAGGAAAGAGTTTTTAGGGAATATATCACACGAATTAAAGACCCCGCTCTTTACAGTTCAAGGTTATATATTGACGCTTTTGGACGGTGCCATGAACGATAAAAATACGAGAGAGAAGTATTTAGCGCGTGCTAGTAAAGGGATTGAACGGCTGGGGTATATTATTAAAGATTTGGATATGATTACCAAATTGGAAGTTGGTGATTTAAGTTTGAAAATTGAAAAATTTGATATTATAGAGTTGGTAAAAAGTGTTTTTGATATGTTAGAGATGAAGGCTAACAAGAATAAAATCACACTGACTTTCGATATGGATTATAACACTCCTGTCATGGTAAAGGCTGATAAGGAACGTATTCAACAAGTATTAGTTAATCTTATCGTGAATTCCTTGAAATACGGACGTGCCAAGGGAACAACAGAAGTAAGTATCGAAAACCTTATCAAGAATAAAGTTATTGTGCGTGTCACAGATAACGGTGAAGGCATAAAAAATTATCATTTACCACGCTTATTCGAACGTTTTTATCGCGTCGATAAAAGTGGCTCAAGAAAAGAAGGTGGCTCTGGTTTAGGGCTCTCCATAGTCAAGCACATTATCGAAGCGCACCAAGAAAAAATTTATGTGGAAAGTGAATATGGCGTTGGTAGTGAGTTTTCATTCACCCTTGAAAAGGCTAAATAACCGCTTGTAATTTACTTCGTAATTTAGTGCTTCAAGACCTTTAAAATTTTCAATGTCATTGAGCTTGTCTAAAGTAAAATCATCTTGTTTACAACTGGGGGCTAGTCCTGATTTTGTCAATCGATCGGCTAAGTACTCCTGTTCAAACTGTCCTGGGGTCGGTATAAAAAAAGCTTTTTTATTAAGTTTTGCCAAATCCATGATCGTGGTATAGCCAGATCTCGAAATTACCAAAGCACTTTCATTAATGGTTTTTTCTAAAAGCGATGTGGTCATAAAATTATAAATTGTAAAATTTCCACTAACCTGCCGCTCTTCACTTTTGTCGACGAGCCCTTTGACCATAATGATCCTTTTTTCAGAACCCTTAAAAACGGCTAAAAGCATTTCTTCTAGATATGTACGCTGCGGTTCTGGTCCAGAAAGTAATATTAAAACAGCGTATTTAGCAGGTATTTTTTTGTGTTCTAATCTACTTATTGGCCCAATATATTCAGTAGGTAGAGCATGCGTTTTAACATGTCCTAATTGACCACTCAAATTTGGATTGCCTGCTACATCTGGTACCCAACACGCATCAAACTTCTTGATAATATGTTGATGAACTTTAGTCGTGAGCCATGTGGTGTTTCCACTTAAAACATTAAGTTGATGGGTTATAAACACCGAAGGCACTTTTTTACTATGAATACCTAATCTGTTGTCAGAAATAATACCAGAGATCTCATGAGTGTCGATAATACGTTTTACCTGTTTTTTTTCGGTTCTTATGGCTTTAATCAACTTGGGCGAGTCTTTAAACATTTTATATTTTAAATGCTCACCTTTTTTTGTGTAACTCACATTGTAGCTAGGTAACGCAATAGAAACAAGATTAGGAAATTCTTTTTGTAAAAGCATCAACGCATCACCATCACTTGCAATAACGGGTTCAAACTCACAATCCAACAAAGCATGGATAATAGGGATACAGCGTGTCGCATGCCCCAAACCCCAACACAACGGTGCTACTAAAATACGTTTTTTCATAAGCTTCTTTGGGCGTGTCTTTTGCTCGGCAAAAGTCAGGCTTTCCGCTATATCTTTTTAAAATGGCATGGGCGAGGACAAAGGACGTGGCCATCTGTCAAATGTTAAGCCTCACCATCTTTAATGCATTCGAGTTTTAAAAAGGATGCCGCATCAATCCTTCACGCGAGTTTATATCAAAATCAAAGATAAGTATATAAACACTCTCATATATTTCCTTAATTTTACCAAAAATAAAGTAACCATAACAAATAGTCAATACACTTTGGGAAGCAAAAACAAACTTAAAAGATTTAGGGAGAACGAAACATTCTCCAATGTATTTCAGCCAACTAGGGACGATTTGGTAAATGGTAATTTTGCCCTTAAAGGAAATTGGAACACAACGATATTTAAAAACAATAATCCGCTAATCTTAGAACTGGGTTGTGGTAAGGGTGAGTATTCGGTTGCTCTGGCACAAAAATATTCTAATAAAAACTTTGTGGGTATCGATATCAAGGGAGCTAGATTCTGGCGTGGAGCTAAAACAGCTCTTGAAGATGATATGTCTAACGTCGCTTTTTTAAGAACCCAAATAGAGCTTATCGACCATGCCTTTGCTGAGAATGAAGTAGACGAAATCTGGATCACTTTTCCAGATCCTCAAATAAAATATAAGCGTACCAAACACCGTATGACTAATTCGACATTTTTAAAACGCTATAAACATATTTTAAAACCAGAAGGCGTTGTAAATTTAAAGACCGATAGTGAATTTATGCATGGCTATACGCTTGGATTATTACATGGTGCTGGTCACGAGGTGCTTTATGCAAACCATAATGTGTACAAACAAGAAGGTAGTCCAGAAGATGTAACGGCCATACAAACATTTTACGAATCGCAATATTTAGAGCATAACAAACCAATTACGTATATTAGGTTTAAAATAAGCAATTAGTGAATTTAACTTTTGTATTTGTTTTAGGCTTAATTGTAGCATTAATAGGGGTTATTCCACCTGGTTTGCTAAATATGACAGCTGCAAAAATAAGCCTTAAAGAGGGGCATAGTAGAGGAATTATGTTCTCTATTGGGGTTTGCGTTATCGTTGCTATTCAAACCTATATTGCAGCGATTTTTGCGAGTTATTTAAGTAATCATTCAGAAGTAGTAGACATTCTTCAACGTGTTGCCTTTATTGTTTTTGTGCTTATTACTGTATATTTCTTGCTCATCGCAAAAAAACAAACCAAACAGAAAATTGAACCCAAAGTAAGAAGCAAGTACAGTCGATTTTTACAAGGTGTTTTGTTGTCTGCTATAAATGTGTTTCCAATTCCTTACCAAGCCTATATGACCATAACTTTGGCATCTTTTGGATGGTTAGAACTCACTCAAATTAACATCATATCCTATGTAGCAGGTGCGGCTATGGGAACCTTTGTTATGCTCTATATGTATATTTTCTTCTTTGATATGATTAAAGAGAAATCTTTTACATCTCAGAAAAACATGAACTATGTTATTGGAGGAATTACCGGAATCATTTCCATAGTTACACTGTTTAATATCCTTAAGGAGCTATAATATGAAGCCGGAAACTTTAAATTTTTTCGATAAGGTTTATGAGGTGGCAAAATGCATACCGTATGGCAGAGTCACCAGTTATGGTGCCATTGCAACCTATTTGGGCGCCGCAAGAAGTGCACGTATGGTAGGCTATGCCATGAATGGCTCTGGCGGTAAAGGTGTTCCAGCACACAGGGTCGTCAATAAGAAAGGTTTATTAACTGGAAAACACCATTTTGAGGGTACAAACCTGATGCAGCAGCTTTTAGAAAGTGAAGGCGTCGTGGTTATAGAGAATCAAATTCAGAATTTTAAAGAAATTTTTTGGGAACCTTCAAAGGAATTATAATTTCAATTATTAACCATTAAAATAAATTACTTTATTAATGGTTTTATTTCTTCTACTTCCATAAGTTCACTAAATCTTATAATAGAACCCATCTTGACTTTTTGTGTTTAACCGAAAATGAGATGAAATTTGTCCAGATTAGGCACTTTTTGAAAGACATAGCATCGCTACGAATAAAAAAAGTAACGAAATATGGGCAGATTTCGGCCATTTTTTAGGAAATAGAAAAAGTCAAGATGGGTTCATAAACAAAACTTCTAATAACTCTATTCCCTCTTCCGTGTTTATTATTTATATTTGCATCTTAGAATCATTCTTAATAATTGAAAATTAAATAATTGTAGAATAAAAGAACAGCTTAACTAAAACAGTCTTTGCTCTTTTATTTTGTCCTATTGTCTTAAAAATCATGAAACTCAACAAACAAGATATATTTAAAGCATTACAAACACTTACTGCACCTGGTGAGGGAGAAAATATGGTAGATAGTGGTGCCGTTAAAAATGTAATGACTTTTGGTGATGAGGTTATTGTAGATATTACGATTAAAAACCCGAGCCTTCAGGCTAAAAAACGCACCGAAGTTGATATTTTAAAAACCATTCATGAGCAGGTTTATGAGAAGGCCAAAATTACGGTCAATGTAAAAGTTGAAGCACCAGAGCAACCTAAAGCCCATGTTATAAAAGGAAAGGCTGTTCCGGGCATTCAAAATATTATTGCTGTAGCTTCTGGTAAAGGAGGTGTTGGTAAATCTACGGTTACCGCTAATTTGGCAGTAACCTTAGCTAAAATGGGCTTCAAGGTTGGTGTTTTAGACGCTGATATTTATGGACCATCCATTCCTATTATGTTTGATGTGGCATCTGAAAAACCTTTAGCTGTTAATATAGACGGTAAATCTAAAATGAAGCCTGTTGAAAATTACGGTGTAAAAGTATTATCTATTGGGTTTTTTACCCAACCTGACCAAGCCGTGGTTTGGCGTGGGCCTATGGCGGCAAAAGCCTTAAATCAAATGATTTTTGATGCGCATTGGGGTGAACTTGACTTTATGCTAATTGATTTACCTCCTGGAACGGGGGACATTCATCTAAGTATTATGCAATCACTTCCTATTACCGGTGCTTTAATAGTGAGCACCCCTCAAAACGTGGCGCTTGCAGATGCTAAAAAAGGTGTGGCCATGTTTCAACAAGAGAGTATTAATGTCCCCGTATTAGGGATTATTGAAAATATGGCTTACTTTACACCAGAAGAGTTGCCAGATAACAAGTATTATATTTTTGGTAAAGAAGGGGCTAAACATTTGGCCGAAGATTTAAAAGTGCCATTTTTAGGTGAACTTCCTTTGGTGCAGAGTATTCGTGAAGCAGGTGATGTTGGTCGACCAGCAGCCTTACAAACGGCAACGGAATTAGAGAAAGCCTTTGAGCTTTTAACACAGAACGTGGTACAGGAACTAGTAAAAAGAAATGATGCTTTGCCGGCTACAGAAGCCATAAAAATAACGACAATGGCTGGTTGTTCGGCCATAAAGAAATAATAATCAGCTTTTTTCCCTTTCCTCCCGATAGCTATCGGGAGGAGTGGGTTAGGGTGAGGAAAAAATAGCAGATGTCTACAGAAGAAATTAGGTTAAATGTTGAAAAAGCTTTAGAGGAAATCCGTCCGTTTTTGCAAAGCGATGGTGGTGATATTTCTTTGCTCTCTATCGAAGAAAACAATACCTTGGTCAAAGTACAATTATTAGGTGCCTGCGTAGGGTGTAGTGTCAATCAAATGACTTTAAAGTCGGGTGTAGAGATGACCATTAAAAAATATGCACCTCAAATTGAACAAGTGATTAATATTCAAGCTTAATTTTAAGCTTAAATTAGTACACAAAAGTGTTTTTTATTAAATAAAACATAGAGTTTAGAAAAGTTACATTAAATAATTTTTTCTTTTCTAAGAAATGTGTCTAGTTCATCTGCTGCATCAAAACATTTGCTAACTTTTGAAACATCATTACAATATTTTGATTCTAAACTAGGAGAAGCTTTACAATTGAAGTCTGATAAATCTACTTTTTCAAAATCTTTATTTATTCTTTTACACTGTTCATAAAGGCTGTCTATGGTTTTGTATTCACTAGGATTAAAACCCTTTTTCAAAAGATAACCTTTTAGATAATTTTCGATGGCATACTGAGAATTTTTGCAAACTAAATACGTGACAATATCCTCTTCTGGTTTAAATAACTCTTTGTTAGCTTGATTCAATTTTTGAGCAGCATTTACAAAATACTTGATAGCTTCATTTTCCATGATAAATGAATTAAAAGTTAGTAATTAATAGTATTCATTCCCCATACTATAAATATAGCATGGAGAATGATTTTATATTAAACAAACACTACCTTGGCTAAGGCATGTTACATATCTCTGTAAAGTTCTAAACGTTCCCATTTGGAATTAACCTCAGTTTGAGCTTGCTCAAGAAGTTTGGCTCCAAGTTCTGCATTGTCCTTAGCAACTCTAGAAAAACGTGTTTCATTATACATAAAGTCTTTTAGAGGAATTGAAGGTGCCTTTGAATCTAATCTAAACTTCTTGCCTTTTGGCTTGGATGGGTCAAATCTAAATAATGGCCAATAACCGCTTTCTACCGCTTTTTCTTGCTGTGAAGCGCCATGTGCTAGATCATATCCATGTTCACCACAATGAGAGTAAGCAATTATTATTGATGGTCCAGGATACGCTTCAGCTTCTTCAATGGCCTTAAGGGTTTGAAGGTCTTTGGCTCCTATAGCGATTTGGGCAACATACACATTTTCGTATGAAACGGCCTGTAGTGCTAAACTCTTTTTACTTGTGCGTTTACCGGAAACCGAAAATTTTGCACTTGCTCCTAATGGTGTAGCCTTAGAGGTTTGTCCGCCTGTATTGGAATATACTTCGGTATCCAACACCATAATATTGATGTCCTCCCCTGTCGCTAAGATGTGATCCACGCCACCAAATCCAATATCGTAAGCCCAACCATCGCCACCTAAAATCCATACTGATTTTTTACGTAAATATTCAGTTAGGTGAGACAATTTTTTAGCATTTTCATTGTCGATACGGGCTAGTTTGATTTTTAATTTGTCTAAATTTTTAAAATTCTCTTCCTTTTCAGCTTCGGTTTTTTCAGGATTATTTAATATAGCATCAACTAAGTCTTTTCCAACTTCCTTTTCAATAGATTTAAGTAAGTTTACGGAAATTTCCTGTTTCTTGCTTAAAGCTAATTTCATCCCTAAACCAAATTCAGCATTATCTTCAAATAAAGAATTAGCCCAAGCAGGACCTCTACCAAATTGATTGGTTTTATATGGTGTTGTTGGTAAATTACCGCCATAAATTGAAGAACATCCTGTCGCATTTGCAATTAATATACTATCTCCATAAAGCTGTGTCAATAATTTAATATATGGTGTTTCGCCGCAACCGGAACAGGCTCCAGAGAATTCGAATAAAGGCTCTAGGAATTGGGATCCTTTTACGTTTGTTATTTGCAACTCCGTTCTATTATAATCAGGTAAATCTATAAAGTAATCCCAATTTACATCTTCTACAGCTTCCACTTCAAGCTTTTTATGCATGTTGATCGATTTAAAGTCTGGATCTTCTTTGCTTACAGCCGGACAAACAGCAACACAAAGGTCGCAACCCGTACAGTCTTGAGGAGATACTTGAAGTACATAAGACTCTTCCACTTTATTAAAAGGTCTGCCTTTTGCAGCAACTGCTTGTAAGGAATCAGGTTTATTTGCTAATTCGTCATTACTAACAACTTTTGCTCTAATGGCTGCGTGCGGACAAATAGCAACGCACTTATTACACTGTGTGCATAAATTAATATCGTCCCAAACAGGTACTTTGTCTGCAATACCACTTTTTTCGTATTGTGTAGTTCCTGTTGGGAAAGTGCCATCTACGGGGAATGCGCTTACAGGAAGCTCATCTCCAAATCCGCCTAATATTTTTTCCAACACTTCGGTAACAAATCCATCTGGAGCATTGTGCATCGCGGTTTGTAAATGTATTTCGCTGGTAATTTCTTTAGGATAATCTACTTTTTGAAGATTGGCGAGCGAATTATCAACCGCAGTAAAATTCATTTTAACTATCCCCTCTCCTTTATGAGAGTAAGATTTTACAATGGCATCTTTAATTCTTTGAATGGCTTCATCTTTTGGTAAAATACCTGAAATAGCAAAGAAACACGTTTGTAATACCGTGTTTGTGCGTTTGCCAAGATTGGATGCTTCAGCTACTTTTGTAGCATCAATTACATAGAAATTGGCTTCTTTTTCGATAATTTCCTTTTGAATTCGCTTTGGTAAATAATCCCAAATGTCGTCTTTGGAATATGGTGAATTCAATAAGAATGTGCCCCCGTGTTTTAAATCGGCAACCATATTATATTTTTCAATAAAATTGAATTGATGGCTGGCAATGAAATCTGCTTTATCAATTAAGTATGAAGAATAAATTGGTTTTGGACCAAAACGCAAGTGGGAAATGGTTTGTGCACCGGCTTTTTTAGAGTCGTAAACAAAGTACCCTTGTACAAAATTATCTGTGGTATCACCAATAATTTTAATGGAGTTTTTATTAGCTCCAACAGTACCATCAGATCCTAAACCATAAAACATACAGTTAATGGTATGGCGTTCTATTGTAAAAGATTCATCAATTGGTAAACTTGTAAAAGTGACATCGTCGTTAATACCAACCGTAAAGTGGTTTTTGGGTTTATTGTCCAGTAATTCGTCATAAACACCTTTAACCATTTGAGGCGTAAATTCTTTTGAGGATAAACCGTAACGGCCTCCAACTACAACAGGCATTTCCCTATCACTTTCATTTAATGCCGTAATAACATCTTGGTATAAGGGTTCGCCAATACTTCCTGGTTCTTTGGTTCTGTCAAGAACTGCTATTTTTTTAACGGTTTCAGGCAACTCATTAACAAAGTGCTTTATTGAAAATGGTCTAAACAAGCGAACAAATAGTACCCCTACTTTTTCGCCATTTTTCACCATGGCTTCCACGGTTTCCCGTGCCGCACCTTCGCCAGAGCCCATGAGTATAATAACACGTTCTGCTTTGGGGTGACCTTCATAATAGAACAAACTATATCTACGTCCCGTATGCTTGTAGAATTCATTCATTGTGTCTTCAACAATACCAGGAACTTTTTCATAAAACGTATTGGCGGCCTCTCTGGCTTGGAAGAATACATCCGGGTTTTGAGAAGTCCCTCTAATGACAGGATGATCTGGATCAAGCGAGCGTTTTTTGTGATCCATAATAGCGTCTTCTGGCATCATATCAATAATAACATCATCAGGGATACCATCTATTTTAGAAATCTCGTGAGAGGTTCTAAAGCCATCAAAAATATTTAGGAAAGGCACTCTGGATTTTAATGTTGCTACTTGTGAAATAAGAGCAAAATCGTGAGCCTCTTGAACTGATCCCCCAAATAGCATGGAGAATCCTGTTTGTCTAGTAGCCATAACATCTGAATGGTCGCCAAAAATTGAAAGCGCATGCGTGGCTATCGTTCTTGCGGCTACGTGTATTACGGAAGGTAATAATTCACCTGCCATTTTATACATATTAGGAATCATAAGAAGTAATCCTTGAGAAGCTGTAAAAGTTGTAGTTAGTGCACCAGCTTGTAAAGCCCCATGGACGGCTCCTGCAGCGCCACCTTCGCTCTGCATTTCTACAATTCTAGGGATATTGTCCCAAATGTTTTTCTGACCTTTCGAGCTGTACACATCGACGTGTTCGCCCATAGGAGATGCAGGTGTTATTGGGTAAATGGCACACACCTCATTTGTTTTATGAGCTATTTTTGCAACAGCTTCATTTGCGTCGCAGATTAACTTTTGGAATTGATTTTCCATAATGCATATATTTTAAATAGTATATTTATATAAGTGAAGTAAAATTAAAGAGTCTCTGTCTTAAATTATATGATTTATGTCAGGAAATGATATTAATAAATAAGGAGATAATGAAGTAAAAAAAAGCCTTTATAATGAATAAAAATTAGTTCAGAACATGACAAAAATTAGTTTAGCGTTCATTAAATGATAGTAATCTTACTGAAACATCCAAAATCATAAAACTATTGATAATTAGCGACTTAAAATGTGTGGGTCATTTTTTTGTCATGTACTTACAAAAAAAAATCATTCTTATTATTATATAAGAATGATTTTTCGATTTTAAATTAAATTACTGATTCAAAAAAAAACAGTGCTTTATTCTCCATGTAACCAAGCTTTCTTTTCTAAAAGCATATCTTCGGTTTCAACATGGTTCTCATCAGGTATGCAACAATCTACAGGACATACAGAAGCGCATTGGGGTTCATCATGAAATCCTTTGCATTCTGTACATTTATCAGTCACAATAAAATAGAATTCATCTGAAACAGGCGTGTTTTGGGCATCGGCATCTACTTCTTCTCCATTAGGAAGTGTTACCATGCCGCTTAATGCTGTTTCATCAGAATAGGCCCATTCTTGATCGGGCTCGTAGATAGCATTATTTGGACATTCTGCAACACAGGCATCACAATTAATACATTCATCTGTTATTATAATCGCCATAATATAATGTTTTAAGAAAATAAATATTGGTAAATATAAATTAGATTTCACAGTTTAAATGTGACAAAAATCATATTTAAACTAAAAAAGTGAAATTATATTTGATGATTATAAAACACGCTTTTAACTAATTTTTTAAATCAACATGCCATGGTTACAACACAATCAAATAAACAGCACGAAATACTTGAAGCTGTAATTATTAGATTTGTAGGCGATTCGGGAGACGGCATGCAATTAACAGGTACCCAGTTTTCAGGTACCTCGGCAATGTTTGGAAATGATATTGCAACGTTTCCCAATTATCCTTCAGAAATAAGAGCGCCGCAAGGTAGTTTGTATGGTGTTTCGGGTTTTCAAGTACATATTGGGAGTGTTGAAATCAGTACTCCTGGTGATGAGGTAGATTTGTTGGTGGCTATGAATCCTGCGGGTTTAAAAACAAATTTACATGCTGTAAAGCCTGGGCATACCATTATAGTAGATACAGATGCTTTTACAAAAAAGAATTTAGAAAAAGCGCAATACGAGTCTAATCCTTTAGAAGATAATAGCCTTGAAAATTACCGTGTTATTGAAGTGGCGATGACCTCATTAACCAAAGAGGCCTTAAAAAATGTAGCGGGATTAGATAATAAAAGTATCACCAGAACTAAGAACATGTTTGCTTTAGGTATGGTGTATTGGATGTATGACCGTTCTACAGATCATACCATAGATTTTTTTAACAAAAAGTTTACATCCAGACCCGAAATTATAGAAGCTAATACGAAGGTTTTAAATGCAGGTTTTTATTTTGCAGAAACTTTAGAGTTAATACCAAATTCATACACTATTGCACCGGCAAAAATGCCTGCTGGGACCTATAGGATTATAATGGGTAACACTGCAACTGCCTGGGGTTTTCTGGCAGCTGCCGAAAAATCTGGTTTAGAGTTGTTTTTAGGCTCATATCCCATCACGCCAGCAACCGATATATTACATGAGTTGGTAAAACACAAACATTTTGGCGTGAAAGCGTTTCAAGCTGAAGATGAAATTGCAGGTATTACATCTGCTATTGGAGCTGCTTTTGCTGGGGATTTAGCAATAACTACAACATCTGGTCCTGGTTTGGCTTTAAAAGGTGAGGCTTTAGGTTTGGCAATGATGGTAGAATTGCCTTTAGTTGTTGTTAATGTGCAACGTGGAGGGCCATCTACCGGATTACCTACAAAAACCGAACAATCAGACTTACTACAAGCTATGTATGGTAGAAATGGGGAAAGTCCTGTAATTGTTATTGCCGCCAGTACACCATCTAACTGCTTTAATTTTGCTTATCAGGCCGCTAAATTGGCTTTAGAGCATATGACGCCTGTAATATTGCTAACAGACGGTTATATAGCAAATGGGTCTTCTCCATGGAAAATCCAGTCTGTTAATGACATGCCAGAAATAAAGAACAATATAGTTTCTAAGTATTATGATAATTGGCATCCATATAATAGAAATGAAGAAACGCTTGCTCGTAATTGGGCTATTCCAGGAACTCCCAAGTTGGAACATAGAATTGGGGGATTAGAAAAAGATAAGGTTACAGGGAATGTATCTTATGTTCCTGAAAACCATGAATTCATGACCAAAATTAGGGCTGAAAAAATCAAGCGTGTGCAAGATTATATTCCCGAAATAAGCACTGAGTTTGCAGAAGAAGGTGATTTATTAGTTGTTGGTTGGGGAGGTACTTACGGTTCATTGCATTCAGCTGTAAAACAAGTAAACGAGGAAGGGTTTACTAATATAGGCTTTACTCACTTTAATTATATAAATCCCTTACCCAAAAACACATTAGAGGTTTTTAGTAAATTCAAAAAAATTCTTGTTTGTGAATTAAATAATGGTCAGTTCGCAAAAATTCTAAAAATCAATTTCAATAAGTTAGAATTATTGCAATTTAATAAAATACAAGGACTGCCTTTCGGAAATAGTGAGTTGACAGAAAAATTCAAACAATTAGTAAAATAATCATGGAAACAATAACAAAAAAATACACTTTTAAAGATTTTGCGAGCGATCAAGAAGTAAGATGGTGCCCAGGTTGTGATGACTATGTTATTTTACGCGCTATGCAAAAAGCACTTCCAGAAATGGGCATTAATAAAGAAGATGTCGTTTTTATTTCTGGTATTGGTTGTTCCTCTCGTTTTCCTTATTATATGGATTCTTATGGAATGCATGGTATTCACGGTCGCGCACCGGCAATAGCTACAGGTGTTAAATTAGCCAACCCTAAACTTAGTGTTTGGGTGATTACAGGAGACGGAGATTCAATGGCTATTGGTGGGAATCATTTTATTCATGTTTTACGAAGAAATATTGATTTAAATATTATTCTTTTCAATAATGAAATTTATGGTTTAACAAAAGGGCAGTTTTCACCAACATCTTTGGTGGGTCAAAAAACAAAATCCTCACCTTACGGTAATACACAACCTCCTTTTTCGCCAGGAGAATTAGCCATAGGTGCTCAAGCGCGTTTCTTTGCAAGAATTGGAGGTAATACGCCAAAAGAAATGACCGAATTGTTTATAGAGGGCCAAAAATTTAAAGGGACCTCTTTAATTGAGGTTTTGCAAAACTGCGTCATTTTTAATGATGGCTGTTTTACTCAATTTACAGATAAAAAGGTAAGAGAGGATAAACAATTGTATGTTGAACATGGTAAACCAATGATTTTTGGAAAAGACAGAGATAAAGGTTTAGTCTTAAATGGGTTAAAGCTAGAAGTGGTAACCATTGGCGAAAAGGGTATAACACAAGAAGATATTTTGGTTCATAATGCTAAAGAACAAGACCCAACTTTACATCAAATGCTTGTTCGGTTAGAGTATCCTATGGTTACTGGAGTTATAAGAAGTTATGATGATGTCACCCTTGAAGAAAGAGAAGATGCAGTAACGGCAGAAGTGAAAAGGAATTCGAAATTTCATAAAACAGACGATTTGTTTTTCTCCGGAGATATTTATCAGGTGTTTTAATTTAAAAACAGATATAAATGGGTTCAGAAGCCATCATTGTATTTTTATTGGCAGGTATCGTTTTAGTTGCTGGCGCAAACTTTTTATCAAATTTAATATCGCATAAATCAGATAATCCCCAAAAAAGAGAGCCTTATGAAAGTGGTATGGTCACTATTGGCCCAACTTGGGTTCAGTTTAAGGTAGGGTATTATCTATTCGCCATTCTATTCTTGATTTTTGATGTTGAAGTCGCATTTTTAATTCCTTGGGCAGTTGTGTTTAAGGATGTTGGATTTGTGGCTATAATAGAAATATTTATATTTCTCTTTATATTAGGATTAGGGTTATTATACGCATGGAAGAAAGGAGCATTAAAATGGGAGTAGACGACAAAGAAAGATATTTATCACAGGCAGAATATAGAAATCAAGAAATTCCAAAAAATTTCCCAGGAAAGGTGATTCCTGCTGGAAATGGCGCTAACGTCATTGTGACTTCATTAGATAAAATAATCAATTGGGGGCGATCAAATTCACTATGGTCGCTTTATTTTGGCACTAGTTGCTGTGCCATTGAAATGATGCAAACAGGAGCTGCTAGACACGATTATTCTCGATTTGGTTTTGAAGTCGCACGGCCTTCCCCAAGGCAGGCAGATTTAATAATTATTGCGGGAACAATTGTGAATAAAATGGCTCCTGTTTTACGTCGTTTGTACGATCAAATGGCAGAGCCAAAATATGTAATTGCTATGGGAGCTTGTGCTATTTCTGGTGGCCCATTTTTTTATAACACCTATTCTGTGGTAAAAGGTGCGGATCATGTTATTCCTGTAGATGTTTATGTTCCAGGTTGCCCGCCGCGTCCTGAAGCATTATTACAAGGGATGTTGAAGCTTCAGGATAAGATTAGAACTGAAAATATGAAACACAAGAAAAATCCTATTGACGGATTTGATGAAGGACTTTAATGAATTATGAATGCTGAATTACGATTCCTCCCTTGAGGGAGGATTAAGGAGGGTGTTATCAAAATTAAGACAAAAGAATAAAGAGAAAAGACTAACGGTCAATAAAATGAACAACGAAGATTTACAAAATATAATTGGTAGTTGGTTTCCAAATCCTGAAGCTGGAAACGTTTCTGAAGTTGCAACTATTTCTGAAACCGAAGAAGGTTTGGAAGAAAGCACAAAAACTGAAGAACCTGTTAATCCCAGCCTTTTAGAATTTACGGAAGAAAGTTCTCAATTTTTAAATATTACTGTACAGCCTGAGCTATTACATCGATTAATGTCACAATTAAAGAGTAATAGCAAAACTAACTTCGACTATTTATTCTGTTTAAGTGGTGTTGATTGGGAGCCAGAATTAGGTGTTGTGTATCATTTAGAATCTACTACACATAGACATGTTATTGTTGTTAAGGTAAAAACGGCAGATAGGGAAAATCCAACTTTAGATTCTGTATGCGATATCTGGAGAACTGCCGAATTCCATGAGCGCGAAGTTTTTGATTTTTTCGGAATAAAGTTCAATAATCATCCAAACTTAAAAAGACTGTTCTTAACAGATGAGTGGGAAGGGTTTCCTTTAAGAAAGGATTATGTAGATGATATTAACATGGTTATTAAATAGGTGATTATGGAAGCGACTTTAGTTAATACCAATTTTAAATCTGAAGAGTATTTCATTAATATGGGACCACAACATCCTGCTACGCATGGTGTGTTGCGTCTTTTGTTAACCATAGATGGCGAAATCATTAAAAAGGTTGAACCAGATTTAGGATACATCCATCGTTCCATTGAAAAAATGTGCGAACGCGACAGCTATCAGCAAATCGTTCATTTAACAGATAGAATGGATTATTTGTCATCACATATAAATAATGAAGCAGTTTGCTTAGTGGTTGAAAATGCGCTTGAAATCGAAGTTCCTGAACGCGTAAAAGTGGTCAGAACCATCCTAAGTGAGCTTACTCGAATAGCATCCCATTGTTTATGGTGGGGCGTTATGGGAATGGATGTTGGCGCGCTTACAACCTATTTTTATGGCTTCAGGGATCGCGAAATGATCAATGATATTTTTGAGGAAACCTGTGGCGCTCGTTTAACCATGAATTACAATATTCCGGGAGGGTTGATGTTCGATATTCATCCAAATTTTGTGAAAAGAACAAAAGAATTTATCGCTCATTTTAAAACCAAATTACCAGAATATGATACGTTACTAACAGGCAACGTAATATTTCAAAAAAGAATGAAAGGTGTTGGTCTTTTATCGAAAGAAGATGCTATTTCGTTTGGTGCTTCTGGCCCTGTTGGTCGTGGTTCTGGGTATTCTTGCGATGTTAGAAAGCATCACCCTTATAGCGCTTATGATAAGGTAACATTTAATGAAGCCTTAAAAACGGAAGGAGATAGTTTAGCGCGTTATCAGGTTAGAATTCAGGAAATGTGGGAATCTATGTCAATCATTGAACAATTAATTGATAATATTCCGGAGGGCGATCATAAAGTGGTAACTAAAGTAGTGATTAAATTACCTAAAGGTGAATTTTATCAACGTGTTGAAACAGCAAGAGGCGAGCTTGGGGTTTATGTAATAAGTACGGGAACAAAAAACCCATATCGACTTAAATTCCGTTCTCCTGGATTTTCAAACTTATCATTATTAAATCACATTGCTGTTGGTGGAAAAATTGGAGATCTCGTGGCAAGTATGGCAACATTAGACTTGGTAATACCTGATATTGATAGATGAGAAATGATAGGTGACAGGTGACGGGTGATAAAAAAGATGTTTTACTATGGAGAGTAGATTTAAATTTGAGAAATTAAAAATATGGAACAAGGCTATGGATTTAGGAGATGATATAGATAAGTTAGCCGAGAGTTTTCCGAAAAAAGAACTATATAACTTATCCTCACAGATAAGACGAGCTTCAGATTCCATTGCGTTAAACATATCTGAAGGAGCTATTGGACAATCAAATCCAGAGCAAAAAAAGTTTGTTGGATATGCTATCCGCTCTTTAGCTGAAGTGGTAACGTGTTTACACAAGGCCAAAAGAAGAAATTACATAGTAGAAAAAGAATTTGATAACTTTTATGAAGAATCATTTCATTTAATGAATATGATGATTGCATTTAGAAATAAATTATAATGTTTAGATTAATCATTCAATATTGGTCCTCGGTCATCAGCCTTCCGTCTTCGGTCTTCGGTCCTCGGTCATTGAACATAACCAAAACCATAGAAGATTGGCTTGTTAGTGTGATGCCAGAAGGTGCCGCAAGTATTGTTGCCATGGTTTTAGTTGCTTTAATTTATTTGGGCATTTTTGCTGTAGCTGGATTATACTTAGTGCTTCTTGAGCGTAAAGTAGCTGCTTGGTTTCAATTACGTATTGGGCCCAATAGAGTAGGGCCTTTAGGATTATTGCAAACCATGGCAGATGCCTTAAAACTGGTTTCAAAAGAGCTAACAGGCACTGTTAAAGCAGATAAGTTCTTATACAATTTAGCACCTTATTTTGTCATTATTTCTTCATTAATGGCATTGGCTGTTTTTCCTTTCACACAAGAATTTCAAGCATTTGATATTAATATTGGTATTCTCTTTTTAATTGCTATTTCCTCTATTGGAGTCATTGGTATTTTATTGGGAGGCTGGAGCAGTAATAACAAATTTGCGCTTATTGGTGCCATGCGTAGTGGTGTTCAAACGATTAGTTATGAACTATCCATTGGCTTATCATTATTAACCATGGTATTAATTACTGGTTCGTTGCAATTATCGGAAATTGTAGAAGTACAAAAAAGTGGCTGGCTCATAGTGCAAGGGCATATTCCTGCAATCATAGCTTTCATGATATATATGATTGCAGGTACTGCCGAAACCAACAGAGCGCCTTTTGATATGGTTGAAGCAGAATCTGAGTTGGGTGCAGGTTTTCATACCGAATATTCGGGAATGAAATTCGCTTATTTTTTCTTAGCGGAGTTTATAAATATGTTCATTATTGCCGCCATTGCTACAACGGTCTTTTTTGGAGCATGGTTATCGCCTTTCGGAATAACCGAATCCATTCCATGGTTAGGCGTCTTTTGGTTTTTAACAAAAACATTGGTATTGGTGTTTTTAATGATGTGGTTTAGGTGGACATTTCCAAGATTGAGAATAGACCAGTTACTTACGTTGGAATGGAAATATTTATTACCGATAAACCTGGTAAACATCGTCATAATGGCATTAATAGTTTGGCTTAATATGACAATTCAATTTTAAAAAGGATGAGTTATTTTTCAGATATATATAAAGGAATAAAAACACTTCTTAACGGTATGAGTGTTACAGGAAAGTACTTTTTAACATCCAGAAAAGGCGCCATTACACAGCAGTATCCAGACAATAGGGACACCTTAAAGATGTTTGAACGTTTTCGTGGCGAAGTAGTGATGCCACACGATGAAAACAACGAACACCAATGTACCGGTTGCCAAAAATGTGAAATTGCTTGCCCTAATGGTAGTATAGAAATTATTTGGGATAGAGGCATTGATGAAACAACCGGTAAAAAGAAAAAGAAAATAGACAAACATATTTATCATTTGGGGTTATGTACCATGTGTGGTTTGTGTATTGAAGCATGTCCTACTGATGCCATTGTTTGGGCACAGAATTATGAAAATGCTGTATATGATAGAACGCAATTAACAAAGGTTTTAAACGAACCCGGCTCAAAAGTCAAAGCTGGAATAGAAGACTAAAACTATGGAAAAGTATATATTTTACATTTTATCATTTATAATCATTGTTTTTGCTATGGCTTCTGTTACCAGTCGTAAAATGCTACGATCGGTTATTTATCTACTGTTTGTCCTTTGTGGTATTGCCGGACTCTACTTCTTAATAGACTATAATTTTCTGGCGGCTATTCAATTAACTGTTTATGCCGGCGGAATTATTGTGCTCATTATATTTTCAGTCATTTTAGTACATCATATTGAAATGGAACTGGAAATTGCAAAAACATCTAAGCAGTTACTCGTTGGTCTGTCTTGTTTAGTGGGTCTAGGCGTTTTTTTAACAACAATATACGCTCATGATTTTAATGTTGTTCAAAATTATAATACAATCACCACTTCTGATATAGGGATGAAGTTACTAAGCTACGAAGCAGGAGGATTTATTTTACCCTTTGAAGTAATCAGTATACTACTATTAGCCGCAATGATTGGTGCAATTATTATTGCAAAAGGAAAAAAGCTAAGCATTAAAAATGATGAGACCGTATGATTTCTGGAATTAGCATATACGAACTACTAACCGTAACCTCTATTTTATTTTTTATTGGTATTTACGGATTTATAACTAGAAAGAACTTGATTTCAATTTTAATGTCTATTGAGTTAATCTTGAATGCTTCAGTCATAAATTTTGTTATTATCAATAAGTATTTATATCCTGATATGTTGCAAGGTGTCATCTTTTCAATTTTTATTATCGCTGTTGCTGCTGCAGAAACTGCTTTAGCGGTATCAATAATAATAAATCTGTACAGACAAATTAACTCTGTTGAAGTTAAGGACACTGAAATGATGAAATATTAAAAAAGCACTTAAAGTTAGAACCTAAATGAAAATATTAAACAAAACTTTAAGCACACGAAATAAATAGTTTAAATATGAATCTAGATTATATCATATTAATTCCCTTAATTCCACTGGCAGTATTTTTGCTATTGGGGATCTTTAATAAAAAAATCAAACCTTCTGTTTCAGGTTACATTGGGGTGTTTGGTCTAACTTCTTCGGCATTACTATCATTCTATACAGCATATCAATATTTCTTTGTTTACGGAAAAGTAAACGGCGTTTATCAAACGCTCGTTGAAAAAACAACTTGGATGAACTTTACGGACACCTTAAGTATTGACATGGGTATTTTAATTGACCCAATATCTATTATGATGCTTATTGTGGTATCCATAGTGTCGCTAATGGTTCATATTTATAGCAGAGGCTACATGAAAGGGGATGATGGTTACACCAAATTCTTTGCGTTTTTAGGGCTCTTTTCATTTTCAATGTTTGGATTGGTATTGGCAACAAACCTTTTCCAAATCTATATTTTCTGGGAATTGGTTGGTGTGTCATCCTATTTATTGATAGGCTATTATTACACAAAACCATCAGCGGTAGCTGCGGCCAAAAAAGCGTTTATTGTCACTCGTTTTGCCGATCTAGGATTTTTAATAGGCATTTTAATTGTTGGTTATTACACGGGGACTTATGATTTTGAAACCCTTAATAACCCTGAAGGAAGTGCTATTTTAAATTGGGCATCGACATCCTTTATGGGGTTATCGGTTTTAACTTGGGCACTCATATTAATTTTTATTGGCGGTGCTGGGAAATCTGCGATGTTTCCATTGCACATTTGGTTACCGGACGCCATGGAAGGCCCAACGCCTGTTTCAGCATTAATTCATGCCGCTACCATGGTTGTAGCTGGTGTTTATTTGGTAGCGCGACTCTTTCCCATGTATTTCTTTGTAGAAGATGGATTTGCTCTTAATATCGTCGCTTTTGTTGGCGCCTTTTCGTCCTTATTTGCGGCCATAATTGCTATTACGCAAACAGATATAAAACGTGTATTGGCATTCTCAACCATGTCACAATTAGGCTATATGATGTTAGCCCTTGGTGTGTCTGGTTACGAAGGACATGATGGCCTTGGTTATATGGCATCCATGTTCCATTTGTTTACACATGCGATGTTTAAAGCCTTATTGTTCCTTGGTGCTGGTTCCGTAATTCATGCTGTACATAGTAACTATTTAAAGGATATGGGAGGCTTACGTAAGTACATGCCAATTACAAATATAACTTTCCTGATTGCTGCATTAGCAATAGCTGGCGTACCACCGTTTGCAGGGTTTTGGAGTAAAGATGAAATTTTAGTTGCGGCTTACGAGCATAACAAACTCATCTATTTGGTAGGGGTCTTTGTAGCTGGATTGACCGCTTTCTATATGTTTAGATTATATTTTGGGATTTTCTGGGGAAAAGAAACAAAATACAAACATACACCACATGAATCCCCATTCTCAATGACATTTCCTTTGATGGTATTGGCATTGTTAAGTATTGTTGGTGGGTTTATTCCGTTTAGCGAATTTGTATCACCAGACAGAGCTGGTTTTGAAGCCCATTTAAACTATTCGCTTGCTGCTATTGCTGTTGGTGTTGGTTTAGTTGGAATTTTATTGGCCTGGGTTTTCTATAAAAAAGAAAACAGCTTATCAGATCGTTTTGCAAATGGTTTTGGAGTGTTTTACAAATGGACTTATGATAAGTTTTACTTTGATGAGATTTACCTTTTCGTCACTAAAAAAATATTATTTAAAGGTGTTTCTGCTTCTGCAGCTTGGTTTGATAGACATGTAGTGGATGCAACTATGAACCTAATTGGAAACTCGACAGTCGCAACATCTAAAAAAATTAAAGGTTTGCAATCTGGAAAAGTTCAGGATTATGCCTTTTCATTTATTGCAGGAGTTGTTGTAATCGCCTTGGTATTTATTTATTTATGGACAAACTAAATTTAAAAAAACAAAAAATCAAATGACAAATTCCAAAAGCCTGTTGTTAAATACTTTTAGTTGTTTTGGATTTTGGAATTTAAAAATTGGAATTTAAAAAGTTATGGATATTTTATCACTTTTTGTCGTAGTACCTGTAATCACAATTTTAATATTGGTGTTTGCAAAAGGATTAAAACAAGCGCGACAAGTAGCCATGGTTGGAAGTTTTGTTCAGCTTGGAATGGCAATAAATTTAGTGTTTGCTTATTTTAAAGAAAGAGCTGTTAATGATGACATTATGGTTTTTACCAAAGATTTGGTTTGGTTTAAACAATTCAATATACATTACAATATTGGTGTCGATGGTATTTCGGTAGCACTTTTAGTGTTAACTTCAATCGTTGTTTTGGCAGGTGTTTTTATCTCATGGAAAATGAAGGACCTGCCTAAGGAATTCTTTATTTCACTGATTGTACTGTCTACAGGCGTTTACGGTTTCTTTATTTCCGTTGATCTATTCACCATGTTTGTGTTCTACGAAATAGCTGTCATACCAATGTATTTATTAATTGGTATTTGGGGAAGTGGTCCAAAAGAATATTCCGCAATGAAATTAACGTTAATGTTAATGGGAGCATCAGCTGTATTATTAGTTGGAATATTAGGCATCTACTTCAACTCAAATGCAGATGGCGGTGCTTTAACTTTCAATATATTGGAAATCGCGCAAGTTAATATTCCTTTTGAAGCTCAAAAATTATTCTTCCCACTAACGTTTATTGGTTTTGCAGTTATTGGCGCTTTGTTTCCTTTTCATACGTGGTCACCAGATGGTCATGCTTCGGCACCAACAGCTGTATCGATGTTACATGCCGGTGTTTTAATGAAGTTAGGTGGTTATGGTGTATTTAGGGTTGCCATGTTTTTGTTGCCAGAAGGTGCGTTACATTGGTCTTGGTTCTTTATAATATTATCGGCATTTGGTGTTATATATGGCGCTTTTGCCGCTATTAAGCAAACCGATTTAAAATACATCAACGCTTACTCTTCTGTGAGCCATTTGGGCATGGTATTGTTTGCTTTATTGATGCTAAATAAAACAGCATGGAATGGGGCCATTTTACAATCCCTTTCTCATGGATTTATGACGGCATTATTCTTTGCCTTAATCGGAATGATATATGAAAGGACGCACACAAGAGATATTACAAAATTGGGAGGATTGCTTAAAGTGATTCCCTTTATATCTGTCATTTATGTCATAGCTGGTTTAGCATCATTAGGTTTGCCAGGATTCAGCGGGTTTGTGGCCGAAATGAACATTTTTGTGGGTGCATTTCAGCATGATGATATGTTCTATAGAGTAGCAACGATTGTTTCGGTATCAGCGATTGTGGTGACTGCAGTTTATATATTAAGAGTGGTTGGAATCATGCTCATGGGACCGGTTAAAAATGAAGCCTATATAGGTCTGCCAGGAGCCACTTGGTATGAGAAGACAGGTGTATTTTTATTGCTGATACCAATAGTAGCGATTGGTGTTGCGCCGTTATGGCTAAGCGATATGATTTTGGCAAGTTTAGAACCTTTTATACAAGGCGTTTTATAATTAAAAAGAAACAACTAAAATGAATTTTAGTAATTTTTTATTGATGCGACAGGAAATTTTGCTTTTGGCAATTATACTGATATTGCTAATAGGTGAGATTTTTATTCCTAAAGAAAAGAAAAAAAGCATTATACATTTAGCTATATTCTTATTTGGTATTCATACCGCTATTGGTTTTTTCGCTATAGAGGAAAGCAGTTTGTTTGGAGGCATGTTTCGAACTAATAATATGATTCATTTTTTTAAAAATGTATTAAATATAGGGGTATTGGTCTTATTGCTTCAATCTGCTGATTGGTTAAAAGAAAAAATTGTAGATCAAAATAGAGGAAGTGAATTCTTTATATTACTGTTCTCTTCTTTACTTGGCATGTATTTTATGATCGCTTCAGGGGATTTCCTAATGTTCTATTTAGGACTGGAATTATCTACTTTACCAGTGGCGGCATTAGCAGCATTTGAAACCTCTAAAAGAATATCAAGTGAAGCAGGAATTAAGTTGATACTTTCTGCCGCATTAGCTTCCGGGGTATCACTATTTGGTATTTCCATGTTATATGCAACCTCTGGATCCATATATTTTGATGCCATTGCCGAAATCATAACAGCAAGTAATTTGACCATTTTAGGAATGCTTTTATTCTTTGCAGGATTAGCATTTAAAATATCTCTTGTCCCTTTCCATTTCTGGACTGCAGATGTGTATGAAGGTGCTCCAATAAGTATAGCTTCTTATCTATCGGTCATCTCGAAAGGTGCTGCGGTATTTATTCTAATGATCTTATTGTTCACGGTTTTAAAACCTTTAATGCATATTTGGGAAAATCTTGTATACGTTATTGCTATTGCAACCATGTTTATTGGTAATTTATTTGCACTACGTCAACAAAACATGAAACGTTTTTTAGCATTTTCATCCATTGCGCAAGCGGGTTTTATCCTTCTTGGTTTAATTACAGGAACACAATTAGGAACCGCAACCATTGTGTATTTTATGATGATCTATATATTTTCAAATTTAGCTGCTTTTGGCGTTGTACAAGCTATTTCACTTAAAACGGGAAAAGAAAATATGGATGATTATACGGGACTTTATCGTACTAATCCTAATTTAAGTTTAGTGATGATGTTGGCTCTGTTTTCTTTAGCTGGAATTCCACCTGTAGCAGGTTTTTTTGGTAAGTTCTTCCTGTTTACTGCTGCTGCAAGTAAAGGGTATTATTTACTCGTCTTTTTGGCTGTTGTAAACGTTACAATTTCCTTATACTATTATCTTTTGGTAATAAGAGCGATGTTCTTAAGAAAAAGCGACGATCCCATTCCTTATTTTAAGAATAAACTCTATATGCGATTAGGTTTATTAGTTACTGTAATAGGTATTTTGGTAATAGGTTTATACAGTCCTATATATGATTATATTTATGAATTAAGCAGTATATTTAACTAAGAAATTATGGCCTTATCAGGAAAACATACATTTGGAAGCATTGGAGAAACAAGAGTCACTTTTGTTGAAAAAGGCGTAGATGAGAACAGACGGGATTTTCTAAGAAAACTATTAGAACATAATGGTTTAGAAGTTATAATTGATGAAGAAAAAAGGAAAACCGAAGAAGCCCCGCAATTATATACGGTAGCGGTGACTAATATGGTTTTTAACCCAACTATTTGGGTGTTCGAACGTAAACTTAAAACGTTTGATGGTCATAAAGTAACTCAAGATTATTGGAATCAAAAAACTACAGATACCAATCCGCATTACTGGAATAATGGCGAAAAATCATAGCCGTTATTATATTTTATTTGTAAATAAGCACCCCTTTTTTATTTATAATGCTATCCTTTTTATAAAGTTTCAATTCAGTTATTCCTATTAAAATAGTAGGAATTGATTTTTTTATTCTGAATTAAATGTTATTTTTGGCGAAATTTTTGCATTAAATTTATAATGGTAGATATCAATATAAAAATAACAGATAGAGAAGGTACATTGCATAATATTGTTGCTCCAACAGATATGGCCATGAACCTTATGGAAGTGGTTAGGTCTTATGAGCTTGCACCAGAAGGCACCATTGGTGTATGCGGTGGTATGGCCATGTGTGCATCCTGTCAATGTTATGTGTTGAGTGCTGTTGAATTACCAGAAATGAGTGATGATGAAGAAGCCATGTTGTCAGAAGCCTTTGATGTTAAAAAGAATTCCCGTTTAGGATGCCAAATTAAAATGACCCCAGACATGGAAGGTCTTGAAGTTGAGTTAGCTCCTGAAAGTTAAAAATTCCTGCGAATCCCGTCCCGATAATTATCGGGAGCTCCCTGTGGGCTTTCCATTTCTATCCCTAACTCAAAACCAATCAGCTAAAAAACTACCACCAAACCAAGAATATTTTTGTCATTTCCCAGTTTTTGGATTTTATCCAGCATAGAGGCGAAAACTGCTGTTCAAAATAATCTTTTGCAGTGTTTTTAAATGCTCCAAAATTCATCCAATTTACATGTTGGTGCGGAAGGGCTAACCAGTCTTTTTTATTCGGAATATAGAATTCGCAATCTTTGAATTGTTCAAGTTCTTTTCGGTTCATGTAAAAACCCACAATACATTCTGGGTTCAATATTTTAAGTTCAATATTATTATTCGCATATGGAACAAACAATTGCGCTTTAAAATAGACTTCCTGTGTGATGTCTTTTGGTTTCAATCCCAACTTTGTCAGATATTTTCCGGTAGCATCAGCATGTAAAAGAGGGAGTTGTTTTTTGCTTAATTTTGTGAGTTTTTCTTTTAAGGAATCTTTTCTGTTTGGTCCAATAATATGTTCAATTTCAGTAGTCCCAACAGAATCGTCATACAAATAAAATTTATAAATTATTTCTAAATGGATGGGCTTGTTGTCTTTTATGAGCAAGCAATCCAATTCCCCTAATGTAGTTTTATTATCCTGTATTTGAATGTTTTCAGCTATAATCGAAATGGCATCATGCTGTTCCAGTTCAAAAGAAACCAAACGTTCTACGTACTTGCCTAAACGTAAAGAATCATCTATGGCACTGTCAATTTTATGGAGTTTAGAAATGATTTCAAATTGTTGCAAATCGAAAGTAACATTATGCTTCCATAAATAAGGTGTTTTTAAAAAGCCTTCGTATCTTTTTTGAATCATTTGATTATTTGCGGAATCGTTAAGTTTGAAGCTGTTCGGTTTTATTGTCAATCAATTTTCTAGGCTCTTTATGTAAAACCCTAACAATTTGTAGTACTCCATCGTTCGTTTTCAACGAGTGCCATAATCAATAATTCAAGAAATACATTCGTTGAAAACGAACGCTAGCTGGGGGAGCTAACACATAGTATCTAACTTGTTTTATAATCAATCAATTTTCTGGGTCCCTCAAGTAGCACTCTTACTATTTGTAGGGTGCCATCTTCCTTGGTTGAAATTTGCCATTTAATCAAAGAAATATTACCGTCTTCAATTTCAATACCAGTGATACTTCGTGGATGCACACAGCTACCATCATTAAAATAGGCAATGTCGCCAGGTTCTGGAAAGCGTGGACGATGCGTATGCCCTACAATGGTTAATAAGTTATTATTGTCTACAATCCATTTTTTGGTTTTACGTTCTATCCGAATAAGTTCACTATAATTTTTTGCAGGACTCGTAGGGTCTACAATACCCATAACATTTAACGGTTTCCAAAGCGCACGTACCATGAATCTGCTCCATTTCCAAAACAGAAAATTCCACGAATCGGCTTGATGCCCGTGGGTTAAAAAAAGTTCTTGATTGGTGTGTTTGTGTTTTAAAATGATGCCTTCATGATACTTAATGCCATTAAAAAGACCAACATCCTTTCCTAGCTTTTTATCAAAATAGGAGTATATGTGTTTTTTTACATAATCCTGATTTCGGTACACCATATCATGGTTTCCCCAAATCATATGTAGTCTGCCCTGGGTGTAAAATAGCTTCATCAATAAATACACATTCTGGTGTGCATAGAAAATAGATTTGAATGATAGGTTTTCCCAAAGTTCATCACCATCACCCAATTCACAATATTGAAACCCTTCAGTATAATAATGCTTTAAAGTATGGTAATATATGTTTCGGTTATTTGAAAAGTCATCAGCAAAACTATTATCACCTCGGTGACAATCACTAAAAAGAATAAACTTACTGCTATCATCAAAATCAATGATTTTGGCTTTGTTATATGCGTTATCTAATCTTATTTTGGATGAAAACATGATATAAATGTAATCAAAAAAGATATTCTATAGGAAACGCATATTATGATTTGGAATGAAAGTTTTCTTTTGAAACAGATTTATGTTATTGTCAACTCATTATCTAAGCCTGTCATAAGCAATAGGAGACAAACGTTCTGCAAATTTTGAATACGCAAATTCAGAGGGGTGCAATCCGTCTGAGGCTACTAAATTTGGATTATCTAAACCCATGCGTGTGATATCTGTAATATTTATAAATGTTATACTATTGGCATCGCAGTAGCTTTTAGCAAAGGCATTATATGTATTGATACCAGATGTGATATTAGGATTTCCATTCCCGTAAGGTGTAAAGGCATAATCTGGTATGGATACTACAATGAGTTTACTCTTATCATCCTTGGCTTTAGAGATTGCCGTATTAACAAGTTCTGGAAATTCTTTTTCATAAATCGAAAAGGGTCTGTTTTGAAATTGGTTATTTACACCAATTAAGAGTGTTACCAAGTCGTAATTAGCATCAAGGCTTTCACTTTCAATAGCATTAATTAAGTTTGTTGTTGTCCAACCTGTTTTAGCAATTATTTTTAATTCAAAATTCTTTTGAGATTCAAATCTTGAAAAGAGACTATCCTTTAGTTGTTCAGGGAATCGACACGTCTCACAAACACTCTGACCTATCGTATAACTGTCGCCAAGAGCTAATAATCTTATTACGCTAACCTCTCCTTCGGTCTCATCCGTCTCATCTGGTAGCGTTTCTTCTTGTTCTTCAATTTCGACTAAGTCCGTTGCATCATCATTAGTGGAGCAAGTAAATAATGACATACAAAGGACGACCAAAAACAAACTTCTTAGCTTTTTCATTTTTTATATAAATATACGAATTTGTGATATGTTCGGTTTTATGTAAAAAGAATGCCTCTCAGATCTGAGAGGCATTCTTTAAATGATATTATCTATTAAATTTTTATATGAATTACTTAAAGGCATTCAAGCCTGTAATGTCAAGCCCTGTAATCAATAAATGAATATCATGGGTGCCTTCATAAGTGATTACGCTTTCTAAATTCATGGAATGTCTCATAATACTATACTCGCCGGTAATACCCATTCCACCAAGCATCTGTCTTGCTTCGCGGGCAATATGTATCGCCATATCTACATTATTTCGTTTGGCCATGGAGATTTGTGCTGAGGTGGCAGTACCATTATTACGCATCACGCCAAGTTTCCATGCTAAAAGTTGTGCCTTGGTGATTTCGGTAATCATTTCAGCAAGCTTTTTTTGTTGCAGTTGAAATTGACCAATGGGTTTTCCAAACTGCATACGTTCTTTACTATATCGTAATGCCGTATCGTAACAATCCATGGCGGCTCCTATGGCTCCCCAGGCAATCCCGTAGCGTGCAGAATCCAAACAACCCAATGGAGCGCCTAATCCTGATTTATTTGGTAATAAATTTTCCTTTGGGACTTTGACATTGTCAAAAATAAGTTCTCCAGTGGCACTTGCGCGTAAGGACCATTTATTATGTGTTTCTGGGGTCGAGAAGCCTTCCATACCACGCTCCACAATTAATCCGTGAATACGACCACTTTCATCTTTGGCCCAAACCACGGCCACTTGTGCAAAGGGCGCGTTAGAAATCCACATTTTGGCTCCATTTAATAAGTAATGATCGCCTTTATCCTTAAAATTAGTAGTCATGCCACTTGGGTTACTCCCATGGTCTGGCTCAGTTAAACCAAAACAACCCATCCATTCGCCACTGGCCAATTTAGGTAAATACTTTTGACGCTGGTCTTCATTGCCATATTTCCAGATAGGATACATGACTAATGACGATTGTACAGAAGCTGTCGATCGTACTCCAGAGTCTCCACGCTCAATTTCTTGCATTATGAGGCCGTAAGAAATTTGATCCAGTCCAGCGCCGCCATATTCTTCAGGAATATACGGGCCAAAGGCGCCTATTTCGGCCAAGCCATTAATAATTTGTTCTGGAAATTCGGCTTTTTGGGCATAGTCTTCTATAATGGGGGATACTTCTCGTTTAACCCATTCTCGTGCGGCATCACGTACCAATTTATGTTCATTAGAAAGTAACTCATCAATATTATAATAATCTGGAGCTTCAAATAAATCTGGTTTCATGTGTTATCTTATTATTTTATTATGAATGTAAGTGCGCTAAAAACACGTATTAACTTTCACAAATTTATATTTATGGCTTACAAAAAAGAGAATTAATTATTAAAATTAAAATATTTTAAGAATTCATCATTTTTGATGCCCAAATTTAATGATTAGATATAAAATAACTACAGTTTTAAATAGAAATCTTTGGTAAGATTGATATAGGCATCGGTGTATTGATGGCGCTCAGTTTCAATGACTAATTCTTCAATATGTATGTCGCTTTCGCGGAAAGAGCAGGCGATTAAACTTCGCTTTATTTCAGAGTTTGGATGGCCTTTAACACGCATGATACCTGTAGGGAATAAGTTATGAATATTGGCTAGCGCTATAAAGGACGCTTCCTCTTTAAACGGAATAATGACGGAGAATGTACCGTCTTTATCTAACAGTTTGGACGCACTTTCAATAAGGTGGTCAAAAGGCATCGCATCTTGAAACCTAGCGACATCTCGTTTTAGGCTTTTTGTTTTATAGTCTTCAGAATAAAATGGTGGATTGGCAACTATAAGATCATAGGTGTCTTCAATCTCATTAACAAATTCTTCTAAAGAAGCGTGATAACAAAAAAGACGATCCCCCCAGGGCGACTGTTCAAAATTATCAACGCATTGTTCATAAGCATCATCATCAATTTCTAGAGCATCGATAACTTTGGCAGAACATCGCTGCGCAAGCATTAAAGCTACCACGCCCGTGCCGGCTCCAATATCCAAAATAGAATTAGGATTATTATCTAAAGATGTCCAAGCACCTAATAAAACACCATCTGTACCAATTTTCATGGCGCATTGGTCTTGGTTAACTGTGAACTGTTTGAATTGGAAAGGTTTCAATGTTAAAATTTAAAATATTAAATTCCAAAACCCAATAGGGCTAGGATTTGTTAACTTATTGCAAATAACATTTTTTGCGAATAAGTAAATCCGTTCTTCTAAATCATAAACTTTTTTAACTTCCATAATTGATTGGAATTTGGGTTTTAAATTTTGGAATTTTCTATAGATAAAGTTCAATCAGCCCTTCGGGTGTTTCAACAATAACGGTTTTATTTTCTCTATCAATTTTTACAATAAACTCATCATTCATCGGAATCAAGATTTCCTTTCCGTCATGTTCAACTTCAAAAAGCGATTGGGCGGTAGAATCATTAATGCCCTTTATAATGCCAACTGTTCCGTAATTAACGTCCATCATTGTTAATCCTATGACTTCATGAAAATAGAACTTATTGCCTTCTAGTTTTGGTAATAAATCTAGAGGCAAATACAAACCACTTTTCATTATGGCATCTGCATCAGCTTCAGTATCGACATCCTCAAATCGAATTCTCAATAATTCTGATTTGTGCAGTTGAGATTCCACAATAAAAAACGGGACTAGATTATTCCGAAGTTCTAAAAATATAGCATCTAAATTTTCATAGAGGTCTGGCTCGTCAGTATCGAGTTTCGCTAATACTTCTCCTTTGAAACTATATTTTTTTACAATTTTACCTAAATAAAAACAATCTTCTTTTTTCATGTTTTATGCGACATTTTTGGGTACAAAAAACTCCGATAGTAATTACCGGAGTTTAAAAGTATAAAAAATCTTCTTTTATTCTTTTTTGTCAGCTACTTCTGTATCAGCAGCAGCAGCACCTTCTTCGGCAGCTTGCTCTAGTGCTTCAACTTCTTCAGTTGCATCAACGTTTTCTGGAGTTTCAGGAGTTACCTCTTCTTCTACAGCTGGTGTTGCAGCAGCAATTCGTGCCTCGTTAACCGCTTTTTCAGCTTCTAAAGCTTTTGCTTTTGCATCAGCTTCTGCTTTTGCTAAATTTTCTTCTTTAGATCCTACTTTACCTTCTTTTTCTTCTAACCAAGCTGTGAATTTTGCTTCTGCTTGCTCTTCAGTTAAAGCGCCTTTTCTAACTCCACCTGCAAGGTGATTTTTTAATAACGCCCCTTTATAAGATAAAATAGCTTTGGCAGTATCAGTTGGTTGTGCACCATTCTGAAGCCATTGAACCGTACCGTCAACATTCAATTCAATTGTTGCTGGATTTGTGTTAGGATTGTAAGCACCTAATTTTTCTAGGTATTTACCATCTCTTTTTGATCGGGCATCAGCTGCAACGATCCAATAATAAGGTTTCCCTTTTTTACCGTGTCTTTGTAATCTAATCTTTACTGGCATAATAATTAATTATTTGAGGTTCTCGACCTCGGTTATTAATGAGGGCGCAAAGATACTTCATTATTTTTAATTTGCAATAGAATAATTAAGTAGAAATCTTTACTATTTCATATTGAATATCAATGGTATATAGCTTCCAAACAGGTTTAAAATAAAAGGCATACAGGCGTTGGCACCTTAACGGAATCTAAGAACTGCAAAGTCCCATGTGTTTGGTCTATTTGAAATACCGAAATATTGTTACTTCTTCTATTGGCTACTAACAGAAATTTCCCCGAAGGATCCAGCGTGAAATTACGAGGCCAATCGCCATGAACAGCGCTATTTTGAACTTTGTTCAGCATACCTGTTTGCGTGTTTCTTTTAAATACGGCTATGGAATTTTCGCCTCGATTTGAGGCATATAGAAATCGACCGTCTTGAGATAAGTGAATATCGGCGCATGAATTGTTGCCCTTATAAGTGTCATCTAATGTCGAGTCAAGATCAATCGGTTCAAACCCATCTTCTGTTCGCTTTACCGACGTTATGGAACTTCCGTACTCGTTTATAATATATATGAACTCACCACTATCACTTATAGAAAAATGCCTTGGTCCTGGATTCCCTTCCATGTTTACTATTGCCGAAGATTCAAGTATATAGCTGTCGTCTTTTAGTTTGTATTGATACACGGCATTTCTGCCTAAATCGGCAACAAATAAATCCCCATTAAAAAATTGAGCAGAGTGTGCATGGGACTGTTGCGCTTCCGAATTGTGATCAAAAACTTGTGAGGCTTCGCATAAACTGCCATCGGAATTAATTGGGTAAACAGAAACCGATCCGCCGCCATAGTTGGAGACCACCGCTTTAGTTCCTGATTTATTTACCGCTATATGGCATGGGGCTTTGCCTTGGCTACTTACCCTTGTTAAAAGGGATAATGCGCCATCCTCATTTATTTTATACGAAGATAAAAACCCGCTTTCTGTTTCATTTGCTGAGTATAAAAATTCCCTATTTGGCGAATAGGCTAAAAACGAAGGGTTATCTATGTGAATAGCGAGCGCCTGGTTATTTAATTCCCCTGTATCTGTATTGAATTGAAGATGGTATATGCCTTCGCTTTCTCCATTAGTATATGTTCCAACGTATAACGGAATGTTCTGAGCCATAGAATTTAAAATGCTAATTGTGAATAGTAGTAATAATTTAATCTTCATTGTTGTCAGGTTAGTTGGATTCCAAAAGTAGAACTAATTTGTATGTTGTAATTGGTGTTATTATGGCTTTTCCGATAAAAAAATAAGATCGCTCCGCTGCTAGAACATAGTTCCTATAGCTATCGGAAAAGACGTGATTTTAACTAATTGATAATCAATGTATAATATATTTTTCATTTCTGAAAGGATACCATTTTTTATTTGTTGTAAAAGCAAGGTGCAAATCTTGGAAAAAATACTTTAACCCATCACCAACGTATTGTTCGGGCGGTTTTAAAATTTTAATCGGACATTGTTGGTAACAAATATAAATAAAAAAATTCTTGAAACCGACTATCCTCGAGGCAGAGCCATAGAGGTATTTCGCCGGTTTCATTTTGGCCTTTAGGTCAAAAACCGAAATTTTGTATTTTACCTCACCCGGAACTGCAAAAAGACAGTTCCGACCTCTCCAAAAGAGAGGTGAATCGGGAACCCCGAGACAGAGCCATCGGAGAATTATTTAGATTAAAGGGCTAATTAAAGATATAGAAAATAATTGGCATGACCTTATCGCTCTATATGCTGCAAAATTAGAGAGTCTATTTTTAAAGAAGTATTTATGGTTCCATTTTCCTCCATTAATTTCCGCATGACCTGATTCGTAATCTCTTTCATTTTTTGAATGTTGTGTGAGCCTAAATGCTCTTCAAAATGATTTTGAACTTTTTTGCTTACCATCGTTTTATATTTGGCAATAAGTTCACGAAAAGGAGCTTTTTGAATCCATTGCAGGTAAAGGTAAAATTCCTCGTTGATAATGGTGCTTATTTGGTTGGTGGCCGCTAGTCTTTTTTCTTTTGTCTCTTTTAGTTCCACGGATATGGTATCCAAATCAAAATAAATTATATTTTCGGATTGTGTCATGCTTTTATCAATATTGCTTGGTACGGCTAAATCTATAAGGATTATTTTTTTTGTAGAATCCCCAATGTTCTTTATTATATGGCGGCAGTTGCTTACTGCACTAATTATAACATCGAAATCCTGGAAATTATTTTCAATCACTTTATTCCAATCGTAGGTTTTGCTATTGTTTATTTTGGCTAAAACTTCAGCTTTTTCCTGACTGCGATTACTTATATAAATGTTACTAAAATTGAATTTATTATTATACTTAAACAATTGTTTAACAATGTCTCCCGCACCAACGAATAATATTTTTTTAGACTTTACAGTTGTTTTAGCGTAGGAATCCCTAATAACCTTTAACGATTTATAAGCTACAGACGTGGTGCCGTCTCTAAATGTAGTCTCGTTACTGATGCGTTTATGAGTTTTAAATACAGTTTGTAAAGCACGCTCTAATAAGGAGCCTTGTAGCTTATGAGCCATTGCAAAGTGATAGGCCTTTTTTATTTGATGTATAATTTCGGCGTCACCAATTACCATAGACTCTAGGCCCGAAGAAACTAGCAAAAGATGTTTAATGGTGCCTTCTGTAGTATTGCTATAACGGAATAAAGGTGCATTCCCTTTAATATTTTGCCCTATCTTATAGATTATAAAAAAATCACGTATTGAAGTGGCAGATATGCCTACAGATTCAAAGTAAATTTCTGTTCTATTGCAGGTTGATAATATCAATAATCCTTTAATTTCAGGAAAAGATTTACAAATTAAATTTACTAAATCTTCTTTTTCTATTTCGGATATATAATATTTTTCTCGCTGAATAACAGGTGCATTTTTATGTGAAATGCTTATATATTTTAAAGACCTATCCATATAAATTTATTAAATTCAATACTACAAAACCTAAATCCTGTTTAAGTGCTAAAGGACTAAAATTGCTTTATTAAAACATAAAATGTACGCCTTTACGCTTCAAAGATAGCATCTATTTACAGCATAATTAATGACAATTGTCATGTTTTAAGCGCTATAGTAAATATTGAAGCAAGTATATTATTCCCCGAGGGATCTTATATGATTAACTATTAACCATCGTTCTTCTTCATCTGTTATTTTCTTTTCAAAACTCGGCATATCATCTCGTCCAAATATTGTTTTATAATAAAGACTTCCATCAGTTTGTTTTTTAAATGAATCATCTGAAAAATCACCAATAGGGGTATCTATACTTCCTGCTTTTTTACCGTCCCCTTTTCCTTTTGTGCCATGACATGATTTACAATGTTTAGCGTACATAATCCGACCTATTTTCTCGTCATCTGTACTATTTGTATAAGGGTTCTTCATTTTTACGTATTTGGCCGGTGCTTCCCAAGTATCTTGCATATTGGATTTTAGGGCAGCCATTGATAATAGTGCTAGGCATCCAACGAGAATTATGCTGATGTTAAAAACTTGATTTTTCATAATAGAAGACTTTTAATTTATAATCATTTTATTGTATATTCTTTAACCGTTTAAAGGTTTGATTTTGCTGATTTTGTATAGTTTAAAAAGGATATAAAAAATGATATACCATACAGAAATAATCATAATGCTAACAATCAAGATCAAACTTATCGGGGCATTGGCTGCCGCAGCCCATAAGGATCTTTTTTCTTCTGATTGAACTTGTATTGTTGGTACACCCCATTTTTTTATATTTTCTATTGAAAGATCATGATACAAATCTGATTCAATTATTTTTGTTATAATGATAACATTTCCTTTGGCATCTCCCGGAAGGTCATTTGGGAATTCAACTTCCACAATTCCATTTTCATCTGTAGCGTTAAATGGATCTCCAATAGGTAATAAACTAAAGGTTCTTTTAACATAAAAATATAATTCGAGATCCTCAATAGGTAAGCCATAATGGTCCGTTGCTTTTGTTACGATTACTTTACGGTCATTTTCTTCAGAGAAAGAAATAGCCAATACCGCATCTTCCTTAGAGTCTTGTGCATAAATTATGGAGTTATTGAGACCTATTATGCCTAAAAGGATAAAAACTTTCAAAACATGCATTTTTAAATAATTATGAATTCTCATTTTTAAAAATATTTAGTTTTACGATAGTTTCAGAATCAAGTTTCTCTTTTAGAACAGGGATTACAGGAAATAATTTAATAAGAACTGTAATAATTAATAAGAACCAAGCAAAAGAAGACATTGTGATGGCCCATTCTTCCCAAGTAGGATTATAATGTAAATACGATTCGTCCACCCCTTGAATAGGTAAATAAGGATGTTGTAGTGACGGGATAACAATTAGAAAACGCTTAAACCATGCTCCCAAAATCACGAATAACGATATAATAAATATTGGTAAAGGTTTTCTAAATGGCCTGAATATTAAAAAAATGATTGGTAAAATTAGTCCTCCCAACTGAACTAACCAATACATAGGGGCATATTTTCCTGTAAATAATTCTGTAATATGTTCACCTTCAACACCAACCATTTTAAAGGCAGGACCGAGATATTCATTTATATTAAAGTAAAGATACACAAGTGATAATAACACTAAAAGATGCCCCATTCTGTTAAAATGCAATTCAGTTATATAAGCTTTAAGTTTTAATTGTACTCTCAAAAAATACATGGCGACAATTATCACTGCTGCACCTGCCATAAAAGCTCCCGAAACAAAATATGGGCCTAAGTTGGTACTATCCCATCCCGGACGCCAGGTTGTAGCAAACAACCAGGAGGTTACTGTATGGATAGCAAATGCAACAGGGAGTACTGTAATGGCTAATATTCTGCTTATTTTTTGAAGGCTTGCAACTTGTTTAGGGTCATTATTCCAATTTATCGCTAAAAATTTATACATCCGTTTTTTCCACTTAGGTATGGCTATAAGCCTATCACGGCAAAGCGCAATATCAGGAAGTAAAGAAAGGTAGAGTAATAACAAACTTATAACTAAATAGGTTGAAATAATAATGACGTCCCAAATAATGGGTGATTGAATTCTTAAATGTGTAATCACGTAAAAAAACCGGTCTGGCCGGCCCATATCAACTATAATAATTGCGGACGCACAAATAATAGCTGCTACTGCAATAATTTCTGATACTCTGGTTAAAGGTCTTGACCATACATTTTTATTGAGTTTTAATATAGAACTGAATAGGGAGCCAACTAAACTAATAGCAACGAAAAAAACAAAATTGGAGATGTAAATTCCCCAAGAGGTATAATCTCTCATTGCCGTTACAATAAGACCTAATTTTAGCTGTCTATAATAAGCATATCCAGATATAAATATAATGAGAAGAAGAAAAGCAATCCACAATTTATATTTTAAGGATGTATTTACGATATGAGCCAATAATACTTCCCCTCGCTTGGTTCTATATTTCTGCTGTTTTTGAACCGCTTTTCTCATGATTCACTATTAGCTTCGTTGTTCTTTTCAAAAGGAAACAGTCTATCGACAGGAGGTAAGTAATATACACGTGGTTTAGTGCCTAATTCTTCCATATATCGATAACCTGCTTTGTCTTTTAAAATGGTAGAAAGTCGGACTGTCTCGTCACCATTAGTAACCGTATCATCAATCTCATCACCAAAATAAATAACCCCGTTGGGGCAAGCTGGAACGCAGTGTGGTAATTTACCTTCTCGAAGCATATCAGGGCAAAAATCACATTTAGCGACTGTGCCAATTTTACTTGGAAGACTGGTTTCAGGTGAATAGGGGATGTCTAGTTCCTCCCCTGGAGGAGCTCCCCAATTAAAAACTCTTGCAGAATAAGGGCAGGCAGCCATACAAAAGCGGCAGCCTATACAACGTTCGTTATCAACAAGAACAATTCCATCAGTTCGTTTAAAAGTGGCACCAACTGGGCAAACTTTTACACAAGGAGGATTGTCGCATTGAAAGCATTTTTTTGGCATCCAATAAGGCGATGATTTTTCATTGTCCTTCATTTCAAGAACCTTTATATAAGGTCTGTCCGGTGTAAGATTATGGTGTTTGTCGCAAGCTTGTACACATTTTCTAGCATTCTTACATTTACCTAAATCGATTACCATAACAAATTTTTTGCCAGGAATGCCCTTACGAGCCTCTTTGGGTGGGACTCCATGTTGTAAATGTTCCATAGCTTCAATTTCGGAGTTAGGAACTTGAACCAATGTCCCATCTGTTGTTAATAAAGTAGTTTTTTCTTGTGATGTTTCTTTGCAAGAAGAAAGAGAGCTAAATGTTAATCCAGATGCGGCGAGGATACTACCTGTAGAAATTTGTTTTAAGAATTGCCTTCTAGAATCTGTATTGGAATTTTCCTTTTCCATTACTTTGAGATTAAATTAAAGGGGGAATTAAACTATTAAAGAACATAGTTTAAAAAGTCAATCTCTAACGAGCTAAATGTCAAAAAATGCGGTTTTTAATTTTAAAAAGAATTGCTCTTGTTCACTTTAAAAGCAAAACCAATAATCTCAAATATAACATCTAATTACCAATAATTTAATGATTTATATCATGTTTTGTAACTTTTGTTACATGGGTTTGCATTGGGGTGATTAAAAAGTTTATTAATAAGAAACCCGAACAATTTGTTCGGGTTTTATTAATATATATTACATGTATAAGTAAAACTATTCTTTCAAAGCCCTCATATAATTTACAATAAGCCATCGGTCTTCGTCATCAGGCATTTTTTTTGTGTATTCTGGCATATCGTCTCTTCCAAAGGTGGTTTTGTAAAATAAAGCACCATCAGATTGTGCTTGAAATTCTGATGTTGAAAAATCTCCCAAATCCCCTTCTTGTTCCTCAGCCTTGGGACCATCACCATAACCTTCTTTACCATGACAGGATTTACAGTGTTTGCTATAAAGAGATTTCCCTATGGCTATATCTTCACTTGGATTTGTTGGGTTTTTCATGTTCTCATACTTGGCGGGAACCTCCCATTTCTCTTGAATTATAGAGGTAAAGGAAACTAATGCAAATGCTGTTATTAGTATAAAGATTAGATTTTTAAGTGTTTTCATAATGTTAAATTTTATTGATTCTAAATAAATTGACAATTAAATATATAATAATGCCCCACATTGCTAAAATTAGCAAATTGGCAAATATTAGAATAAAAATTGGTGTTTTATTTCTGGGAGACCACATTTTTCTTTGATCAAATGTAGATTCATCTACTATAGGTACTCCTAGAGGAGCATTAATTATGGCTTTTACAGTTCCGAAGTCATCATTCTCCTTTAAAACGACTTCAATGATTAAATTTCCATCTACACCCGGTATTCCATCTTCAATTGGTACAAGTATTGTACCATTCTCATCGGTATAGTTAAATTCTTCACCTATTCTTAAAGGGCTGAATAGTCGCGCTACTTGCACATTAAGTGTCTGGTCAACAAGTGCACTGTCTTTACTTGTCTCCGTAAGTGTTGCGCTTATATAATTTAGGCTATCTTTTGTTATTACACGTGCCTTAATGGTCGCATCTTTAAAGCTAATGCTTTTGGATGATTTTTTAAATAAATCATTTCCTTTAAACGAAACAACCATATTATAGGTTTGTGTTGAATCTGGCTTAATAGCATTTAGACTGGTTAAAATAAATTTACTTTCACCTTCCATATTGGTGGTTGTACTGCCCACTTTAATTTTTTCATCTTCTAGGTCATTATAAATGATTAATTCAATATTTGAAACATCTACATTTTCTTTATCAATTCTGGAAAAAGCTTTAATATTAAAATAAGCTTCATGATCCATAATTTTAAAATAATCGACTTTTAATCTAACCTTATTTTTTTTAACCTCTTGAGCAAATAAATTTTGAAATAAAGAGGTGAATAAAAACACACTTATAAATGCGATAAAAAAGAACCGAAGATTTAATTGGTTTTTCATGATTCAGTGGGATTATTATTCGTTTTTAATAATGCTTGCTCATCAATTGTTCTTTGTATAGGAATGACAGGTAAATAGCGGACTAAAATTGTAATGATCAAGAAAGCCATGGCAAGTGTTGCGATAGTAATTAACCATTCGTGCAAACTAGGGAAATAGTGGTGCCATGATTCTGGAACGCCTTGAATAGGCAAAAACGGATGTAATAGTGTAGGTGTAACAATTAGGTAGCGTTTCCACCAGGCTCCGACTACCACCGTTAAACCTATAATAAACATAGGTAGCGGTTTTCTTCCTGCCTTAAATAGTAATATTATGATTGGTAAAACCAAGCCTAGTAGGGTTACTGCCCAAAATAAAATTGAATAGGTTCCTGAATATAAGGTTTCTAAATGTGTAAGCTCTCCCTTTTTTGCTGTAAATAACGGAATAACATATTCGTTAATACTAAAATAGAGGTAAATTAGACAAGCAAGTACTAATAGCTTACCAAGCTTGTCGAAGTGGTGATTGGTAATGTAGTTTTCCAATTTTTTTGCTTTTCTAATAATAAAAATTAGAGTTATAAGTGAGCCAACCCCGGCAACAAAAGCTCCAGAAATAAAATACGGCGCAAAATTAGTGCTGTCCCATCCAATTCTATAGGTTGTAGAAAATAACCAAGCATCAATTGTTTGAAGTAATAGGCCAACGGGAATAATCATGATCGCAAGAATTTGGATGGATTTTTCCTGCAATAATTTTTGAGCTTTACTTCCTGTCCAGTTTAAAGCCAATTTACCGTAAAACTTACCTAGTTTTGGCTTTTTCTTTTTAAAATGGCCTTTAAGTATTGCGAAATCTGGAATCAAAGGAAAATATAATAATAACAAACTAATAACAATGTAAGTTGGAATAATTACCACATCCCAAGTAATAGGGGATTGAAGTCTTGCATGGATAAACAGGTTTAATAATCTATCGGGTCTTGCCATATCGATCATGATGGTAATTCCGGCCATAATAATGGCTGCAACGGATATGATTTCGGCAATTCTAACTAAAGGGGTCCGCCACGAATTATTGGTTAACCGTAATATGGCAACTGTAACTGTGCCTACAAAACTTGTTGCTACAAAGAATACAAAATTAGAGATGTAAATCCCCCAAAGAGCATAGTCCCTCATATTGGTTACTTCTTGTCCCTTGATAAGTTGGTCTATATAAGCAATAATTCCAACAATTACAATGACAATAAGTGAAGCGGTCCAAATAGAATCCCTTTTGCCAAATTTTTTTGGCGCTAAATCACTGATTATTTTTTTATGGGTATACATGATTATTCAGGCTTTTTAACAGATTGAAATTCATTGTAGTTTTCTAGGCCTTCCTCAAAATCACCCAGCCTATCGACTGGAGGCAAGTAAAAAACGCTTGGAGCTGTGCCAAGGCCTTCCAGTAATTTATATCCTGCCCGTTCTTCTAAAAGCTTGCTCAATACAACTGTTTGCCCGCTACCATTGGTTACGGCATCTTCATACATATCGCCAAAGTAAAACACATCGTTAGGGCAAGCCGCAACGCAATGCGGAAGTTCTTTTTTGTGTATTTGATGTGGACAGAAGTCACATTTATCCACAGTACCTTTTATGCTTGGCATACCGGCATATTCTGGAGATGGCGTATGTTGAGCCATGTCTGCATGCATGGTGATCTCACTCATTTCACCTTGTGCAGGTTCGCTCCAGTTAAATACCCTCACCGAGTAGGGGCAGGCGGCCATACAAAACCTACAGCCAATGCAGCGCTCGGCATCTATCAATACCAAGCCGTCTTTTCTTTTAAAGGTCGCGTCTACAGGGCATACGGTAACGCAAGCGGGTTTATCGCAATGTTGGCATAAGGTAGGCATCCAGTAAGGGGCTTCTTTTTCAGATTCCTGCATCTTATAAACCTTAAGCCAGGCATTATCGCCCGTAATGTAATGGTTTTTATTGCAGGATTCCTGGCATTTAAGCTCGTTGGTACACTTGGCCAAATCGACAACCATAACAAATTTACGGTTGGGCATTCCTTCCCTTACATTGTATTTTTTATCATGATCTGTAGGGTGTTCAATTTCTATGACCTCAGAAGAATCGACTTGGATTAATGTCCCATCAGTGGTCATTAATTCCATTTTGTCTCCAGAACCATCAGTGTTGGTTGCATTTAATTTGGAGGTGATTTTAGATAATCCAAGTCCGCCAATAGCACTAACAATACCCAGTTTTAAACCCTTATCAAGAAATTTACGTCTTGAATTTTTGTTCTTTTCTTCCATAATTTATTCTAATTAAACTGAAATTAAAGTTTTTTACTAATCCAACTAAGTAATGATGTATTGGAGATGTTCTTTTTAAGCACTTTTGACTTTTTTAAAGTGTCTGTCTTAACTTTAACCGTGGTTCCATCTGGTTTCAAGAGGGTTTGGTATGTTTCATCTTTGCTTGTGGAAACGATATCCTTTTCAGAATTACTAAAGCCTAGAAAAGGAATTAGTAAGCTACCGCCTAAAAGCGGCAACATGCCACGACGGGAAATTTTTGTTCCTTTTCTAGATTTATTTTCCATAATGTTTAAAAGTTATAGTTTCTGGTTATATTAAATCCAATAAGATATTGTCCGCTACCTTGCTTTTTATCAAGTCCTGTTGCCTTTTGGTTAAACATGTAGTTTTCTTGAGGAAGAATTCCCCAATAATTGGTTGCAAATAATTGAAACGTGTGGGCAGATGTTCCAAACTCAACACCTAAACTAATTCCGGGTTGAGGGTTATTCAATCTCATTTTAGTGAGTGGTTGACTATAATCTACAATAACAGAAGTTTGTGGACTAATTTTATAACGTCCCCCAAAAGCAATGGCTACCATGTCATTTCTCATTGTTCTTTCAACTGTGTTATAATGAGAGACACTTGGAGCTACTTGTAAAGAAAGTTTTGGATTGAATCGGCGAGCGATTATTAACTGATTGAAAAACGAGTATCTATCTTCCGTATTTAGAAAAAGACCTTGGTTTTTACTTCTTGCATCTATGGCGAAATTCCCGTAGTAGCTTACGCTTACAGGCATTTTATCAGAACGTGTTTGTCTTAACAATGCCGCTTTCCAGTTAAAGTCCTGATATTTTTTGTTTTTAGTAGTACCAAAACCTATGGTTAATCTATCGTGAATTCCGTATGTTAATCCAATTCTAATATTGGCTGCGCCATAAAAACCAGCCAAATCGTTTCTATCGTCATTAAGTTCTCCAAACCTATGGGACATTTGTACCTCTAACGTGTTTTTGCTAAATAAAACATTTGTTGGGTTGTCTATTAAAAATGAGCTTTCAAACGCAGAGCGTTCTGGTTTTTCTTTTACTATGGTATCATTAACCTGTTCTTGAGCTACAGTAATAAATGGAAGTATCAAAAAAACAAAAAATAGTTTTATATAATTTTTCATGTCTATATTCTTAAAAGGTTAATTATTCTATAGCGCCTTGGTCTATCCAGGTTTTAACTAATTCCAGTCTACTCGCTGGTAAATTTTGATGGCCATCTTTTAATTTAATATAGAGTGGGCTAGCTTCAGCGTCATTAGCCGTAACATAAGTTGGAACTAGTGAATTATATGCATTTCCATCTCTTAAATCAGGATCTTGACTTCCATTATGGCAATTGCTACAGAACCCAAAAATGGGTGCTATATCATTAGTGAAAGTAACTTCTTCTATGGGATCACCATCATCACCGTCATCGGCTATAGGCTCATAAATAGAATCATAATAACACGAGTCTAGAGATAAACAGATACCTATTAATACTAAAATTTGAAATAGTTTTTTCATATTGTACGTTTTTATCAATTATGCTTATTATCAAATAGTGCAGACACATCTTAGTCTGCACTATTTGATAGTAAAACTAATTTTCAATTTTCATTGATAAGAAGTTAGTTTGACCATGGCCAATTGCAGCATTATTAAAAATTGCCAATCCAAAAGGTATGGTTTCTCCAATTTTAAATTCAGCATCTGTAGGGTCGCCAGTATATAGTAATCTTCTAATTTCTAATTGCCATCCAGAACCAGTATGTATAGCTTTCACTTGTACTTCAGATCTACCATCATTTCCTTGTCCGGCAGGATTAATTATAATACTTGGTATTCTTTTGTTACCAAATCCTTGCGAATATGCAGGATCTCCGTTAGGATCAATTGTTCCGCCTTCATGTGTTATGGTACCATCTAATGCAATTGCAGTCACTGCTTTTGCAGTTCCACCATCAATTTCAGATTGTGCAATCCAATAGTAGTTTTCTCTATTAGGTATTACATATTTTGGTCCTTTCATTCCTGTTACAGCATCTTCAAATGTTTGATTATTTGCATAAGGAGAGATACCCTCATCATTTTTTCTTCCGTTAGCTGACGCTTTTCCAAAATCGTCTTCCCATTGTACAAAACCATCATCACAAGCTTCAGCTAATGCATGTCTGTCACGTTTCCAGTGCCAGAAATCGGCCAATTCGCCTTCATTTTTCATGTAGTGTCTAGTCACTTTTTCTCCTGGTTGGGGATCGGCTAAACCACTATGACAAGTAACCGTACATGTGCCTTCATTAAATCCAGCAGGATTCCCTATTGGGAACATAAAACCAAATTTATCTTCATAAAATTTATCATTTTTATGATTGGCGTATTTGTTTTCTTGTTGCCATTTACTTGTAATAGGGTTAAAGAACCAAGATTCTCTGTCTTGACTATCAGTATCATCTTCCCATTCAAATAATAGGTATAAGTATTGACCATCATGACCGCCCCTTAAAGAGTAGCTGTAACTTTCGCCAGTGTAGGGATCCATTAAATCTGTAGGTTCTAATGATAAGTCACCTCCACTTGATGAATTTAAAGTGATTTCTCTATCACCTGCGGGCGTAACAGTTGCCTTATTTATTAAAGGCCTGGCTTCACTCCAAACATCGTCAATATCTCCATCGAAAGTTGGAGCTGTAGAGAATTTTTTTACTAGTAATTCGTCTGGGCTTTCACCAATACCTCCATCATCTGGTCCAGTGATTGGAACATAATCGTCGTGGGTACAGCCTGCAAAAAATATTGCCATAATAAATAGCGCAGAAACTAATTTTGGTGTTTTCATAATTATATATTTAAGTTTTTATAAGTTCACTTTTGAAATACGTTATAAAAATATGTAACATTTGTTACAGTAATTATGACTTATATCATAAAGCCAGAGAGAATTAGGGTAAAGTGTTTAAAATTTATAGATCTGTAATGAATTGACATTAATGCTGTATTTGTTTTAATAAAAACAAAGAGTTCACAATTAATTATAAGTATTTAACATATTTATCGTGATTGTTATTTCTTTAAAAACTATGGTGTTAAATCCACAGTGTTTTTTAAAGTGCTGTTTTTCTGTTTTTAGCTGTTTATAAATTCTACAGAGGTATATCAAATGGAGATGTGTTTTTAAACACCTCATTTCTTTTCGTAAATGAGAGTAACTAAAATTATAAAAAGGTTTAGCAATTCTAAACGCTTAAATTAAGGAACGGTTAAACCTTTTTATGAGTGCGTTAAGGCCTTTATTGTAAGGCTTCAATTGAGTTTTTAATCAATGCTCTAGTATATTCAGGGTTATGAATACCGTTACTATGATCTTCCAATACAGTTTTGTAGTTCCAGGTTGCTTTAGCTATATTGGCTGGATAGGTGCCTGGTACGGTACTGTCTGTTTCAAGTAAGGGACTTGGGTCAAGAGCTAATAATAATGCCTTGAGCGTTGCCATATCCTCCTCTAAACCGGCAATGCCATCTGGGATGCTAGTCATACTTGTGTGACAGCTAACACAGGTGTTTAAAGTTGGCTTCCAAGTATGGTCACCGTCTGTACCATCCGTAGTTTCCCCCATATGGCAAGAAATGCAGGATGCCCCAGATCTATGAGTCGCAGCCCCTACACCAGGATAACCTGTTGAGCCAGTAATAATGGCGCCCATGACACCTTCTAACATGGTTGATTGCGGACCATGATGTGGCCCGAATCGACTACTGGTAATCTCATAGTCTTCTGTTCCTGCGGGAATAGGATAACTTGGTCTTGGTTGATGACAGGTTATACAGGCATTACTCGTGCCTAATGGATTAGAATCGTTTTTAAAGTCAATGACCATATTAGGGTCTAGAACCAAACTTACAGGAGCTATATTTCTTAGAGCATAGTCATTACCATCATTTACAAAATCGAATGACCGGTGATCACTATGACACCCTGTACAAGAAATCGGGTTGGAGACCGCATAACCATCTGGATGTGCCGATTGAATGCCGTTTTCGTTAACAAAAAGCCCTGATAAATAATCGACGTAGCCTTGGTTGTTATGGCATTGTGCGCAAGTGGCACTGGTGCCTCTTGCCCAAGAACTTCCACTGCCGTGTGCAGATAATATATATGAATCATTAATAGGACCTCGGTGAGAAGCAGAGTGACAGTCTATACAAACCGCAGCAGAGCCATCTACTCCATCTACCCCGTCATGACCATCAATGCCATCTATGCCATCAGCTCCTGCTGGTCCAGGAATATATTCTGTGTCATGGGTACATCCAAGAATCATTAAACTTGATATTAGAATGATTAAGTAACTTATTTTGTTGGGAGGTTTCATATAATGGAGGTTTTAGTTATAAAAAATTTTAAAATGTTGAATAAAAGTATGTGACATTTGTTACACAAAATATGATTTTTGTCATAAAAAAGGATTTTATTTTCGTTCAGTATTTTGTTCTTTATTTTTTTGTTTAAAACTCTTTATAACTTCACTTTAAAAACCTATCATTTCTATGTATTTTTATAGGCTCGTTATTGTTCTAAACACCTAAACAAATCAACGCCTAAACATAAAAAATGTACTTAATTTTCGACACCGAAACCACAGGATTACCAAAACGTTGGGATGCCCCAATTACAGATACAGACAATTGGCCAAGATGCATTCAAATAGCATGGCAATTGCATGATGGTATGGGTAACTGTATGGAACATCAGGATTATTTGGTGCAACCTGACGGGTTTAATATTCCTTATGATGCTGAGAAAATCCATGGTATTTCTACCGAATTAGCACAAGAACAAGGTATTCCGTTAGCTGAGGTATTAGAAAAATTCAACGAAGCTTTAAGTAAAACCCAATTTGTTGTCGGTCAAAACGTCAAGTTTGATTTAAACATTATGGGGGCGGAGTTTGTTAGAGGTGCTGTTGCAAATTTATTACAGGAATTGCCAGTTTTGGATACCTGTACCGAGCATACGGCTAGTTTATGCCAGATTCCTGGAGGGCGATATGGAAAGTTCAAATTACCAACGCTTACCGAACTTCACGAATTTTTATTTAATCAACCCTTTGCAGAAGCCCACAACGCCACTGCCGATGTGGAGGCCACCACGCGTTGCTTTTTCGAACTCCTGCGACTGGAAGAATACACGAAGGAACAGCTAGATGTTCAACCTGATTATTTTGAAAAGTTTAAAAAGGAAAACCCTAATGAGATTCAACTCATTGGTTTAAAACATATCAATCTAAAAAAGGAAAGCGCAAAAATTCTTGAGCGCATTAAAAAATATCAAACATCTAATGTTTCATCACAAGAGATAAAGCAAAACATATCGGAATTAAAAGCTGTCGAATTTGCGCATTTGCATAACCATTCACAGTTTTCGGTATTACAATCTACTATCAGTGTTACCGATTTAGTGGCCTCTGCGGCAGAGTATCAAATGCCTGCGGTTGCCTTAACAGATCATGCTAATATGATGGGGGCTTTCCATTTTGTGAGAGCAGTTGGCGCTCATAATAGGGTGGTAACAGCAAAAAATGAAGCGGCTGTTGAAAAAGGAGATACACCTACGGCTAAAGTCATTAAACCCATTCTAGGGTGTGAGTTCTTTGTATGCGAAAATCATCTAGACAAAACTAGAAAAGACAACGGGTATCAAGTGGTATTTTTGGCGAAAAACAAAAATGGCTATCACAACCTCGCAAAATTGTCGTCCCATGCCTTCGTTAATGGGTTTTACTATTTACCGCGAATCGATAAAAAGTTAGTTGAACAATACAAGGAAGACCTAATTGTCCTTACAGGAAATTTATATGGTGAAGTGCCGAGTAAGATTCTAAATGTAGGCGAGAACCAAGCGGAAGAGGCGTTATTATGGTGGAAAGAACAATTTGGTGACGATTTATATATTGAGTTGATGCGCCATAACCAAGAAGATGAAAACCGTGTTAATCCTGTGCTCATCGAGTTTTCAAAAAAGCATGACATAAAATTGGTCGCTTCAAACAACACGTATTATTGTAATAAGGAAGATGCCAATGCACATGATATTTTATTATGTGTTAAAGATGGTGAAAAGCAAGCGACTCCCATAGGAAGAGGGCGTGGCTATCGCTATGGATTACCAAATCAAGACTATTATTTCAAGTCTTCTGATGAAATGAAAACCTTGTTTAAGGACGTTCCTGAGGCCATCAGTAATATACAGGAAGTGGTCGATAAGGTTGAAGCCTATGAGTTAGCACGTGAAGTCTTATTGCCTGCTTTTGATATTCCGGAAAAATTTAAGGATGACGCTGATGCAGCTGATGGTGGTAAACGTGGGGAAAATGCCTATTTAAGACATCTTACATATGAAGGTGCAAAAAAGAGATATCCGGAATTAACAGAAGCCATTAAAGAACGACTGGATTTTGAGTTAAGTGTTATTGAAAACACAGGCTATCCTGGGTATTTTTTGATTGTAGAGGATTTTATCCGTGAAGCCAGAAATATGGATGTGTCCGTGGGCCCAGGTCGTGGTTCGGCAGCAGGGTCTGTGGTCGCTTATTGTCTTTGGATTACAAATATAGACCCTCTTAAATACGATTTGCTTTTTGAGCGGTTCTTAAATCCGGATCGGATTAGTATGCCAGATATTGATATTGATTTTGATGATGAAGGCAGAAGCCGTGTCATGGATTATGTAATCAATAAATACGGAAGTAACCAGGTGGCGCAAATTATCACCTATGGCACTATGGCGGCGAAGTCGTCTATTCGCGATACTGCACGGGTATTGGATTTACCATTATTTGATGCCGATAGAATTGCGAAACTCATTCCAACCATGTCAAAACTCGGAAAGATTTTTGGTCTTTCTGAAAAAGAATTAGGCAGTAAATTTAGAGCTGAAGATTTAGAAAAGGTCAATGAGCTCTTAAATATTGCAGACGGCGATGATTTACAGGCTGAAACTGTAAATCTCGCCAGAACATTGGAAGGCTCCGTGCGAAATACAGGAATCCATGCCTGTGGAGTCATTATCACGCCAGATGATATTACCAAATTTGTACCTGTGGCAACCGCGAAGGATTCCGATCTGTATGTCACCCAGTTTGATAACTCGGTTGTGGAAGATGCAGGTTTGCTTAAAATGGATTTTTTAGGATTAAAAACACTGACCTTAATCAAGGATACGGTTAAAATCGTTAAAGCCAAACATGATATTTTATTGGATCCGGATTCGTTTCCTTTAGATGATGACAAGACGTATGAGCTTTTTCAGCGGGGAGAAACGGTTGGTGTATTTCAGTATGAATCTCCCGGAATGCAAAAGCACCTTAAAGATTTAAAACCAACGGTGTTTGAAGATTTAATAGCCATGAACGCGCTGTATCGACCAGGACCGATGGAGTATATTCCGAGTTTCGTTCGCAGAAAACATGGCGATGAGGCTATTGAGTACGATTTGCCAGCGATGGAAGAGTACTTAAAAGAAACCTATGGTATTACAGTCTATCAAGAGCAGGTGATGCTGTTGTCACAAAAACTAGCTGGATTCACCAAGGGTGAAGCCGATGTATTGCGTAAGGCGATGGGTAAAAAACAAATTGCGGTACTTGATAAAATGAAACCCAAATTTGTAGAGCAAGCCAGTGCCAATGGACATGATGCCAAAGTTCTGGAAAAAGTTTGGAAAGATTGGGAAGCCTTCGCGAGTTATGCATTTAACAAATCGCACTCTACTTGTTATGCTTGGATAGCCTATCAAACAGCCTATTTAAAAGCACATTATCCAGCAGAATATATGGCGGCGGTTTTATCTAATAACATGAACGATATCAAACAGGTGACTTTTTTCATGGAAGAATGTAAACGCATGAAATTGGATGTTCTGGGTCCCGATGTGAACGAGTCATTTTATAAATTTTCGGTAAATAAAGATTACGCAGTCCGCTTTGGTATGGGCGCCATTAAAGGTGTGGGTCACGGAGCGGTAATGACCATTGTTAAAAACAGAAAAGAGGATGGTCATTATAAATCTATTTTTGATTTTGCAAAACGCATAGATTTACGTGCGGCAAATAAAAAAGCCTTCGAAAATTTGGCTTTAGCTGGTGGTTTTGATGGATTAGGCTCTACCCACAGAGCACAATATTTTCATGATGATGGTGATGGGATCACCTTTTTAGAAAAAGCCATCAAGTATGCGCATAAACATCAGGAAAATGAAAATTCGGCTCAAGTCAGTTTGTTTGGAGATGCTAGCGATGTGCAGATTGCCGAACCCCAAGTGCCACCTTGTGAAGAGTGGGGCACTATGGAAAAGTTAAGTAAGGAACGCGAAGTGGTTGGGGTTTATATTTCTGGACATCCGTTGGATGATTTTAAAACGGAAATGAAAACCTTTTGCAACGGCACCGTGGGCATGTTTGCTAATCTAGAGCCTTATGTAAATAGAGAGCTTGTTTTTGGCGGTGTGGTTACCGATGTGCAACACCGGGTGAGCAAGCAAGGAAAAGGTTGGGCCTTATTTACTATTGAAGATTATACCGATAGTTTTGAGTTCAGGATATTTGGAGAAGACTATTTGAAGTTTAGACACTTTTTAATGAAGAATAATTTTGTGTTTGTTAAATCATTTATTCGTGAAGGTTGGGTGAATAAAGATACAGGTAAGAAAAGCGACCCCAGATTACAATTCAACAATTTTCAGTTGCTCCATGACGTGATGGAAAATTATGCGAAGAAATTGTCAATACAGGTGAATGTTAAAGATTTGAGCGAACAAAAAATTATTGCGCTAAAGGAATTGATAAATATGCACCCTGGAAATCAACTACTGAATTTTTTAGTGTATGATACTACAGAAAAAATTAAACTAACCATGCCCAGTAGAAAACAAAAGGTGAAAGTTTCTCAAGAACTTATTAGTGAATTGGAAGCACAGGATGTTAGGTTTAAGTTGAATTGATTATTAGTTCCTATCATTCTGAGCCACTTTTATGGGAGGGCTATAAGAATATGTATTTAGGAAAACTATGTTTTAGTTTCATTTAAAGAGATTGCCACGTCCTTCGTCCTCGCAATGACGTTGTATTTATTATATTCCGTCATTCTGAGTTTTTTTTATTGAAAAAAGCGTGAGAACCTGTTTGTTGCTAACCTACATCATTGTTTTAGTTTCATTTAAGGAGATTGCCACCTCCTTTGCCCTCGCAATGACGGTGTGTTTGCTATATTATTGTCATTATAATGACATATTGCATTAAACTTTATTATCCAAGTAATCCCCTAAATTCTGAAGTGATCCATCCCAGAACTGCTCATAGAATTGCAACCATTTATTAACTTCTTGAAGTTGTTTTGGATTGGCATTGCAAAAACGCTCACGTCCTTTCGCATTGATATTTACCAATCCAGCGTCTTCAAGCGTTTTAATATGTTTGGTAACACCTTGTCTGGTAATATCGAACTGGCTCGATATTTGGGTGATCGATAATGCTGAGGTCGCAATTACCAAGGCGTGAAATATGTCACGCCTTGTTGGGTCTGCAATGGCCTTAAATAGTTTGGTAATCTTATCCTGCATTAACGGTTTCTTTTAAATAGTCTGTTAATTGGTTGATGCATCCGTCCCAGCCACCATTGAAACTTTCAAACATGGCTATGGCCGTGTCACCTTCGTAATTGGATATGCCAGAGTGCTCTAAAAATAATTTCGTGCCCGATTTGGTCGATTCTAAATCCCATTTTACAGTGGTTTCTACGTTGGTGTTTTCAACGATCCAAGTATAAATTAAGACATAGGGATTGGATTGTTTGACTTCTCCTGTGATAGTCAAACATCCCTTTTCTTCGCTAGCCGTAAAGGTGTAATTATAACCTTTCTCTGCTTTAAAATCGGCTTTAATAAACCATGTCGAGATTTCCTCGGCTCTTGATATAGCGCTCCATACTTTGTCTATGGAGTGGTTAAATACGACTTCTTTTTTAATAACATCTTTCATAATGATTCGATTTTTTTAATTAATATGCAACTTTGTGGTTGCTAAATTAATATAACTATTTAAATTATGCAACTTTTTAGTTGCTTAAAAATTAAATCATTATAATTCACTTGTTTGAAAGCGCAAAAGTTAAATTCAAAACCCTAGGCTAAATAGTTGTTAGACTTTGCGCAAAGGATAGTAGCGGCATCCTTTTTGTGAAGCGTTTACAATACGTTATTTGATTTATTATGCCGTGGTTTATATTGTTGAGATCCCGAAACAAGTTCGGGACTGCTTCATAAAAAGATATAGCGGATAGCCTGTTTTATGCGCCCAAAAAATTATGATAGTGCTAAACAATATGGATATAAATAAAACAAATTGTTACCTTGTAAGCTTTCGAGGAAAATTTGACTAATTTTGTGTATTAAAAATTAATTTAAACATTAAAAACATAAATTATGGCATTAGAAATAACAGATGCAACGTTTGAAGAAACGGTATTAAAAAGCGATAAACCCGTACTTGTTGATTTTTGGGCGGCGTGGTGTGGGCCATGTAGAATGGTTGGACCAATTATTGAAGAGATTAGTGGGGAGTACGACGGTAAAGCCATTGTTGGAAAAGTAGATGTAGATGCAAATCAAGAATTTGCTGCTAAATACGGGGTGCGTAATATCCCGACGGTTTTAGTTTTTCAGAATGGAGAAGTCGTAGGTCGTCAAGTAGGAGTCGCTCCAAAAAATGCCTATACCGAAGCGATTGATGCGCTTTTATAATATATAAATAAAAGAAAGCTAAAAAGGTTTGCCATTATGGTAAACCTTTTTTTATTTTAGACACAAATTAAAATCGATATGAGTAAAAATAATAAAGTTCAGAACGCTATAGATAGCAAATTAATTGAAGCGCGTAAAGTATTTTTGTGGGGACAGGTAGATGATAGCTCTGCAAAACACGTAATATCCCGTTTGATGTATTTAGATGCCTTGGAGACAAAAGAGATCCATTTGTACATTAACAGCCCAGGTGGTTTTGTAACTTCTGGATTTGCAATATATGATTGTATTAAGTCACTTAAAAGCGATGTGTCTACCATATGCACCGGTTTTGCAGCATCGATGGGATCTATTATTTTATCGGCAGGAAAAAAGGGGAAGCGTTTTATACAACCGCATGCGCGTGTGATGATACATCAGCCAAGTGGTGGTGCTCGCGGACCAGCCAGTGATATAGAGATTACAGCGCAGGAAATTTTAAAAACCAAAGAGTTAAGTGCCCAGATTTTAGCGGATAACTGCGGGCAGGACATCAAGAAAATTTTGAAAGATTTTAATAGAGACCATTGGATGGGGGCTGATGAATCTGTTGAATATGGTATTGTTGATAAGGTAATCTAATCCCCCTAGCCCCCGAAGGGGGAATTTACTTTTTCCTTTGAGGGCGTGTCCTTTTTTAATATATGATTTTTTTAAATTTTTAAAATATAGATTTACCTCATGAGTTTGCCTCCCCAAAGGTGAGGCTAGGTGGGGCTTATTATGGATTTACAACATGAACTGAATAAAGTTGGCGGGTTTAAAAACTTAGAATTACTTGCTAAACAAGTGGTTGAAGGTTTTATTTCTGGCATGCATAAAAGTCCGTTTCATGGTTTTTCAGCAGAATTTGCAGAGCATAAGATTTACAATCAAGGTGAGAGCACGCGCCATATTGATTGGAAATTATACGCAAAAACAGATAAGCTGTATACCAAGCGTTATGATGACGAAACCAATTTGCGCTGTCATATTATATTAGATAATAGCAGCTCGATGCATTTTCCCGATGTGCAGGACTTCTCGTTAACCCATCTCAACAAAATTGGCTTTTCGGTTTTAGCTGCTGCGTCTTTAATGCACATTTTAAAGAAGCAGCGCGATGCTGTAGGGTTAAGTATCTATAGTGATGCTTATGATTATTATGCGCCAGAAAAGGGGAGTGAGCGGCATCATCAAATGTTGATAAATCATCTTAGTGAATCTGTAATTTCCAAACCTGTGAATAAGCAAACGGAGACGTACAGATACTTACATCAAATTGCTGAGAAAACTCATAGACGGTCCTTGATATTTCTTTTTACGGATATGTTTCAAACGTCTGAGGACGACGCTAAGCTTTTTGAAGCCCTAAGACATTTAAAATATAATAAGCATGAAGTGGTCCTGTTTCATGTGTTTGATAAATTGAAAGAACTCCATTTTGATTTTGATAATAAGCCAAAGCGGTTTATTGATGTGGAGACTGGGGAGCATATTAATTTATACGCTGATGGCATAAAGGACAATTATCAAAAAGCTGTAAGAAGCTATTTTCATGTATTACGCTTAAAATGTGCGCAGTATAAGATTAAATATGTTGAGGCAGATATTAATGGCGGTTTCAATAAGATCCTCACCACCTATATGGTAGAACGTCAAAAATTTATTTGATCCCCTCCTAACCTCCCCAGAGGGGAGGAACTTGTTTTAATAGTAATTTCAATGAAGAAATAGAGTGCTAATCAAATCTTATTAAAAAAACACAAAAAAGGTTTGAGATATAAAAAAAGGCATGTATATTTGCAACCGCAATAATGCAACGGTCTGGTAGTTCAGTTGGTTAGAATGTCGCCCTGTCACGGCGAAGGTCGCGGGTTCGAGTCCCGTCCAGACCGCTAAAAGGGTTAACAAAAACCCTCAAAACCTTGTAAATCATATGATTTACAAGGTTTTATCTTTTTAGGGCAATCATAGAATTTGGTTCTATTTGATTCTAAAAGGTCACAAATCGTCAACATCTTTTATTTTTCATTATTTATGTTGACAGAATGATGTATCTTGATAGCTCAGGCTAGTTGATTTGACTTTCGTCTAACTAATGTTTAACCATTAAAGACGACAAGTATGCGAACTTCTTCAACATTTTCTATCCTATTTTGGATATACGGCAAACGTGCCGTAAACAACAAAGCGAATATTTATATTAGGGTTACCCTAAACGGTCAACGTGTCAACATCAGTCTCAAAAAGAAAATCAATGTTGACACTTGGGACGAAAAACTACAGAGAGCAAAGGGAACTGGTAAAGATTCCCGTATTTTAAACCTCTATTTGAACGAAGTACAATCAAAGGTATATCGGATTTACGAAGATTTCAAAAGGCAAGAAATGCCTTTTACTTCTCAAATGGTCAAAGCTAAATTTTTAGGCGAGGACAGAACGCGTTTTTCTTTTCAAAATCTTATTGACTATCATAATGAAAAGATGCAGCACAAGTTGCATAAAAATACTATGGGTCAATATAAGACCAGTCAAAGGTATATGGTAGAGTATATTTTAAAGGAATATAAAGTTACTGATATTCTTCTCTCTGAACTTGATTATAGTTTTGTAATAAGTTTTGAAGATTTTCTGCGCTCCTATATTCCAAAGAGTGGCCAATCTAAAATTGGGAATAATACGGCTATGAAACATATTAAACGATTACGTAGAATGGTTACTCTTGCCTATCAGATGGAATGGATTGATAGAGATCCATTTGTCAATTTTAAAATAAAGATTGAAAAGAAAGAACGAGAATTTCTTATTGGCGAGGAATTACAAAATATTGAGAATTTATCCTCCAAGATTGAACGTCTGGTAGTTGTTAAGGATTTATTTGTTTTTAGTTGCTATACAGGTATTTCTTATAGTGATATCGTTCGATTGACAGCCGTGAATATAGTAAAGGGAATAGATGGTCTTTCTTGGATATCGGCGAAGAGGACAAAGACAGGAACACCTTTTAAAATACCTTTACTTCCTAAGGCTAGTATCTTAATCGATAAGTATAAAAATGATTTTAGAACTTCTAATAATGATAATCTTCTACCTAAATTGTCCAATCAAAAATTGAATAGCTACCTAAAGGAAATAGCAGACCTTTGCGGTATCAAGAAGAACCTTACTTTTCATATGGCGCGTCACACCTTTGCCACAACTGTAACTTTAAGTAATGGTGTGCCAATAGAAACCGTTTCAAAACTTTTGGGTCATACAAAGCTGGCAACAACCCAAATCTACGCTAGAGTAGTGGAAAAAAAGGTAAGTCAGGACATGGAAAAACTAAAATTGATATTGGAGTGAAATAAAAAACGTTAAAATATTGTTAAAGCGGGTGTGGTGGAATTGGTAGACACGTTAGGCTTAGGATCTAATGCCTTACGGTGTGGGAGTTCGAGTCTCCCCACCCGTACAAAAGCCGAAGAGAAATCTTCGACTTTTTTTTGTTTAAAAACCTTATTTTTTCTCCTTTCAAATAACACAGGTACAACATTTTGCTGTTTTTTAGGTCATAATTTCTTTTGTAACCAATTGATGGTATTTGAAACTTGTTTTAATTTTTCTCCTTTTGATATACATTTTTTTAATTCAAAAACGTATTTGTAGTTTAATTTTTCATATTGTGTTTATCTTAGCTATATAAGTAAATCATATGCAATTAATTCGGAATAAGTTGAGCTATTTTTATATGATTTGTAAGATATTCGTAAAAAACATGCAAGAAATAGTTACTCTATATCTTACATTTTTTTTATATTTACCGTTCAATTACAATTATGAGCATAGATGATCAAATTGAAAACAGGATAAGCAAGGCAAAAGAAGGAACTATTTTTTTTGCTGATGATTTTGGCGATATAGGTAGTCAAAGTGCTATACATACAACCCTGCATAGGTTAGAAAAAAGGAAAGTACTGTCTAGGGTCTCTCATGGTATATATGCCAAACCAAAAGTAAGTGAATTGCTAAATCAGGAAATATTACCTTCTGCAGAAGAAGTTGCTTTAGCGATTGCTAAAAGAGATAAGGCTAAATTATTACCTTCGGGTAGTTATGCGCAATATGCTCTGGGTATGTCAACCCAAATACCATTAAAGTTAGTTTATTATACAGATGGTAAGGCGAGAACAATCAAGGTAGGTAATAGAACCATACAATTTAGAAGAACAACTCCAAAAAATCTAGCGTTAAAGAGTGAAGTGGGAAGACTTGTTGTACAAGCTCTTCGCGATATTGGAAAAGACAAACTAACTTTACAGGAAGAAGAAAAAATCATAAGTTTATTGAAAAAAGAGGATATTAAAGATTTAAAACATGATATAGCATTGGCACCACAATGGATTGCAGAAATCATGGCAAAAGCACTATAATGGGAGTAATAGATTTTTACAAGTTAAAACCCAGTCAAAAAAAAGAAATATTTGAGGCTATTGGAAGTCAAAAAGGAATTCCAGATTTTGCTGTTGAAAAAGATTGGTGGGTAGTACAAACATTGAACATCATTTTTCAAATGGATGTGAAAGACCACTTGCTCTTTAAAGGTGGTACATCATTAAGCAAAGCATGGGACTTAATCGAAAGATTTTCAGAAGATATTGATTTAGCACTAAGCAGAGAATATCTAGGCTTCGACTCAGGGCTTATTAGTAAAACACAAGTAAGGAAATTAAGAGCGAAGTCTTTTGAATATGTTACTACAACCTTTTACAAAGCATTACAAGAAGCATTTAAAAAATATGGTTTTGAAGACGTTACTTTTGGTTTTGAAAATTTGGGAGATGGAGATCAAGATCCAGTATCAATTTTAGTGGAATATCCTTATGTGACAGAATATAAAGAGTATGTACTTCCAAGAGTAAAAGTAGAATTGGGAAGTCGTTCCTTAATCGACCCACATAGGTACAACATTTTGCTAATTTCAGGGCAACATTTGTATTGATATCAAATGACTATATTTGGTTTTAATCCTTATGAATTTACTATCAGAATAATAAATTTCGGGTAAATCATAGCCTTACTTCTTCGTAAGGGGGAGTTTATTATCATACAATATAACCGCATTTAAACTCGTAAAATACTTCCATCAAAAGACTACGGCATAAAGCCAACGCACTGCACCAACGCTTATTTATTCCGTTTCCTTTTGAGCTGTGATTTTAGCTTCAGTTTAGGTATTGCTCAAATATTGTTTAACTAATAAATATAATATTATGAAACAATTAACTGTAAAACCCAGCATTTCATTGCAAGAAGCAGAAGAACATTATCAATTAAGTAGTGAAAATTACACTATTGAAAGTGCAGAGAGTCATTTAGCTTACTACAGAGAGAAGCATCCCCTTTACTACCAAGTACTTTTAAATAATGTTTAATATGAATCAAAAAGAACTATCGTGCAACCGATTTTCCGCTCGATGAATTGCGGTTGTTTTTTGTAAATGATACGCTGATGTTACCAAGCGAATACTAAAATCTAAAGCTATGGTATATCTCAATTTTACAGACTTGAGCGAAGAGGCTCAAAACCGTCTTTTAGAAAATTCCAAGAAGGATGTGGAACGAAAATTTGGCGATGATATTCGCAAATACGTAAGGGAAAATTATACCTGTTTTGAAACGATGATAGAGGAAGAAGCATTACGAAATTTATATTCCTATAAATACGTATTCAACATTTAATTTTCTAAACTTTATAGTCAAGCACCTCTAAATTTTTGGAGGTGTTTTTATATGCAATTAATTTCAAGTCGAGAAAAAAGCGTATCTTTATTTCGCTGAAATTCAGCACACATAAATTCATATAGTTATCCCATTTTTAACTTTCGCTGATAGCTGTATCCATCTATAATTTACATGTAGGAATTCTCGAATTCCTACAAGGCAATTGGCTTTTTAGCCAGATTGTATGAAATTTTTGTTCGCCTGTGGCGAACGAAAAGGAATAGCAAGAGGGTAACGGGCAGAGCCGCGTTACATTATCCTTTTAGTTTATAAATAATTGATTTTCAATTAATTATAATTTTATTCTTTTTCGAATTTTATCAATTTGCGTCAAATGCCGCCAAACAGCCTGTAAACAGGGATGGATTTACGTCAAATCTTCAAAAAAGCGAAAAAAATGGATTCATTCATCACCATCAGGTTCAAGAGGAAAACCGCCAAACGTTTTCAGGAATTTTCAAAAACACACTTCAAGACACATACTACCGTGCTATCATGACTTGTAGAAAATTGCTCATCAGTGAAAAAGTGGAAAGCATCAGAATGTAATCTAATATCTGCTTGTCCTCTTAAAAAATACTGCTTATCAAAGGTGGTGGCTCCTCTTCTAAAATAGTGATAAAACTCTAAATTGTCATTAAAAAATGTCTGAAGCCTATCGATATGATTGTTTAGGTATTTGGCCTGTGATTTTTTACTACCTCTTGGCCTTTTACTTTCAATATTGAAAAGCTTTACATAGTAAATGAGCTTACTGTAAATTTGGGGCTTTGAGTTTTTGAAAAAATGTATTTCTACTTCCTTTGTTTTGAAGTTTTTCTCTAGGACAAGACTTCTCATTGCTAGAAGTGTATCCTTTGTAATTTTTATGCCTTTTTCGGCTTTTAGCAGAACATCTTCAACATTAGTTTCTAAATCTTCGATATTACTATCAAAATGCTTAAATATTTCTTCAATTTCTTTCAATTATTATTTAGCTTTACTTTTTACGCTTACTACTTTTAGCCAACGGATTAAAATTAATTGCTAATTGTATCCAATACTCTAAATCTCTATCTAGATCGAAACCTTCAGGAGCAACGAACACAAATCCTTTCATGGGTCGGCCAGTAATATCCATTGGCATACACCCTTTTCGTTTTAGGGCTTCCTCAATTACATTTTCGCCAATTCTTGCCATAAGCCGATCTTTTCCTGTTTTTTTATCGACATCTAAACCAATACACATTTTGTCATCTAAAAAGAAACAATAGCCACCCATAAACTTTTTGCCTTCTGCATTTATTTTTTTTTGCTTAAAAACTCTTTCTACACGGTCAATTAAAAAATCTGAATACGCCATAGTCCTTTAGTTTAAATTCTTTAATAAAAAAGCGTTGAATGGGTTAAGAGCTTCCCAATGTTCAAGTACACTGTCCATAAAATTATCTTGTAACATTCTTTGAGGGTTTAACTCTGATGCTACATAAAACTGTTTTTTAATTAGTAGTGGAACTTCTTCTACTTTTGGCACCCATTCTTTAGGAACTCTTTTCATTTCCTCACCCTTAAGCTCTCCAAATTTATTGGTGAAAGTTGAATTTTTAATAATGTTGTTAAACTCAACTTTATTCCTAAAAATAGCATTTCTCAGATTGTGCAATTGCTCTTTATTAGGGTTGTAGCATCCACCCATAATACCTGTCATCTCTCTAGAAAGACGAATGTATAGTCCTGGAATGGTTTTGTCTTTTCTACCACCATTAGAAATAAATGCCGTGACGTGGAGGTTGTACGGTGACTTATCTTTAGAAAACCGAATGTCTTTGTTAATTCTTAAAATACACTCTTTTGCCTCTATCTTGAGTGTTGCATCACGATTTTGAATTTCAAAAATAAATTCGGAAGTAAAATTCTCGAAAGGTATTTTTACAAATTGATTGTACCTTGATTTGTTAGCATGAAACCATTCCTTGTTATTGTTTTTCTCTAATTCTTCAAAAAATGTGAAGAAATCATTTTTAAAGTAACTCATGTCATTTCATTTAAAAATATTTAAAAAGCGTAAGACGGAGAAAACTATCATTCTGAAAGTTTAGGAGAATAAGTTCCCTATTATCAATTGAATTGAAAAACCTTCCCTCAACTTCCATTTTCCAACTTTCGCTTAGCCTTCTCGAAGCTTCCAAACTGAATATTCTACTACTTTTTCCCAAATCAAAAATTCCTCCCACAAGAATCTGTGTGCTTTGCACATCATTAAAAGCTATCCTGCTGCCTAAGAACACATCGTTCTGGAGACCGCTCAATGCTAATTCGTCTCTTTCATCATAGAGGTATTCTCCAAGTATACCCAAATCAATTCCTGAACTTTTGATGTTCCCAAAAGTGTATTCAAGACCAGCTGTAACGGCCAAAAAATCCTGTGTATTAGCCTTTCTATAAATAGATTCCAGTTTCCATAAAAAGGCATCATGGGTAATTTGAAGCTCCAACCCAGTTTGATTAATTATTGGATAGAAGGCATTTATATTGCCCGATTCAAGGAATGTAAAAAGTGGTTCTCTTCCGGTTCCATAAAAATGGGATAATCCAATATCAAAAATTCCGAAATAGTGTTTCCAGCGAATGGCAAAATCCTGATGCCATTCCTCCGCACCGCTTTCATAGCCTAAATCTTTTTTATCAATGACCATAGGAAACCGTAATCTGGATTTTTTATCTGGGAAAACTCTTTTTCTGTGATAGGGCAGGTAAAAGAAATCGAAAGAGCCAATATTTTTTGTGTTTAGAGAAAACTGGACCATAGGCTGTCCTAACTTTTTCTCTCCATCAAAACTTTCTACTGCATCCGTTTGATTGATAACATCGACCAAATGATTACTTTCGGTTACACCCCAATATATTTTCTTAAACCCTATACTTAAATCCCAATTATTCTTTGTCTTTTGATAGTATAGCTCCCTTATATCCCAGTGGGTGCGTTCTTCATCAACATCCAATCTAAAGAAACCTTGAAAGTTTAGCGCCTCATAGCCATTGTTCCATGTTGCTGAATATTCAGGTCGTATAGCAAATGAAGGAAAATGGTCTTTTTGACTATCAAAAGATGGAGTTTCTGCAAAATATCGGTATTCGGCTTCAAGTTCGACTTGAAAATCTTGAACCACTTGTTTGTCCTCTTGAGATAATCCTTCCCATGCCAAAAAAAAGCATAGTATTACAACAATGCTATATTTATTATTAATCATTTATTTTAAAGAATTAAAGTAAAATTGAGAACCCAAAAAGATGGGTTCCCAATTTTAGAGTTGCTATTAATCTAAGTACTAACTAAAACCAACTAACCACCAACCCTTATAAGCGCATTTTCAGTGAAATCTTCGTCTGAAAGCTCTAATCCAAAATTGTAACCAGAAAAAAGAAGCGTAGTTTCCTTATTGCTCAAATGATTGCTCATGACCATTTCACCAGCCCTCCAGAATTTGTTTTTATATTGTTTGTAATCACTATAAACCAAGGTTTTCAATAAGGCATCTTTCCGGTCATAGAACTCGATTTTTTCAATTCGATAACCTTTAGACCCATTGTACCATACCAATCTTTTTGAGTATCCAGACTTTGGGTTCAAAGGATTCTGCTCGACTAAAAGCAATCCGTCATTATCTTCGATGAATTTATAGGTATATTTCTCCACCTCATTGGACGAAAGGTCTTCAAAAGCGAATTCGCTTCCCATAAAAGGTCCAGACTTATTACTGGAAGAAATCCGCTTTACCCTTTTTATGGAAGGTAGATACAGCCATTGGTCATCACTACCTACTTTGTGGGTAAAAGTAAGCGTCGCCGTACCTTTCACATCTTTAGGTGTCTGAAAAGCAACGAGTGACTTATCCCCATCCTCTATCAGTTCAAGCGTTTTATTGGTTATTTCCCGTTCGCTTGTTTGACCATTCTTATTTTTGAGAATCATTTTTAGATTCACAGTAGAACTACCAAAACCTTGGTCTGCCAAATCTGCGGCCTTAGCTATTTCCAAACCTTTTTGCTCGGGTGTTTGCGAGATGACCGAAAAGTTAAAGGCCATTAATGTAAATAGTATTACCGCTCTTTTCATTTTATTTAAATTTTAGATTATACTTCTTAATTTTTTGCTTTTATCTTTTTATCGTCCTTACTGACCAAAATCAATAGGGAAGGCAGCAAAATAAAATCAATTATTATGGCTCCTAGAATAATCATGGTAGTAATACGCGCCATATAGCTATTAAGGGCAAAGGTGGATTGGGACAGGATGATAAACCCCGCCAATAAAACTATGGTAGTTATAACTAATGCTTTTCCAACGGTCTGAAAGGCATAGATAACAGCTTGTTTTGAATCATAACCCAACTCGCGCCTTGCCCTCAGAAATTTTGAAACAAAATGTACCGTGTCGTCCACAATAATCCCCAAGGTCATTCCAAAGACGATTACCATACCTGTGTTTATTTGACCTTTGTACAAAGCCCATAGACCAAAGCCTACAAATACGGGGGCTAAGTTCGGGATGATGCTGATAAGGCCTATTTTGAAATTCCTGAGGGCTATCATTAGAATCAACGATATTAAAATGAGTGCTACTATATTCCCTTTAAGCATACTTTTTGCTTGTCGAATTCCCAACCTTGAAAACATTAATGTAGTGCTAGTACCCAAGGCATGCATATGCTCTGGTGCGTTTTCTTTTAACCAATTCTCGCCACGTTCCGACAACTCGATAAGTTTCGAGCTTTTCATGTTTTGGGTCGTAACCGTGACCCTTGTTTCGGATTTGTCAACGTTGATTTGGTTGTTCAAATCCAGTCCGAAAGGCAAGGACATTTCATACAATAAGAGATATTGCGCAGCTTCTTGCCTATCATTGGGAACCTTATAATAAGCCAAATCATCACCGTGCATCGATTTGTTGACCCTTCTGGCCACTTCGGTAAAAGCATTCACATGAACTACTTCGGGTTGTTTTTTGAACCATTCTTCAAACTCCTCCAGCTTTTTGAGGTATTGCGGATTATTCATTCCTCCGCTCTCACCTGAACCTATTGAATATTCTACATTGTATATTCCGGTAAGATTCTGACTTATATATTCACTATTGGTTCTAAAATCTACCGTTTCATCAAAGTATTTGATAAACTCGTCATCAAATTCATTTTTAAATGATAAGGCAGTAAACCCACCTATTATAGCCAAGGAAATAAGGGTCAATTGTTTTGGTCTTTCCGTAACAAACCTGCCTAAATTTGACAACCACCTGTCAATCCCTCTTTCTTTTACAACGGTAATTTCCTTGACTTTTATGGGCATGATTGCCAGAAACGCTGGCAGAAACGTTAACGAATAGACGAATGCTGCAAATACACCAACAGACACAATATTCCCTAAATCCGCAAATGGGGGCACATCGCCAAAATTCATTGATAAAAAACCTATCATTGTTGTTATGCTAGTTATAAAAACCGGCATAAAATTGAGCCTTAAACTTTCTACAAGTGCATCCTTCTTATTCATGCCTTTCTTTCGGATATTATGTAGAAAGGTTACAAGAATATGTATGCTATCCGCAACTGCCAAAGTCAAGATAATTGTAGGGAATGTGGATGAAGAGGGAGCTAATTTGATACCCGCTATACCCATGAAGCCTATTGCCGTAGTTATCGAAAACAAGATGATGAAAAAGGTAACAACGGTACTGTAGATACTTCGTGTCAACACTATTATCAAAAGAACAATGGCCGCCAACATAAAAAGCGTGAACATCAAGTCTTTTTGGGAAGAGGTAAAGAAGGCATCATTCATCATGATAATTCCAGAAAGATGCACATCGAACTGGGGATGTTTTTCTTTGAACTTGGCAATAATATCCTTTAGAAAAGTAACCGTCATCGGGTTTTCATCCAAGCTTTTGTTCGGGAATTTTACCGTGACATTAATAGCCGTAACAGTTCCTTCTTCATTAACCAACCTATTTACCAATAAGGGTTCTTTAAGAGCAATTTCCCTAATTCTTTGGATATCGGCAACTGATTTACTGGAGGTTTCATAGGAAAGGTCCTCTACATATAAATCGTCGTTGTCCGCTTTGGTATGCTGAAAATTGGTTATGGCATCAATCCTTGAAGAAAATGGTGTTTTCCATGCTTCAGCAGTTAATTCCTCAATAGCGGACAGATTTTCCTTTGTAAATACACTACCATTGTTTGGGGTAAGTACTATTAAGGCACTATCATCTTTTGTGTATTTCTCCTGAAGTCCATCAAAGGCAAGCAATTCAGGGTTGTCCTCACTAAAAAAGACATGATAATCGGCGTCGAACTCCATTTTACCTTGGGAAGCAATCCCCACCGCCATTAAAATGGAAAATAAAAGAACTCCCCATTTGTATTTCACAACAAACTCTGCCCACTTTATAGCAAATGAGTTTAGTTTATCACCTGTTTTTTTTATTGCATTCATTATCTGATATAGTTTTGATTATGATGTTTTTTTGTTATTAAGACTTAATAAAATTCATTAAAAGGCGCATTTTACATTTCCCGTTTTGTAATAGACGATTCAACTTCTATGAAAGGAGACAAAAACGGGTCATTAATTTGTAAGCTAAATTATATCACACCATGCTATTATTTAAATCTAAGTTATAAAAAACATAGGCTTCTAATGTATTACTCTAAAATATGCCCTCCAGAATTATTAAAAATTGTGCCTGTCATGTAACTTGCCATATTTGAAGCTGCAAAAACTAATAAATTGGAGGTTTCAGATTGAGATGGTAGCCTTTTTAGTGCTGTTTTGTTTGTTAATAATTGATTGTTCATAATATTATATTTCATTGCTGGATAGCCCAATATTTTCCTTAAAAAGGCCAATTTCCCTATGACAGCAGATTCTCTGTCGATTATAAAAGTATATCGTGATAGTCATACGGCTTTAATAGGGTGTCTAATTTTGTGTTCATTTTGTTGCTTTTTTTAAAATTATTTTTATTCAACAATATTTGGAGTTCCTTTGCCAGTTTCGAGTAATAACTTCAAGCTTCCTACAAAATAATTCCAGCCATTATTACAAGCCTCATAGCAGTTTAATTGAGGTGAAAGTCCTTTGTGTTCGAAAGACAAAAGGATTTGATTTTTGGTATCCGATTCAGAGAATTTCCAAATAAGCTCGGTATTTAGCCACTCGGTTTCAATATCATCAAGACCTGTAATAATATGGTATGCTTCAATACATTTCCATCTAATCTCTTTATTAGGACTTATTTTGGTTATTTCAAACTTCCAAACTGTGTTTTCCTCAAAGAATATTGAGAATTGATCGCCGACTTTTTGAAGATTAATATTGTCTATTTTGCCCCACCATAGCGGAATATGACTCAATACAGCATTAAATGCTTTTTCTTGACTTGATTTTATTAATTGATTGTTTTGATAGTTCATTTTCTTATTTTTTAGATAGATTTTAATTTTTTGATTTACTAGTGTTGAGATATTTTTTTAGTTTATTTAAAGTATTATCCCAATTATCGCTTAAACCTTTATAAGGTTCAGACTGATCTGTATTAATTATAATCTTCTTTTGATTTTTCATAATTTATTATTTTTTAGTACATTATTTGTATATTTGCAACTGGTTGCATATTGCAATTAGTTACAAATATATAAAACTAATTTTATTCTGCAACTGCTTTTAAAATAAAATCACATAATGAAAGAATTAAAATCTGATTGTCCAGTAAATCAATATCTTGAAGTATTTGGTGATAAATGGACTTTATTGATAATAAGAGATTTAATGTTTGTTGGTAAACGCTATTTTAGAGAATTGTTAAGCTCTGAAGAAGGGATTGCTACTAATATTTTAGCCGATAGATTGAATAAATTAGAAGAGTCTGGTATTGTCGTTAAAACCGACGACCCAAACCACAAACAAAAAAATATTTACACCTTAACTAAGGCTGGCATAGATTTAATGCCCATAATGATTGAAATGGCTGCTTGGTCTGTTAATCATCGGACAGTAAACGATAATGATAAAGCACATGTAAAGGACATCTCTGACCCTGAATTGAATTACCAAAAAAAGCGGAAGAAAGAACTTGAACTTGAGTTAGAGAAAGTTACTGGATAGATGAAAAAAGCTCACTTGAGTGAGCTTCTTGATTTTTCATCCCATAGAATGAAATGCCACTCTGTTGCCTTCGGTATCTAAAAACACAGCCATAAAGCCGTTTTCTCCTATAGCTGTTTTTGCCATTACCACCTCGCCACCTGCTTTTTCAACTTTGCTTAAAGGTTTGCTTAAATCATCACCTCCATTAAGATAAACAAAAGACCCTTCTTTAGAAGGCTTGTTGCCATTACCGTGCGTGATACAGCCTCCAACACCACCCTCTGAATGTGGTAAAAAAGCCATTTTAAAATCCATTTCCATGGGTTGTAATTCAGAACCTAAAACTTTGCTATAAAATTTTACAGCTCTCTCAAAATTTGTACTTGGTAGCTCGAACCAATTAATTGCATTTGACATATTATTATTTTTTGTGATTAAACAGTTTTCAAATTTAGTTTTAAAAGTATATTATTATTGTTCTATTTTTACAAAAACATAGGATTCTAATATACGTAGAACGAATGAAAAAAAATGAAGAGCTTTTTTATTTGATAAAATCTTTAACTAAAAGTGAAAAGCGTTATTTTAATTTAAAAAATCAGGCAAACGGTTCTTCTCGATTCTTATTGGTTTTTGATGCTATTGATAAACAGGACTTATATGATGAGGTACAGATTAAGGCCAAGTTTAAGAACAGAGCTTTTATTAAACAGTTTACGACCATAAAGAATTATTTAAAGCATAAAATTTTAAACTCATTACGTAATTATCATTCACAACTATCTGTTCAGTCTGAACTTATTGACATTTTAAGAAATGTGGAGATTCTTTATAACAAAGGTTTATATGAAATTTGCCAGAGTGAATTACAGCGTGCCGAAAAAAAAGCGATTCAATTTCAATTAAATACGTTGCATATTCAGATAATTGATTGGAAACGGAAAATACATCAAAGTTTATTTCCTCAAGATTGGGAAACTATTAAGCGTCTTACTGAAAGGCAAAAAGAACTATTATCTATTAGTATTGATTATACCGATTTGATACTAGCCAATATAAATCCAGAGCAGTTCTCAATATCTTTTAAGAATGTAGAAAACATACATCATTATACTCTTTATGAGTTGCATCAATATCAAAAGGCCATTAGAAATGGAAACTCCGATGATGAACATCACCGTTTACTAAAACTCATTGAGATTTGGGAAGACAAACCTGACCTAAAATCGGAATATGCTACTACTTATTGCTCTATTGTTAACACCTATTTAGCCTATTTAACTTTTAGGAATCAATTTGATATTGCTATTGAAACACTTAACAAACTAAAAGTTTTTACAACAAAAATTAAAAATCAATCGGCTTCATTGATTAAAGAAATTTTGCGCGCATATAATATTGAAATAGAAATTTATAGAACTCAAAACGATTTGATTAAAGGGATTGGACTTATTGACGAAATATGTGCTTATATAAACTTGCATTATAGCAAGGTCCCCAAAAATTATCTACTTTCATTTAGATTTCAATTTTCTCATTTATTTTTTTTAAATACTGACTACAAGGCTTCATTAAAATGGGTCAATATTATTTTAAATGGAAAAGAAAAATATCATCGTTCGGACTTGATTACTTATACGTATTGGTTGAATTTGTTAATCCATTTTGAATTAAAAAACGTCTTTGTATTGCGCTATTATGTTGATGCCATGCGGCGCTATTTGAAGAAACAAAAAGTAATAGAAGCTTACGAGAAGTTGCTTTTAAAATTTTTATCTAATAGCATTGATATTACCAATAAAAAGGAGTTAGTAAATTCTTTTGCCATACTTCACCAAAGTTTAGAGAAAGAGCAGATTTCTAACAATGTATTGGACTATATTGATTTTATGGAGTGGATTAAGCTAAAAATCACATTACAAAAACCATAATTTATTTTTTGCATCCTTTGGAACACCATTTTTAAAGCATGGTGCAATTTATGGTATATATAAAGGATTTGGAAAACTAATTTAAAATTAAGGTCAGTATTTAACCTCATATCTTTAAAATCAATGAATATCGGTATATTATGAATATTTTCAAGGGTCAGAACCTCCTGGAGTTCTGATTGGTTCAAAACCGGTGAAGATTGTAAAGAATATTTGGTTTGGATTAAATGGAATGAGGGTTTTGAACGTCTCAAATGTGGTCATAAAAAATCTCAGATGGGGAAAGATTTCTCACGCACTTGCAGTATCTGCTCACATCACAAATAAGCTACGGCAAATACGTTTTTCCACAAAGTCAAGTTCGAGGTTAGCAAAGTGTTTTTCATCGTGTTCGAAATGGGAACCATTACCCATATTGTATTGCTTTTATACATCTTTGTTGTGCTTTCGTACTTTTGTTTCCAATATTGATTGCCAATTGTCCATTATTTCTAAACAAACTTTGGTAAACTTTAATTTCAATAGTGGATGCAATATTATGTTATGAATTTTCTTCGAATATTCAAATTCAAATTCCATGGTAATTTCAGAATTACTAGTTCCAATTTCATCAACCTTCCAAATTCCTTTCAAGGTTTTAAAAGGATATGGGTAATCAGGTGCTTTGGTATCGATTAAAAAAGAATATTGTTTTTCGTTTTCCCATAGAATACACGTTTCAGACCAACTATCTTTACCGTGGGAACAAGAACGAATCATTCCTTCTCCCTCGCCTGAAATAATTTTCACATTATCAATGTTAGAAGCTACTTTATGATAGTTCTCAATGTCTGAGATGATGTTCCATACATCAGTTTTACTCGCTTTTACTTTTCTTTGAAAGGACATGAATTTTTTATTAGAACCCTTTATTGAATCTAGTTTTGACAAACCAATGGATTGGTAAATAATAAAAAAAACAATGGGAATTATAAACAGTTCAACTAATAGATATCCTGTGTCTGAAATCTCAAAAGGTCGTGTAATAAGTATATAAATACTTACCAAAACGAATAAGGTGTCTTGAACAATTATCCACAAAATGGCTAATGCTCTTTGTTTTTTTATTTCAAAAAACATTGTTAATGAAAAAAAAGTAATTACTCCGCCAACTATAAGAAAAGGAATACTACTTGTTATTTCAAAAACATTCATTAATTGTTTTTGAAAAACTAAAATTCCAACACCTGATATAAGGGTAGTTATAGCATTTAACTTTGTCGCTTTTTGTGATGTATTCATATTTCTGTTTTATTAATTAGATTGTTGTATGGTGTAAAATTAGATTGAATAAAACTTGTTTTATTGATATTTTACGCCAATCTTTACGTTTAAATAAATGAGAATTTTAGCACCGCATATTGCAAATCTATTTTTTTATGGTACTAGTCAAGGTTTTGATGAGTTTACTTTAAGACAATATTTGATTGAAAGAGAGCTTGATGTTTGTAATTCAAATAATTGGGTTAGTGATTCGGAATATTTAGAAATATTAGAAGTTCTTATACACAAGATAAACAATCCATATTTTGGATTGTATTATGGCAGTTATCTTAATATAAAAGCTTTAGGCCTCATCGCAGAGCTATCTCTAAATGCCTCAAGTATAGAGCAAGCAGTTATATTATTGCAAAATTATCTTGACTCAACCTTTCCTCTTGTATCTCTAGTTATTTCTCAAAATGTAGAATACTACACATTGCGTTTAGATTGTACTTTAGAAGATGAAATATTAAAAAAACATACTTTAGATACTGCCTTTTGCTTTATCTATCGAGAGCTGAAATTGATGTTAATTGATGATGATTATCCCCTGCTTCAATTACCATATTCTGACGTTGATGAATACTCCTCATTGTTAAATTCAAATATCCAAAAAGGAAATTCACATTTAATTATTTTGAGGAATAAAGTTCTAGGTACTGAAATTAACAGAAAGCGTGTAAAAGAGATCGAGTACTTATTGCCAAAATTTTTAATGATGATAAATAGTGAAAAGATAGGTTACAAGAATTTTTCCTTACAAGTAAGAAATATGATTTTGAATATGTGTTGTCCTGAACTCCCAACGTTTGAACAAATTTCAAAACAATTTCCGTTAAGTGACCGAACAATTCAAAGAAAACTTACGGAAGAAGGACTGTCATTTAGAAAAATTTCAGATGATGTTAAAAGAGAACTTTCTTATTACTTGGCAAAAGGAAAGCAAATGAAAACACAAGATATTGCACATATTTTAGGTTATTCCGAACCAAGCTCATACTTACATGCAGTTAAAAGGTGGGATGCTTTTTTTGAGGTATAGTTTAGGTCTTTCTTATACAAACCGAATAGAAGAAAATCCGCGAGGATTTTCGTAAGAGGACTATCTCATAAAGCGTGTAAATAGAATCAAGGATATATTGTACGATGAGTGACCATAATTATTTTATTGATATACTCAACTTTAAAGTGTGTTTTAGTCTAAATTAAAAGTATCCTTAATCGATTTTGATGATAACAACTTTTTAATTGATTTTAAATTGTCCGGACTTTGCACAAAAGGGTGATTATGAAATAGCTGTTGGTAATCATTGATCACTTCATTGTCATAAGCATTTGCCTTTTTGTTTGCCACCTTCCCAATAGTTGTAATTCTTTCTTTTTGAAAATGAAGATTTATGGGGTCAACATAGCCCTTTTCAATAAACCCAGTGGTTTTTCTGGCACATCTACACGGATTTTTTTTGTTCACCAATCCACATTTGTCATTCATAAAATTATAAAGTTGCTGTTTCGCTCTATGAAGTTTTACCCTGAAATTTGCTTTGGTAATTTCCATTACCGTGCTTCCGATTGTATCTGAAAATTCAAAAAGTTCGCCAATTATATAAATGAAGCGTTGTTCCCTATCAAGGCATAGGAGCATCCCTTTCATGCAACTTATTTTAGCTTCCTCAATAAGAATATTCTTATCTATTTTATAAATATAATTTGATAAAGATTCATTGGGTATGGTATCTAGTCCTTCTCCGAATTCGTCAAAAGACATTGGTTTGGTTTCATACTTCCCTCTTTTCATATTCAGGAAATGATTTTTGACAATACGATACAACCAAGTTCTAAAGTTACTTTCGTTTTTAAAAGTCCCTAATTTTGTAATACATTTTATTAATACCTCTTGTGTAATATCGGCAGCATCATTATGGTCGCTTACCATGGCTAGAGCAACATTATAGATCCAATTTTGATGTTTTTTAATTAGATTTTCTAGGGCGACTTTATCGCCTTTCAAAGCCTGGTTGATAAGGATATTATCTTCTTCCTTAATATTGTTAGCTTCAAACATACTTTTCATTTCCGCTTTTTTCAATGACCAAGTAAAGATTTAAGTCTGAACTTGGCCGTTTTTTACTTTGTTTCGAGCAAATTCTTCAAATTTACTAATTCATCTGCTAACAATAGTTTCTGGGCTGATAATGCCCCTTCCAATTGTTCTAAAGGCACAGGTGGTGCTAATAAAATAAATGAATAAATAGCTGCATTGCCGTTTTCTGAAACTCTTGAAAATGCCTTTCCGATACTTCCATCTGGCATCTTCATAACCCAATCGACAGTTCCCATATCTTTAGAGATTACTGTTTCCATTTCAATGCTCAACTCACCATTGGGGGTAACCATTATTGCAGATTTAGTATCTGCTTTTGTGAAGGCTTTTGTCCATAAGGGCAAGTTTTCTGGTTTAGCAACAAATTCAAATACATCTCTGTGGTTTGCATTGATTCCGATACTTTGTACGTCAAAGTTTTTTTCTAACATTTTTTTCTCCATTTTAAATCTATTTTAAGTGTTTGTCTAATTTAGACACATTAAAATGGTGACCGTTACAGTTCAGAATTGTGGCCTTCCCTAAAAAATATACGCAGTTAAAAGATGGGATGCTTTTTTTGAGATATAATTTAGGTCTTTCTTATACAAACCGAATAGAAGAAAATCCGCGAGTCCCGACGCTTCGGGATTCGTAAGTAGGCTTGTACTTGCAATTAATTTTATACGTCTTAAGTTTGTCTTTATTCATTTAGTTCAAAATCCCTTTTTTCAAATTCTGTTCCGTTTATTATAATAGATACTTGGTGTTTCCCTGTATGGAATTTTCGAGTTGTAATTATTTTAAAGGATTGCTTTCTATTAATTTTTGTTATCGATTGTAAAGAGTAATCTTTTTCGCTTATTTTAAATACTTTTTTCGATAAAGAGCCATTTGCTTTTTGATAATAAAGGCCATATTCTAATCGGATTTTTGATTTTTTGTTACTTGTGTTTACAATATTAAACGCGAATTCTAAATTACCACCAATTTTAACAATTGGCGTGATAATTTTAAATTCTGTTATTTTGATTTTATCAATTGCTCCAAAACCAAATAATTTCATTACTTCTAAATTTCCTTGTTTCAAAAGCGTCCTACAAGCGTGTTTGGTTAATGAGTCAGTTTCTTTTGTTTTACCTTTCCAACTTTTAACAAGGTTAATTACTCTTGTTGGATTGTCTTTAGAAATATCATTAAGATTATTTGCTACACTTCTTCTTACAGATTCCGAAACATCATTTTTTAAATTTTCAAGAATAGGAATTATCGGTTCTGGATTCTCTTTTAAAGATGGTATTGCCATTGCCCAAGGAAGTCTTGGTCGACAACCTTCCGTAGCAAGTCGCCTAACCATTGGATGTTTGTGATTAGACCAATCAAACATCTGCTTCAACATTGCTTTTTGATTATTAATGATAAAAGGTCTAACCGCAAATTCACAACTGACAAATTGAGTGATGGTTTCAAATGCGTTAGCAGAAGTGTTGTAATTATCTAATCCATAAACTTCTATAAAGTCAGGGAAAAATATGAATTCCAAGTTATCTGGTTTAAATCCGTTATTCTCCAATACAGGAATTAAATTTAATATTGTTTCCGCATTTTCATTAAAATCATTCGATAAGTGGCTTTTAAGAGTATGAGTTATATGTCTCATCCTTTGTTTTAATTCTCTGTCATTCCATTCATTGTCATAAATGCTATTTAAAAATGATTCTCTATTAAAGTCTGAAATGACTTCTTGAACTGATTTAATGAATTTGTCAAAAAAATCTTCGTTGTAAATATTTTTAAATAATTCTGCCATTATTATTTTGTAGCTAGTATGAGCATTACGCACAACGTGTTTCTTTAAGATTAGTTGAGTTGTTTAAGCTTCTAATTTAGCAAATACAAACCAAATAGAAAATCCGCTAGGATTTTTGTGAGTAGCCTCCACTAGTAATTAATTTTATACGGTTTTCGTTATTATTTCAGTCCGCTTACATATTCAAGTGCCTTTTCAGTAAATTCAATCCATTTATCTGAATGATTATTTGGGATTGAAATCCAACCTTTCATTTTTTTTTTCAGGCGCATAAAGGTGCGAACCTATTTCTGCTCCTTTAATTCTCATTGCGCTTTCTTTGCTTTTTTCGTCAAGTTTAAAAACCATATTTTCTTTCCAAAAAAATGCCGTGGTTTTTCCATTAGTAGATTTTATGCATTCAGCACCAAACATTTTCCCTTTAACTCATCTCGGGATTTCATTGATTATTTTATTAAATAAAATTTCAGATTCTGTCATTATATAGTTTATTCACCACTGTAATTAGTTCGATTTAAATATTTTTAAGTCTTAATTAGGCGTCTATTTTACTAATGTTCGTTAAGGCACATGGTTTACACAAGTTAAGTATATGAAAAGCAGTGAGATTATAAGCACTTACTTTTTGGTTAGCACAAAAACACAAAAAAGCACAGACTTTGGGGCTTGCACTTTCTTAGCCATTACTTATACTTTGCTAGGCTTTCGCGCTTTATTTTAGTCGAAATTAAAGGTTTCTTTTATTGCTTCAGATGAGAGTAATTTTTTAATTGATTTCAATTTATCTGGACTTTGTACAAATGGATGTTCTTGAAACAATTTTTGATATTCTGATATTACTTCTCCTTTATAAGTTTCTACTTTCTTGTCGATTACTTTATTGATACTGGCAATCGTTTTTTTCTGAAAATGTAAGTTTACTGGGTCTACAAAGCCCATTTTTATAAACCCCGCAGTTTTTCTTGAACACCTACAAGGATTACTTTTGTTTATAAGACCACATTTATTGTCCATAAAATTATATAATTGCTTTTTTGCTCTATGTAGTTTTACTCTGAAATTTCCTTTTGAAATTTCCATTATATCACTTCCAATAGTGTCCTTGAATTCAAATAATTCTCCAATGATATAAATCATTCGTTGTTCTCGGTCAAGACATAGTAGCATTCCTTTCATACAACTGATTTTGGCTTCTTTTACTAAAAGTTTATTTTCAACTTCATAAGAATAGTCAGAAAGTGATTCGCTTGGTAATTGGTCAAGTCCTTGTCCGAATTGTTCAAATGTTGGAGCATTGATTTCGTATTTCCCTCTTTTCATATTCAAAAAATGGTTTTTTACAATGCGATATACCCAAGTTTTAAAACTGCTTTTTTGTTTGAACGAATCTAATTTTGTAACAATTTTTATTAGAACTTCTTGTGTCAAATCTGCTGCTTCATCTTTGTCACCAACAAAAGTCAAAGCAATATTATAAATCCAATCTTGATGTTTTTTAATCAAATTTTCCAATGCTTCCTTATTTCCTGTAAGAGATTTTTCTATCAAAATAGTGTCTGTAGTTGTGAAGTCAAATAATTTGTTAGCCATTTCGTGTTTTGTTTAAAAATAACATTTTGCCTTTGTAAAGGCAAAATGTTATCAGAATTATCTTAATTGTTCATTAAGAATTGACCGTGAGGATTGTCTAATATCATTAGCCACTTTCCGTCTTCTTGTTTTCTTAAAACGGCAACTGATAATCCACTTTGTTTGATTACAGTTCCGTCTGGTGCTTTTCCTGTCATTTTCCAAGGTGCAATATGAGTTGCGATATTTCCTGTTATAAACACTTCGTGTCCACTATAAGTGAATACAGGATTGATCATTGACATACCTTGAAACATTTCTCGCAAAACGGTTGTATCTGAAATAGGTGATTCAGGCTCGAATACAACTACTGCGTTTTTTTCATAACAAGCCATAACGCCATCAATATCTTTATTTTGAAAGGCTCCTGTCATTTTTTCGATTGCGTTTAATACATTCTGTTGTTCTTGTGTCATCTTTTTTGTTTTAATTGTTTGAGCGTTAATAGTAATTGAAGTCATACAGAATAATATGACCGTAAGTAATTTTGATTGTGTTTTGTGAATCATAAAGTTTATTTTTTGTTAATAATATACTTGCTTTATAATTTAGACATAGTGGAAAGATGACTGTTACAGTAAATGATAATTTATTTTGAAAATGGTCGTTTTTGTATGAAACATAATTAGTTATATTAACAATAAAGACATTTATATTATTGCACGGTTACCTATTTACGCTTGTACAGCACTCATTTTTGAGCTATTTAAAAATTGGTTAATTGTGCTTCCTATTCCTTTAAGGACCTTTATTCTCACTGTTATTTTAATACTCTATATGGTTTATGTGGGTTTACCCGTACTTTCTATTCTACTAAAGAAATGGTTGGGGAAATGATTAGCTTTGTAGTAATAAATAATAAGCGGTTTATGTACAAAAAATGATTATAGAAAGTAAAACATTTACATTTTTGGGCAAAGCGGTTTTTAATAAGATTATTATCAGGCCTCCTTTTGAGCTTCCAGGTAAAATGATTCAAGAAGCATGTTTTATTTACGTTCTGGAAGGACAACATATTGAGATTTCTGAAGATAGCCATCTGTCGGTCACCAAAGGTGAATCTGTTTTAAAAAAATGCGGAAATTATCTATCGAGGGTGAATGTTACAAAAAAAGATGTATTGAACAATATTATCACCATCCACTTCTACCCTGAAACTTTAAAAGCAATATATGCAGACAAATTGCCAGATTTTTTGAAACAATCCAATAAGGTGGTGGTTCCAAACATGACCAAGGTAAAAGCCAACGGACTACTGGAGAAATATTTTGATAGTCTATTATTTTATTTTGAAAACCAGGAATTAGTAGATGATGAAATTTTAAAGTTAAAGATCAAGGAATTGATTCTTTTGCTAGTAAAAACTCAAAATGACCAAACGGTATTTTCAATCCTTTCCAATTTATTTACACCTAGAATTTATAACTTAAAAGAAATAATTAATGCGCATATTTATACTGCTATTTCAATAGACCAGTTGGCCAATCTAACTTTTTTGAGCCGTTCATCCTTCATAAGGGAATTTAAAAAGGAGTATAACCAAAACCCTGCTCATTATATAAAAAACAAAAAATTAGAACGGGCTGCAGAGTTGCTCACATATTCATCTGAACCCATCAGTGCTATTGCATATGACTGTGGTTTTAATAATCCTGCCCATTTTTCAAGGTCTTTTTATTCTAAATATAACGCATCTCCATCGAAATATCGTTTGGAACAAATAGGCAACTGATTGAACCGATAAGTAAAATCTAATTTGTGCTATTCTTTCATCTTTGTATCATTATTAACTAATAAAACATTACAAATGACGAAATCTGAACAACAAGTAATACGTACAATTGATGTTACACCTGAACAAGCTTGGGAAATAATAGGTTCCGGTAAAGATGTAGATAAATGGTTTCCTGAAATGATCAAAAGCTGTAGACTTGAAGGAACAACCCGTGTTTGCGGCCTGGAGCAAGGAGAATTAATCGAAGAAATTCTTAAGATTGATCATGAGAATAAAGAGTTTAAATATACTTTTATTAAACAAAGCATGATTCCTAACATTCATAATATTGTCGGAAATACAAGGGTTATGGCTGATGAAAATGGTAAAGCCGTGATTAATTGGAGATGGACTTTTGATTGTGAGGATCCCGAAAGCGAAAATGAGGCAAAAGAAGCATTTAAAGGAGCCGGGAATATGGGAATTCTGGGAATTGAAAAGTTTATATTGGAAAGGAAGAGGGTGTAGTATAAATTTACTAGTCGTTCTGAGGTAGGACGTTAAATTCTTTTCTTTTGTTTTCAAACCATTCATTCATTGCTTTAGGTGATTTCATCAGGTCTTGCATTTCATTCATAGCCTTAAGATGTGCTTCGTCTTTCTTTTGGAACATTTCCATACCATGTTTTTTACTCATTTCAGCCATTTCTTCAAATGTATTGGCATGGAATTCTTTGTCACATGCTCCTCCTAATTGTTTACAAGTCATTGTTTTCATAATATCTAGTTAAATTAAAGTTTATAATCCTATTGAATATTAATAGTTGTTTATTCTAAAAAAATACTAAACCTCTTCTTTATTTAAAATAACTTCTTTTTGTATATATGACTATTATAAAGATAACACTAGCGACGATTGGAATAAGAATTTGCACAAGTCCCAATTGTTCTCTTACGGTAAAAAAAGCAACTGTGTTATTGAGAATGAAGAATCCTATGTAAAAGAAGGCCCATACCGGAGCCCATGGTTTTCTATTCCATAAGCCGAATAGAAAGATGATTGGCCCAATAATATCTAAAAACAGTACAATTAGACTGGCAACTATTCCATGCACAAATATTCCAAAAAGAGGTAATCCCGATTCAAATAGATTAGGAAGATTTAAGACAGCTCCTATAGACCACAAAATAAACACCACAAAAAGTATTTTTAAAGCTAGTGGAATTGGCTTCCAACCTGTTTGCTTATTCATAATTGTCTTATTTATTATTTTATTTCTATTTTAGAAACTCTTCCAACCTTGCAAAAACAGAGCCCCAACCATTCATAATACCCATTTTTTCTTGTTGTATTTTATATTCCTCTGTAGGATGAACAACATTAAAAGTAAAGTTGGTTTTATTACCATTTCCCTCAAACATCGCTTGTATTTCTACACCTTCGGTCATTGGTTTGAAGTCCGCTGATGAAATTATCTTTTCAAGTTCAACAATCTCAGAATATATGCCTTCTGCAATAAATTCTTTCCCGTCTGGCATTGGCATAACATACTTCCATTTCCCTCCAACTTTAAAATCGTGTTCAATTACTTTCGTTTCCATTCCTTTTGGACTCCACCATTGCGCAATATGTTCAGGTTGTGTCCAGGCTTCCCAAACTAATTTTATAGGTGCATGAAAAGTTCTTTTTATGGTTACAGTTCGGTTGTTTGAATTACTCATTATCTTTATTTTTAGTTTGTAATTTGGTTAAATAATCCTCGAAAGAGCCTAATTTGTCTTCCCATAGTTTTTGATATTGTTCTATCCATAAGAAGGCAGGGATAAGGTTTTTAGGCTGAATCTGACAAAATCGCTCCCTACCTTGTTTTGTAATATTTACTATGCCGCACTCTTCCAGAATTTTTAAATGTTTTGAAATTGCAGGACGGCTTACGTCAAATTTATCAGCTACTGAATTCACTGTTAGGGTTTCATTTGCCAATAACTGAATAATATCTCTTCTAACAGGATCCGCGATGGCTTGAAAAACGTCTCTTCTCATGATATCATGTAATTGATCGGTTACAAATATAAGCGAAACCATTCAGTTACGCAAATAAAATAATAAATGTTTATTTGCGTTGGTAAATACTCATTAATATATTGTTTATTATAGGTTCACTCTCCATTAGGTATTCTGATATCTACTTTCGTCTTAATAAAAGTACATTTGATTATATAACAAGTTGTTGCTATACCGAAAAACACATGGACTAAATTGACAAATTATTGGGCAAATTATAAAATAAAGAATGGCTCACAAACACTATTTTTGCAATAAAACGAAATGATAATCGATTATAAGACAATAGATTTATTTGGCATAATGCTGTTTGAAACAGTGATTTTAAAACCGCCTTTTAAAAAGCCAAATCCAATGCCAAATGAAGCGTGTTTTTTATATATAATAGAGGGCGAATACGATTCTGTTTCGGAAAATGAACAATTACGAATCCATACTGAAGAATCTGTATTGATGAAATGTGGTAATTATCTATCCACGACGTTGGTTGGATTTTAGAAAAGTATCCGACAAATACCCATTACTTCGCGGAGAATTACATGATATCTTTAAAAAAATAGAAAAAAGTGAAGATTCTATAGAATTTAAATCACGCTTGAAACAAATTTTGGACACTTGGAAACTAGTTGAGGAAAGTTCAAATCAATAAAAGCCAGTTCAGTATAGCCATGCAATAGGGTTATTCCTCAATATTCGAGATTTTGTTGAGAGTTTAGATTTTGCGCTTATATGAAAGCATTAGGTATCCCATAAAACCTTCGTCTTACAGTACAATTGAAGCCTGTTTTTTTGTATGATTTATATTTATTGGACTTAAAGTACTTTAAAATTATAGAAACGTTATGTTAAACTAATAGGAGCAACTCTTTTTAAGCAAATCTTAAGAAAAACCAAATCTTAACTTAATTAAAAATTGTAACTTTTGCCCGATGAGAATTTTAATAGTAGAAGATGAACCAGGTATATTTAACTTCCTCAAACAAGGCTTAGAGAGGAAGAGTCTTATGCTGTGGACATAGCCGAAGAAGGCAAAAAAGGGCTTGAAATGGCTCTTTCTGGAGAATATGATTTATTGTTATTGGATTGGATGGTGCCAGGTATAAGTGGTATAGAAATCTGTCGCCAATTCCGAAAGGAGTTTCAAGAAACACCCGTTATCTTTTTAACAGCGAAAGACACACTAGACGAGACTATTTTTGGACTTCAAACTGGTGCTAACGACTATATAAAAAAGCCCTTTCATTTTGAAGAACTATTAGAACGAATCAAAGTACAATTGCGACCAAAATCTGGTGAACATTCCATCTTTAAACTTGGCGAAATCACGCTGAACACTGCAACACATCAAGTCTTTAAATCTGAAGAAGAAATAGCCCAAACCCAAGAAGAATTTGCCTTATTGGAATATCTAATACGTAACAAAGGGTTAGTGTGCCGAAGGTCACGAATTATTGAAAGCGTTTGGGACATTCATTTTGACTACAATACTGGTGTTATAGATGTGTTTATCAACGCACTTCGTAAAAAACTAAAATTAGGAAAAGACGATAATTACATCCAGACCATTAGGTTCAGCACCTTTCCCTGCATTCCGTAAAAACTACATTCCAGCAAAAGAGCTTCATTCACAAAGGTCTTGGACCTAATCCACACTTTTGACTTTCCATTTCGTTAACCCTTTCCGATCCTCTGGAAAGGATCAGGTCATTCCAAGTAAAAAGCGTGAATCAAGTCCGCCAAATAGGAATATAAATGTATTTGCGTTTTGTTCCACTTCCTATGAATTTGTATTTCACAAAAGATTTAGACTCACAACCCAAGCCACAACTGCCATACTTTTTTTTGTCAGCAAAATAACAACATTCAGCTTTGAACGACAGCATAACCAGGCTCACTTCGACTGCGCTCAGCGCAGGCTACCCTCGCACTTTTTATATGTCTAAACAAACCTGAATATTGAACAGCGCCAAGCAACAAAAAGAAGGTAACAGTGGTGGCTCTATGGGAAGTAAATCTAAAATGAATCTTATGAAATCTTACAAAATCAATAAAAAGGAAGCGGAACAAAAGTTAAAAAAACAAAAAAAGGAAAACGCTCGGGATATAATAAGTAAATCAATAACAAAGCCTTTCTGAATGGTTCAGATAGGTCAATATTAATCTTTAAATTTTTTAATCATGAGTACTCTAAGAAACAAAGTACAGTTAATTGGCAACGTAGGAAACGAGCCAGAAATCACAAACCTTGAAAGCGGAAAGAAAGTTGCAAAATTTTCAATCGCTACAAATGAGTCTTACAAAGATTCTAAGGGCGAAAAAGTGACGAACACCCAATGGCACAATATTGTGGCATGGGGAAAGATTGCCGAAATCGTAGAAAAATATGTAGGCAAAGGAAAAGAAGTTGCGTTAGAGGGAAAATTGACCTCACGCTCTTATGAAACCAAAGCCGGAGAAAAAAGATACGTTACCGAAGTGGTCGTAGATGAAATCTTGCTTTTAGGAATTAAAGGCGATAACGCTACAGAATAATCTAAAATTAAAAGAGAGCGTTCCTGTCAAAAAGTGCGCTCTCTTTTTCATTATTAACCTTATTAAATAGATAAACAATGAATGATAAAGGTAACAAAATAAAAGCCGAATTACAACATTTTTGCGGTACGGAAATGTTCTTTAAAATTCCATTAATTGGAACTCGGTTTACGGACGGATTGAAATATTTAGCAAACGAAGCGCAATGCTTTTGGTTGATTACAGATGCATCAGTAATTGCAAAAAGTCTATCGAATAGAAGTGAATTTATTACGGTGGATTTTAAGCGACTTTCTGAAAAGGAACAGTTTGAAAAGCAATGCGAAGCCATCATTAATTATAGCGACGGAAACGATAATATTTTTGAAACACATCGCTATAATGTAACCGATTTTCCATTGGATGAACTGCGATTATTTTTCGTGAATAATACGCTAATGCTTCCAAGCGAATACTAAAATTTTTCGGTTATGGTATATCTTAATTACACAAACCTCGATGATGAAACGCAAGAGAAATTGCTTTCGGTTTCCAAAGAAGAGGTAGAACATAAATTTGGAAAAGATTTGAAGCAGTACGCCGAAGAAAATCATATTAATTATGATACTCTGTTGGAAGAAGAAGCCATAAGAAATCTATATTCTTATGACTACGTTTTTAATATTTAAAAGTATAATTATTAAGCTCAAGACCTTTAATTTTTTTAGAGGTCTTTTTTATGCGCTCATTTTATTTTTTGCAACAAAAAGAGGTGTTTGTTAAAGATACTTTTAAACTTCAAGAATTAAACTCTTAAAAAATCGAATTACAATTTATATTCCAGTAAAAGCCATTACATTTTTGGATGTAATGGTATTTTTTTGTCCAGCGAGCTGGACGAAAAGGAATAGCAAGAGGGTAACACGGCAAGCCGGTGTTTCGATATTCAGTTTTTACAAAACACTAGTAAAATCAACACTTAACAGCGATTGATTGTTTTTGTTTTTGAATGGTAAGCATTGTTTTTTCAGAAAAAACCCTCGCAGCCCAATAAAAACAACAAATTTTTTCAGAAAAAATGGATAAAGGATTTGAAAAAGAGCGATTTGAGAAGCTAGGAATTAAGGTTTCTGTAGCAGACAGATTTCGAAAATTTTGCAAGAAAATGTCTAAATCCCAATCGATGACATTACTTATGATGCTTGACTTTTTTGAAGAAAATGGTATTTCGCCAAACGAAACTTTAGGTCCGAATATGCAAACTTTAGAGAGTGAAATCAAGAAACGAATCAATGCGGTAATTGCCATTATAAAGGACATCGAAAAGCACCATGACAAACCCACAACAGCGATGTTACAATCCTTGTTTATGGAGTTAGAACCCAAACAAAAAAAGCTGATTTTGGAGAAAGACCTCAAAGAAAAGAAAGTGCAGTTTGCAGAAAAATTAGATCCTAATAATCAATTATAAAATCATGTACATCACAATCACAGCTCAAAAATTAGGAGGAGATTATTCTCAAAGTTCTGCGGATTTTGCTGAGTATCTGGAGAAGGAAAATCAAGGTTTGGAGCAAGAAGATATTGAGCATTTTTTTAATCAATATGGCGATGAAATTAGTGCCAAAGAAGTAGTAAAGGAAATTGATGGAAATACCGCAAAACTCAAAAAGAAAGAGCCGAAATTTTATTCAATTACAGTTAGTCCCAGTAAATATGAATTGAAAAAATTGCAGAATAATTCCGAAGATTTAAAGAAATATACCAGAGCTATAATGAACGATTATGCAACGTCCTTCAATCGAGAAATTAATGGCAAACCGATAACCGTTGACGACATAAAATATTTTGCTAAAATTGAGCATCAAAGAACATTTAAAGGGACAGATAAACAGGTAAAAGAAAACCAACCTTTTGCAACTAAAATCCTTCAGCTAAAAAATGAAATTCGAAAAATAGAGAATCATCAATTAGATGGGAATATCAAAAAAATGAAATCCCAAATCACCAAACTTGAAGCCGAAGCACCACACCAACAAAATGGAAAACGGATCGTTCAAGGGATGAAAAAAGACGGTAACCAAAGTCATATTCATATCATCGTAAGCCGAAAGGATGCATCAAATTCTGTGAGCTTATCGCCAGGATCTAAATACAAAGCTTCGGAAGTTGAGATGCATGGTAAAATTGTAAAACGAGGGTTTGACAGAGATTCGTTTTTTGAGAAAGCGGAAAACACATTTGACAAAACTTTTGCTTATAAACGCAACTATGCAGAATCCTATAAGTCGAAGAAAGATTTTATAAAAAATCCCAAGCTCTACTTTACAACATTGTTGGGATTGCCAGCAAGTGAGAAAGCGATAGCTTTTAAAATGCTCGCAAAATCTGGAGTACCAATAATGAGTATTCCAACTAATCAAGTTCAAGTTGCCTTAAAAACATTGAGATATTTAAAACGTGGTGTAGAAGTGGCAATTAAATCGGGTTCAATAGGTATATAATATGGAATTACAAGGTATCACATTTACGATTGGGTTAATACTTGGAATGAGCTTGGTGTTTTTAAGTTTGTTTAGAATAAGTCGATATGCCTTTTTAATAAATCTTATTTTGACTTTGTTATGTCTAGGACTGCTTTTCAAAACAAATCGTTTTTTAATGCAATGGTTTATACAGCTACTTTATATTGGTTGTCCATTATTGCTTATCAACACAGTTTTGTATGTGTTTCTTCATAAAGAAGATGAAACTTTTGATTCTAATAATAAACACCAGGTCCATTTTAAAATAAAGCGAGGAAGTTTCAGAATTAATAACATAAAACGAGGCGCTTCAATTATTGGTTCTGCAGGAAGCGGAAAGACCGAGAGCGTTGTTTTTAATTTTCTTCAGCATTTTAGCAAGCACAAGTTTTCTGGTGTGATTCACGATTATAAAAACTTTGAAATCACAGAAATGGCATTCCCTTTATTTGAAAAGAATGAGATAGATTTTAAAGTCATTTCATTCGACAATATATATGACCGCGTAAATCCAATTGCACCAAGATATATGACCAATGAAGAAAGTGTAAATGAGGTTGCAAGAGTGCTTATTGAAAACCTTTTGGAACAAAGGGAATCCGGAAGTATAGGGACAACAAAATTCTTTAATGATGCAGCAGAAGGTTTAATTGGTGGTTTGATTTGGAAACTACGAACCTCATACCCGCACTTTTGTACGTTACCACATCTAATAGCCATTTATCAATTTCTGGACACAGACAGTCTGATTGCTTTTTTGAGTTCTAACACCACATCGAGAGCGATGGCAGATGCGTTTATTAGTGGTAAGGATTCCGACAGACAAACCGCTGGTGTAAAAAGTACTTTGGCCAATGCGCTCAAAAAGATAAGCACACAACACATTTTTATGGCATTGTCTTCAGATGATGTGCCTCTCGATATTAATAGCCAGGAACAACCCATAATTATTTCCGTAGTAAATAATCCAAAATATGAAACTGCATATTCACCAATAATCGCAACTATTATTCACACCATTATAAAACAAATGAGTGTGCGAAATTCAAATGCGTCGTTTCTTCTTATGGAAGAAGCGCCAACCATTCGATTATTAAATATGCACAGGATTCCAGCCACATTGCGAAGTTATGATATTGCCACGATTTACGTAATGCAAGACAAAATACAGAATGATATGATGTATGGAGATAAAGCGAGTAAAGCGATTTTGAGTAACCTATCCTACCAATTCTTCGGAAAGGTAAACGATCCTGATACCGCCAAATACTACGAGCGCTTTTTTGAAATCGTAAAGAAAGAAACCACAAGCGTCAATCGAGGACATAATCTTAATTTTGATACACGAATTACAACAGGCGAGCGAGAAGTTGCTAAAATTAGAGCTGATGTGTTTTTCAGATTAAAAGAAGGCGAGTTTATAACCTTTGCTGATGGAAAGGACAGAAAAGTACAGTTCAAACTTCCTAAAATAGAAAAGCGATTACCAACGAAACAACAGAACTATTCTGATGCCGATTTACAAGCTAATTTTGATAGGGTTTATAAAGAGGTTAAGTCTATTTTTAAAAATTGATATCTGTATCTTTATTGCGATATGATTTAGAAATTAATAACTGCGCTGAAATTATTGTTGATTTAGGTGGTCCAATAGGTGGTGTAACGAGTGGTGTAATATTGGTCTATTAATACTATTTCACATTAAGGAATGTACAGCGGCTTATATGATAATTTTCCTATACTTATACTAACTGGCTTAACTATTTGCAAAATTTTCACATTTTTATAGTTGTCTTTGACATTGCTTAATACAGCTTCAATAAAGTCTTGTTCCGCATCATACATGGTTTTTGGGTCAAGGATATTCTCGGCTACTGTATTATAAAGTAGCTTTTGCTCTTCAACATTAGTTGAAAGTTTCACAAACTCTGGGTTAGAATCCAATTCATCATTAAGTGAGTCCCTATCTGAAAACCAAATATAATTTTCTTTAAGCTCGCTTAAAGTATTTTCATTGGGTGGACGGAATCGAAATACAAAAGGTCGTCCCATTTGTATGGCCAATTCATGGTCTTTATTAAAAATACTATACATAATTGCTAAACATTTTAAATTGTCGCTAATTTACAGCAAAAATCTTATATTTGTCTTAAATAAGCAACATTATGAATTCTAAGAAAGCTATAGTTCTTCCTAAATATCTCAAAATTTTTGAGCAAATAGGAGAAAATGTAAAGCTTGCTCGTAAGCGAAGGAAGCTTACCACTGAGCAAGTTTCTGAACGTGCAGGTATTCATCGAGCTACCCTTTATCGTATTGAAAAGGGCGACCCAGCTGTGGCGATTGGTTTGTACTTTAATGTATTTAGGGTGCTCAATCTTCAAGATGATTTTCTAAAGTTAGCCGTGGATGATGAATTTGGCAGAAAACTGCAAGACCTTGATTTATTATAAATATTATGGCAACAGGAAAATTTGACATATACGTATTTGCAGATTGGTCAGCTTTAGGGAAACCAACCTTGGTAGGCGTACTTTCCGCTCACTTTGCCAAAGGTAAAAAAGCATTCAGTTTTGAGTATGACAAGGATTGGTTAAAAACGGATGCACAAAGATTGTTAGACCCAGACATAGATTTTTACTCAGGTCCACAATATCCAGCTAACAAAGAGAATTTCGGTATCTTTCTCGACAGTATGCCAGACACTTGGGGTAAGACTTTAATGAAACGTAGGGCTGCTCAAGATGCTAGAGCAAAGAATGAAAAAGCAGGCACACTCTATGAAATAGATTACCTGCTCGGCGTTTTTGATGAAAGTAGAATGGGTGCTTTGCGCTTTAAAACTGAATTGGAAGGTCCTTTTTTAGATAACGATGCACATAGTCCAACACCACCGTGGTCATCGCTAGGAGATTTGCAGGAAGCTGCTAAACAACTAGAAAGTGATGACCAAAGTGAAGCCGTAAGAAAATGGATTGCTATATTAATAGCACCAGGTTCTTCTTTAGGAGGTGCGAGACCCAAGGCAAATATTTTTGACACAAAGAAGAACCTATGGATAGCAAAGTTCCCATCAAAGACAGATACAATAGATAAAGCTGCTTGGGAGTTTTTAGCCTATCGACTAGCCACTGCGGCAGGAATACATATGGCAGATTCTAAAATAGAAAAGATTAGCGGTCAGTATCACACGTTCCTAACTAGACGATTTGATAGAGACCATGGAAAACGCATTCACTTTGCTTCAGCTATGACTATGACTGGAAATACAGAAGATATTATAAAGGAATCTGCACCTAGTTATCTTGAAATTGTAGAGTTCATAGAAAATTATGGTACAGATGTATCAGCTAATTTACATCAACTTTGGCGGCGTATCGTATTTAACATAGCAATTTCTAATACGGATGACCATTTGCGAAATCACGGATTTATATTAACTGAAAAAGGTTGGATCTTATCGCCCGCCTATGATTTAAACCCCTCGATAGAAAAAGGTGGTTTATCTCTAAATATAGATATGGATGATAATGCTTTAAGCTTTGGTTTGGCTAAAAGTGTTGGCGAATATTTTAGGCTAAACAATACCGAAATGGAGACTATTTTAAATGAAGTATTAACTGTGGTCAAAGATTGGAAAACAGTTGCAAATAGAATCGGTATAAAAAATTTGGAGATAGAGTTGATGTCTAGTGCTTTTAATGTATAGTGACTTAAATTAGAATATGGATAAAAAAAACTATTGTGTTCTACTCTTGGTAATCTGACTTGCCCAAAGAAACTAACTTAAATAATCCTTACTATTAAAAAGATCCTTTTTCCCTCGGTCCTTTGTTAGTCACTTTCCATTGGTAATTCTCTTTGACCAGTTTAAAAACAACAGGGCTTTTCAGAACGTTATTAATTTGGGTTATTGATATATCTGTGTGATATTTTCATATCAATATTTCGTTCGCCATCTTTCTCGTTCAATTCTAAAATCACCCTTCGGTCATTGGATAATGAAAATTTGGGCAACACGTAAACGAATCTTGTCATCTTACCTTCTGCAATTTTTGAAGGCAGATGGTGTTTGTAAATCGGTTCTTGATACAGACGCTGTAAAGATTTCTTTTTTCCTTTTTGTCGCGTTTCAATGGAAAGGTTCAAGAAATTCAAATCGTAATCCAAAGTAGAATTATTCCTAATTTGAATAACGAAGTAGAGTTCTTCTTTATCAAAAACAATATTTTCAAGCCTCAGGATAACACCATTATTTCGCTTTGTATTCCGACCAATATGTTGTTTTCTGTAAAGTAGATAAGAGCAGAACTTTTGATAATAAAATCTACTGTTATCAATACCTTTTTCAGAGGTTTTACCCTGAATCAAATCTTTAACTTTTGGTTTTTCATTCCCGATGCTACTTGTCATTGGGATAAAATAATTGAGCTTTGAAAGCTTCGCTTTATACCTTATGATATACGAAAAAATTGAACCATTTCTATTGATTACCAACAGATTACTTTCTTTTCCTTGTTTGGCTTGAAGTAAACCAAAATATTGCTCTTTTTCACGATTGTAAGTGAATACAAAATTTTCTGAACCAGTTATACCTTGTCGTATGGGCTCCGGGAAAAAGAGTGCCACATTTTTGATGTCGTTTGCATAAATGGTGTCAAGGATGTTTGGTTTTTGCGCATTCATAGAAGCGGAAACAATAATTAGAGTCAAAATGCTGATATACTTTTTCATAAGAGTGCGTTTTTAAATACCCATTATGGGCTTATAATTTTGGTTTTAGAATAAGTTTGTAGTTGTTCAATACGGTAACCTTCACGTTTCGATTACTGCGTCTAAGTACTTTTGTGATTCCGCCTACCTGCGGAACAGTTGGGATATTGATATCGCCTATAACATCGTCCAGAACTTCATTTGTGGCTTCAGCTCTAAAGTTGTTTTCTACATAAATACCTTCACTACCGTCCTGCAAATCGAAAGCTTTTAGTTTTGTGGGATGATGATTGATATTATCAATTTCAATTAAAGCGCGATTAGGCTGAAAGCTGATAAACCCAAATAAAAGTGTGTTCTTAGGTATTTGTTTATTATTGATTGTTGCAGCTTTAGTAAGTCGCATTCTCAACCTGGTATTTGCTTTTACAATTTGGTCGCCATCAACAATCACGTAAATTGTTGCATCCGTATTACCGATAATTGAAAGGGCATTGGGTTTGGGTGCAGCAGCAAAAAACAGTTGATGTTCCAGACCTAATTCTTTGGCTTGAATCTTTAGTTTTCTCAGGATTTCGGCTGAATCAATTTTTACAGGTTGCTTTTTCTCGATTTTCTTTTGTCCGAAGTTTTCATATCTTTTTTCGGAATATTGAATTTTGCCTGCATTATAAATACTATCTACTATACGTTTCTTTTCACGTTCTGGCAGATGTGGATCGTAATAACCTAAGGAATCAATTAATTTTTCATCATAGATACTAGGTGCATTGTTTTCACGCACTTCTTTCAAATCATTAAGAGCATCCAGTTTGGAATCGTACTCTTTTTGATTTTCTTCCAAATCTGGTATCAAGGTCTGTTCAAGGTTGTCATTTTCATTGTCATCATCACCCATTACCATCACGGAATAGGAAATCAGGAATATGAAAACTATGGACAATACTGCTACAAATACTATTTTGTTCTTTTGTACTTTCATAATCGTTGTTTTTAAGTGCCAAGTATCGGCTCAATTTTCATCGTTCAGTTTTTTTAAAGTGCTTTCGAAATAATTGGTAATCAAAAGTCCGTGCGGATTGTTGGGGAAGTTTCGGTCAACCATAATTAGGCTTCCTGTGGAAACCAATTCATACGTGTCAATTATAGAACCTCGATTGATTTCAAAAATGGTTGTTGTGGTAAAATCATACGAGCCATTGTTTTCACTTATTTTCGAATCGATGCTCAGTACTTTTTGAACTAAGGAATATTGCAATAACCGATTATAGACGCCATCAGCTTTTTTCTGGCGATATAGATTATCCACGGAACTATTTCCCAACCAAAGCGCCTTTTTTAAATTCTTTTCATAGTTGCTTGCATCGATGTTGTAGAAGTAGTTGTGAAACAATTCTAAATGTGCCAGAGCTTCAACTTTAAAATTTTCTTTTTGGCTCACGAGCTTCAGAGGAATGATACTACCATCAGTATTAATGGCAAAAGCGCTATTCATCGCATTTTTGTTGGTAGTAAATGCCATCCAAACTGAAAAGCTACTGGATAGCAAAGCGCAAACAACGACTGCCAAAACGATGAATCGATTGATTTTTAAGACGTTATAAATATTCTTGTATGGTGTTTTCATATTTTTATTTTTAATCTGCCTTAGGCAGTAAATAATCTGAGTGTAAAAGACGTAGCGCGTTTATATAATTTGAATTTCAGGAATACGATAAAGCCTACCGAGCCCAATTGCACAACTGGTGCGAAAAAGCCCTGGCCAAAGTCAGAACCAAATAAGTTGGTCCAGAAATTGGTATTTATTTCAGTATATATGGCGTTGACAAATACATTGACCAAAAAGAAAGCAGGCACTAGCATATAGACAGCTGCATAAAGTTTGAAAAACGTGAATGCAAGTGAACGGAATTTTTCAAATACAGCCAAACTTATAACCAAAGGGAAAAAGGCTTGCATGATACCTAGTAGAAAGAAGCGTTCTGCTAAGAATAACGGATAGATGAAAAGGTCAAGAATCCACAAAATGGTGCTTAGCATGAAGGCTAAAATTTTGAATCCATAAAGTGGTGTCACTAAAGCTTCATAAAGCAAGGTCATTGCCATACTTGCAGCATCAAATAAACCTACATCTTCTTCAATCGGTAAATCCTGTAATTGCAATGGTAATAACGCGGGTGCAGTCCCTCGATATTGTCCTTCAATGGCAACTAAAATACCATCGAAAAACCCTAACACCTGCGTTGAAAATATCACTAAGATTACTACAGCAAAATTCTTTGCTAGTTCGCCAGGACCCAATCCCCAAGAATAACCGTCTTTATCCGCAATACCTTCATTGTACTTTTTTAGGATATTGACCAGAAAAAACAATACTGCAAGTGTTTTCATTCCTGCAATGGTATATTGCGAGAAACTGCTGTTCTGTATGGTCTGGAAAACCGTGTCTATATATTCTAGACCAATTCCTAAAATGATGGTTGCGGTCATTTCTAATAGTTTGTTTCGCGGTTATTAACTTTATCCTGCATTTTTCTGAAGGAGATAATGTCCCTATACCGTTTCGTTTTCGTAGTAATGTTGGAAACCATTTGTTTTGATTCCAGCTCTTTTTGTTTTAGAATTTCGGCACGTTCGGCATCGGTCATTTTTAGGTAATCGCTAGATAGGATTTCATCAATAAAATCTACCGTGTCTAAAGAGTTTTGCACTATGGCATCAAAGGATTCCGCAACTCTGGTAACTTCTTCTGGTTTGATATAAGGCGAGTTCAGAATATCCTGTAAATCATTTTGCATGACCTGAATAAGACGTTGATTGTTTTGTGCAATTTCCTCAACCGCTCTGAGTTGTTGCACCACACTTGATACTTTCTCAATGCTTTCCTTGGCATCCTTCAAGAATTGTACAGACTTAATCATTTGAGCGGTCTGTTTCCCAGATTCCACAAGTTGTTTTACCAAACTGATAAAATTGGTATTGTCATAAGTGGGCATTCCTTGGGCGGTAGCACCGCCAGGCAATAAAAAGGCAATAGCAAAGATGAACCCTACAGTGAATGTTTTGATTTTTGTTTTACTCACAGCAAATCTATTGCTGACCTGTACTTGAATTTTTTTTGAAAATTTCATAGTATTATGTTTTAGATGTGAATTCTTTTATAGCCAATTCCATATTTTGGCTTTTTTCATAAATGGCCATTATGGCCTCGTTTTCTTGTCCATCAGTTAAGTAAGCTGCATACACTTCCTTTGGTACTTCGAGCCTAAAAATGTTACTTTCCTTTCCGATTTTGATAAACATTTCGGTGTACTTCCGTGGACCAGAAAGATTGTTTTTTATGGATTTTAACTGGTTTAAGTCGTGACTAGATAGGTTGAGTCTTTTAACCAGTTCGTCATAACCTTTTTCATTATTCAGACTGTAGATAACTTGTGTGTTTTCTAAAATGCTGGCTGAAGTTGAATTATTAGGCAATTGATTGATGGATTGCAGAATAATACCAATCGCACCATTCTGTTTACGTATGGCCTGATAATAGAATTCTACACTTTCCAGTACATTTTCAAACTTCAGTTGTTTGGCAAATTCATCGAATAAGATGATGCCTTTTTCAGCCCTATTTTTCCAAATGGTTCTTTGGATGGCAGACTTAATCAACTTCAACATTACGGACAGGATTTCCTTATTGTCCTTCACTTCATCCAGTTCAAAAACAATCAAGCGTTTATCCTCAATTTTGTAGGTCTGGTCTTCGCTAACTTCAAATAGAAAGCTATATAGACCATCGCCAACGTACTCAGACATGACGTGCAAGAAGCTTGTAACATTAAAGTAGTCGGGATGGATTTTTAAGGTGCTCAGAAGATCTTCCTGATGCCTTTCTATAAAGTTGTAATAGCCTTCCAATGAATGATTTCCTGAAGTGCTATCATAATAATGGCGCAATATCTTTTTAACGGAAACCGATTGTGTTTTGGTCACTTTCATATCTGAAGCAAACAATTCAAATAAGAAGACTGATAAATCTTCAAGTCGTTCTGGTGTCAGGTCATTTTTATTGCTGATGTAAAAGGGATTGATGCCTAAGTTCTTTCCGCTTTCGTATCGTAATACAGTATATTTTTCAGGATAGAGTTTGGCAAATTTGGTATAAGAACCACCTAAATCTATGATGACCAATCTTACACCACTTTCAAAATATTGACGCAAAATGTTGTTGGCCAAGAACGATTTGCCTTCGCCAGTAGGTGCAAAAATGGCAAAGTTTCGAGCCTTGATTCGTTTCTTTTTTTCATCCCAAACATCTTTTAATACCGGAATATTATGTTCTCTATCATTAAAGATGATGCCTGTTTTATCCGATTTGTAATTGGTGTTATTAATGAACAGACAAAGTGCATGTTTTAAATCGGTCACGTATAAATCATTGCTCGAGAAATTTGAAGAAAAGCAACAGTAACTATTCAGGATATAATTTTTGCGTTCTTCGCCTCTGGGATAGTAAGGGGCGATATCCAATTCCTTGAATTCGGTTTTAATTTTCGAAGTTATTTTGTCGAGCTCTTTAGCATCTTTCGACCAATACACAATATTGAGATGACCACGTATAATACGTGAATTGTCATCTGCATTTATTTGGTCCAAAATGTGCTGGATTTTCCCAAGAACTACTTTGTTCTGTGAACCAAAATTGGAACTCTTATTGAGTTCCTCTATTTTCTTATCCAATAGCTTGCGCCACTTTTGTTTGTCATCCAAATAAAGAATCTGGTTAACGATATGGTTTTCATTTAGTGTAAGTCCTAGACCATCAATAAACCCTTGATGAAACACAAAATCGTCCGAAGTGAATTTCTCATTGGTTTTGCTGCTTTGTACGCTTTCGCCAAAACATAATTCGCTATTGATGGCGAGCGCATCAAAATGGTTTTCGCCGATATTGACACTTTTCTTTTCCAATAAAATATCGGTGTCAAATCCTTCGTTGAAACCATTAAAATAGTTACTTGTCAGTTGCTGAATATCTTCCGATTTAAGAGGTGTAAATGCCATTTTTCGGCTATTGTTGATAAAGGAGGCCGAATCACTTACAGAGTTGGCGAAACTCTTAATGTTATCATCCAATTCTTGTACAATTCCCTTTGAAATTTTTCTGAAGGGATTGACGTATTTTGGGTTGTTGAGTGCTTTGTTTTTAGTCAGAATAAAGAACAAATAACATTTGTGCTCAATATGTCCACGACCTTTAAAATGTTCGTGAGTGGCTTTTTCCAGAAAGGTGGTGTTTGGAAGTTTTTCTGAAGTATATGATTTTTTAAGGTAGATGTCCTGTTTGTGGACCACAGTTCCAATTGGTAATGATTTCAGAGCTTGAAACCATGCGCCATGCATATCCTCAAAATCCTTTTCGGATAGTGAATAGATTTCTGGCAGATTTCCTTCATAGCATAAAACCACATTGCCATTGTTGGCAAATACGATATGGTCTTGAATATCTACAATGGGTTGATATGCCGAAATATTAATCTTGTTCATAATCGAAGCCGGAATTTCTTTTGTTGCTTATAATTCTTGGAAAGGCTTTTGCCATTTGAAAAAGCTGTGGATTGTTGGTTATGCGCGTCAAGGCAACATATAATGCTGAATTGAAAACCAGAATGCCAATTATCAACCCAAAACTGAAAGAGAAAATGATGATTAATAATGATGCCAAAACAGAAACCATCATTAATGCAAACAGGGAAATGGGCAATCCAAAAATGACTGCTCGCTTCCTGATGTTTTTATAGACTTCGTATTTCTTCATACAGCTATTGTATCAATGCCCTCGATCAGGGTCATTATACTACGATGGCTATTAAATAAGTGAAGATGCCAACTACTGCACCAGCAATTAATACAAAGACCAAAACACGAGTAATACCTTTTTTAAGGTCTGAGTTTTCGCCAAAGAAATGACCAGCGTTAAACAGGAAGCCGATAAGGAAAATGACACCCAAAATGATTGGGAAAATGGCTCTAATGGTATCTGAAACATCATTTACAGAATCTTCAATACCACCAATTTGCGCAAAGCTTGAAGCTGATGTCAGCAAGAGTACGAGTAATACAAAAATTGATTTTTTCATAACGAATAGATTTTAAATTTTTTAGTATCCGTGCAGTACGTCATACTTCGCCGTCTGCTAAGACTTTTTCGAAATCTATTATGAAATGAAGAAGACCAAAGAAAATCTCTAAATTTTAACGCAGATTGGTGTTAAACTTTTGAAGATTATTAAGGAAGTGATTGATTTCTTGAATATTGTGTAATCTAAAACTGATATTATGAAAACATTAAATCAAATTACGTTGCTACTATTTTGTCTAGGATTTTTAAATGGGTCTTATTCACAAAAAGATGTAGATAAAAAGACGAATCCAATTGTAATTATAGACCCAGGACATGGTGGGAAAGATGTTGGTGCAATTACCAAAATTGGAACAAAAGAAAAAGATATTGTTATGGGCATCGCCTCAAAAATTGTGGTACTTAATGAAAAGCTGTTTGAAAATCCTTTGGTATTATTTCTCACGCGATATACAGATACATTAATATCGCTTGGCGATAGAACACAACTAGCCAAAAAACTGAAAGCTGATATATTTATTTCAATCCATTGTAATCAAGCTTTAAATCGAACAGCTTCAGGAACAGAAGTTTTTATTCATCCTAAAAGCGAAGTACAAGCGTCAGCATCTGCTTATTTGGGATTTACTATTCAAAAAGGATTGGCAGATGTTTTGGGTATTAATAATCGAGGTATAAAATATGGTAATTTTCAAGTGCTGCGAGATAACCATAATAGTAACGCAGCCATACTGTTAGAGCTTGGTTTTTTATCTCAAACTGATGAGGCATATTATTTGAGCAAAGAGGAATCTCAATATGCCATAGCTTTAAATATACTTCAATCTATTATTAAATTTTTAGGATTATGAGGGCGATTTATAATCAGTTTTACAAAACTATGAAGGAAATTCTTAAAATAATATTTAGTCTACCTAGAAAAGGTGAAAATTAACTAAATGTTGTTTTTATCACGTTTGTGATATTAATGTAACATTCACATACTTATTACTCAATCTCACTAAAAAACTATAGAGATATTTGTCCTATAATGTTCCGTGTTATGTAACTTGAGCTTTGGTTACGGCCGAATGATAAAGGTCTAGTAGACCTTTTGAGGTAGGAGCGAGTCGGCGCGTTGGCAAAGTTATTTCTACAGTTTCTTAAAAAAATTTATTCTAAAAAGTTTCTTCTACATTATTAATGAAATCGAGTTTACGAGATTCATGAACTCTTCTAAAACAATATTAACCTTGTGAATAAACACTTTTTATGCGACGACGTAGGAGGGAAGCATAATGTGTGTGGAATGGAATATTTAAAAACTAATTTTAATACTTATAAAAATTACTACATTTAACTAATTAAATGTAAAATAGATTTAAAATTCAATAATCCTTTATGCTGAACGATATACCACATATTACTTTTAATTCCCAAAAACCAAACAATAGTGGTATTGAAATATTAACTATAGAAAGTCTTTTAAAACGTATTAGTGAGGCAGACCATAATCCAGAAAAAGCACATCAAGTGGCTTTTAATATGATTGTCTTTTATACTGAAGGAGAGAGTAAGCATTTGGTAGATTTTGTATGGCATGAGGTTAAAAAGAACACTATTCTTCATATATCTAAAGGTCAAATTCACGCCTTTCAATTTACTGAAGGATTAAAAGGATACATATTAGTATTTACAGATGATTATTTAAAAAAGCAGATTCATTCGTTGCCTAAAAACGAAATTATAAGGCTCTTCAATTCTCATCTGTTTTCGCCAAAAATCGAAGTTCCTGAGGATTCAAATGTAGAGCAATACATTAGATTGTTTTACGAAGAATACACCAATCCTAAAGAAAACTACAATCAGGAAAACACGTATAACGCGTTACATTCTATAATCTTTTCAAAATTAGAACGCTTAAAGCAATACCAAACTGTTCATTTAAAAAAATCAGATAAATTAACTACTTTTTTAAATTTAAAATCCCTACTTGAAAATAATTTTTCCAAGAGCAGAAATGCTGATTTTTATGCCAAAAAATTAAACATCACATACAAACATCTTAATACCATTTGCAAAGACATTGTAAAAATAACTGCCAAACAATTTATAGATGCCTTTGTGATTTTAGAAGCTAAAAGATTATTGATCAATTCTGAAATCAAAAGCACAGAATTAGCCTATTCTTTAGGATTTGAAGAACCAACTAATTTTGTAAAATACTTCAAAAAACATACAGGATTAACCCCAAATACATTCAAAAAAGACTACATCTAACTATTAGGGTTCGATATTTACCATTATTTTCCGAAGATTAACCTTTTGGATTGTTTGGTATGATACTATTTTTGTATTGAACTTTAAATTTAAAAAAAATGAAAACTAGAAATTTCATCTTATTTGTGGCATTGATTGTTTTAACTATAGCTACGAATGCCCAAGAAACAGAAGCTACCCGTATATTGAAAGAACAGAACAAAGAGTTTGAGCCGGAAATATTCAAGTTTGGCGATAACGTTTGGTTTGCCGTTGGTCACGATGTGAGCAATGTTGCCATGATTGAAGGAGAAACTGGAATTATATTAATAGACGCAGGACAGTCGCCCGTTAGTATGGAAGCATTACGCTTAAAATTTCGTGAGATTACGGATAAGCCTATTAAGGCGATATTAATAACACACGGACATGGAGATCATTTTGGTGGCATCGATGCTTTTTTGAAAGAAGGGGATCAACCACAAGTTTGGGGAAGGTCATCTGCATTGGGAAACAACATCGGGTTTAATCTGGAGGCAAACGCTGGCAAGGAGGCAGGATTAACCTATGCCAACGCCCGTGGAGCTAGACAAGCAGGAATTATTCTTCCAGATTCCATTCACATTAACAATGGCATTGCTCCACGCCCCGACAAACAACGTACCATGTTTACCCGCGGAAATGAAACGGCGGCATTCAGTCCAACACATTTTTTAAAAGACCAACGCAAACAAATTGAAATTGATGGCGTTAAATTTGAACTTGTTGCTGCTACTGGGGAGACTTACGACAATATGTATATTTGGATGCCCGACCAAAAAATTCTTTTTTGTGGAGACACTTATTACAAATCGTTTCCTAATCTTTATACCATTCGAGGGTCGCAATACCGTGATGTCAAAAGCTGGTACGAAAGCATTGGGAAAATGGAAAGCGAAAATGCGGAATATTTATTGCCTGGTCACACCCGTCCAGTCATCGGAAAAGATAAGGTAAAAAAAGTGTTGACCGATTATCATGATGCCATAAAATTTGTATTCGATAAAACTATTGAAGGGATGAACAAAGGAATGACCCCAGACCATTTGGTCGAATATGTTAAGCTACCGGAGCATTTGGCCACTAAACCTAATTTAATGGGATATTATGGTCGCGTTGATTGGGGTGTACGCTCCATTTTTAACGGCTATTTAGGTTGGTTTGATGGAAACCCTGTAAACCTGAACCGCCTAACACCAAAAATAGAAGCCGAAAAGGTTGCGGAAATGGTCGGTGGAAAGGGCCAACTTCGTTCAAATGCCCTGACCGCATTCAAAGAGGGTGAGTTTCAATGGGCGTCACAATTATGCGACTATCTGTTAGCCTTAAACGAAAGTGATAAAGAAATCATCAAGTTAAAAGCCAAGTCACTTATGGAGATAGCTAAGACTATGGTCAATGCAACTGGAAGAAATTATATGAACAGTTATGCAATTCAGTTGTTAAAAGGATTGGAAAATTAAATTTAGACAACAACTATAACCATTGGTTTCACATTTACCATTTTAAAGCTCATTTTGATACTATTTTACGGGATGAATTGCTCCAACTTTGTATTGCAATAAAATAAAAATATTATGATAGTTGAACAAGACAATCAAATAGAAATCACTTTGAACCAATTATTTAAAGACTCTAAAAACGACCGTTTAAAAATAATGAAAGGGCTGGCAAAAAGCATGTTTAGACCTATGCGACCCGCTGATTTTAAGGAGGCCTATCTTTCTATTTCTAAAGCACAAGGAGAATATTTAGTCCAGCTCATTAGGAAAAACAATCTTAAAAGCATAGTAGAATTTGGAACTTCATTTGGTATCTCTACATTGTTTTTAGCTCAAGGGGTAATAGAAACAGGTGAATGCATTATTACAACAGAACTTTTTGAATCAAAAGCTCAAAAGGCGAAAGAAAATTTTGAAAAAGCAGGTGTAAATGAGCTTATTGAAGTTAAAGTAGGCGATGCTATGGAAACCTTAAAAAATCATAATGAGTCTATAGATTTACTTTTACTAGATGGTTGGAAAGATTTGTATTTGCCATTATTTGAAATGCTTGAACCAAATTTTCATTCCAACACAGTTATTTACGTTGATAATGCTAATATGGCAGATTCTCAAGCATTTTTAAAAATTATTAATAAAAAAACTAAGTACCAGTTTACTTCAAAGTATAAGGGTAAAGTGGTTTTAATAACTCTTAAAAATTAAATAAAATGAAAACAAAATTAATTGCAGTTATCTGTATTATCTTATTAAGTACTACTCATAGTTTTTCACAAAGTGAAACATTAGAAAACAATAATTTCCAATTTGGAGAGCCAGAACACTTGCTAGATGGTTATTCCATGAACTTCCAATATCAAAATGGCACCGCTATACATATGGCATTTAATAATGGTAAGGCTAAGTATAAATGGCTTGTTGGCCCCGCAAAAGGAAACGGAAACCAAGATATTTCATATCGTTCTCGTAAAATTGGTGAAAATCTTTATTTAATCAATTGGCATGAAATTGATAAAAACGATTACTTAACAATTGTTTTTGATTTTGATAAAATGATTGTTCATAGTTCCATAATAATTGGTTACAAAAATGAAGCTAAGCGAACTTTACAAACCGTATTCAGAAGCGGAATTATTGATCATTTAAAAAAATAGAATAATTTTCGAATTAGTTGAACTTAAGCAATATTTAATGTCGTCTATAAAAAGTAAAAAATGAGCCAAGTAGCAACTTGCCCAACCTGTGGCAGCAAATCAAAAATAAAAGAAGTAAACGGAGAAACAACTTATGAAGCACTTCAAAATAAAGAAGTTTTAAAAAAATAGGTCAGCTTAAAAAGGCAATGCAAAAGTTTAAAGAAAAAGCAGAAGCTTTAGAAAAGGAATTGGCAGTACTGAAAACTAAATAACTAAATTTTATGGACATAGCACTAAACAAAAAAAACGCCATAGCATTTTATAAAATGGCTTATGAAGGCAACCCAACAAAAGCTGTAGAGCTTTATGTTGGTAAAGAATATATACAGCACAACCCAATAGTTGGCAATGGTCCACAACCTTTTATAGATTATTTTGATAGAATGCAAAGAGAGTATCCTATAAAATCAATTGATTTTGTACGAAGTGTAGCAGAAGGAGATTTAGTAGCATTACATACGCATCAAATTTGGCCAGATAACGATCAATATGTAACAATGGACTTTTTTCGATTTGATAACAACGGAAAAATTGTAGAACATTGGGATAGTATCCAGCAAATATCTAAGACTTCGAATAATAATAACACAATGTATTAAATTATAATGATGGGTTTATTGAAAAAAATATATGGTTGGGTAATAGTCTAGATCAAGCCTCTTTGAATAGGGCAAGATCGTTTACCGAAGCTGGCGTGAACACTATTTGCCCTGGATGTGGCAACCTCTTGGGATTGCAAAACCCTAAAGCATGGAGTTTCATGCCGTAATAATACATGCCCTTTGTGGAGCAGTACCCTTTGTCCGTGATCTCGGGAGCGACTTTCCCCGAACGTTTTCCTGAGCAAGTGATAATGGGCATGGAATCCAGTACATTAAGTTTATCTGAACATTCCTTTGGGGCAAACTCGCCCAAGAGCAACTCTACAAATGTGTTCATAACATTGGAGAGCCCGTTCATTCTTTTGTTAAAGGCCTGATAGCTTCCCAGATCTGGAAACCAGCTCAATAAGTACTCGCTTGCAAATTGGTGTATCTTGTCCATCTTAAAAATCCCTTGGTGGTGCACCACGAATAGATAGATTGTTATGATCTCTTGATCTGTAAGCTTTGGCACATTATTGTTGCTAAATCGCCCACAATCAAATTGTAAATGGGTCTCGAATTTTTCACGGACATAATTATATATTTTCACTAACTTGTAATCCTTGTTATTGCTGTTTGTATCCAAAATAATCTTGTTGAAATTGACTATTAAGATACTGAAAATCAATAACTTAAACAAATTTAAAACGTTGTTTTTCAACTAATTAGGCTTGTTTTTTTATTATAAATTCAACTTTTGATTCGCATTAATACTACATTATAGCTATCAAATGGAAACAATGCTCTAAACAACATAATGAACATTTGTACTATAATGTACCGTGTTATGTAACTTGAGCTTTGGCTAAAAGCGAAGTTGAATTTCTACATTTTCTTGTTTTTTTTCTTCTATAAACTTTCTCTACAATGTTAATGGTGGAACACTCTTTTTACGAAACGACGTAGGAGAGTAGTGAAATGTGTGTGAAATGGGATGTGTAAATTATTAGTTGTCATTTATAAACAATTTTTTTAATTCCATTTATATTTTGCTCTATATTCTTTAGGATTTATGCCTTTAATTTTATAGAATCTTTTAATAAAATAAGGTAAATTGTTATAACCAACTTCGTATCCAATACTTGAAATTGAAAGCGACCCTTCAATTAATAATTTTGAAGCATAATCTACTCTTAATTCATTTAAGAATTCACTAAAAGTTTTATTTGTATGTACTTTAAAATATCTACAAAATGATGATTTATTCATGTTGGCAATATTAGCAATTTCATCGAGTGAGATTTCTCTATGATAATTTTGTAGCAAAAATCTGTTTACATTTTGAATCCGAATAGGTATATCTATACTATCACTACATTCTATGAACTTATCAATAAACTGAAATTTATGTTTTCTTTGTATTCTATCCAACATTAGTAATATTTTAGTAAATCGTTCAATATTATTTGTGTTTAATAAATCTACAATGGCATTTTTTTTAGACCAATTTTTATTGCTTTCTAATTTAATACCAGCATTTGAATTGTTAATTAATTTTTGAACGTTTATTAATTCAGGTAGATTAAATAAGTGGTTTCCAAATAAATCTGGATGAAATTGAATAACTAATAATCTTACTTCTAATTCATCATTATGGTATATTTTATCATTTATAAGAAGATGAGGCACATTAGAACCAAAAATAAATAAATTACCAGGTTTAAATACAACCATAGAATTTCTGACAAACACTTTTCCTGTACTTGAAAGAATTAAAACTATTTCAATCTCAGGATGATAATGATATGGAATATCAATATTAGAAATATGATATTTCTTAATTTTAAGTGATTGAGAAGCGCCAATCTCTATCTGTTCAAACATTGCATTCATAAGTATTCAAAAATAAAAATAAAAAAGAGCACATAAGACTATATTGATATAAATCTAATTAAATGCAAATATGGTATAGTTATTTGCATACGGAGTAGAATAAAATACCGGTGCTATCGTCTAATTTTGTGCTATACAATTTAAACTAACAGTATCATGAAACATATTTTTTTACTATCATTTTGTTTTTGCTTAATCACAAGTTGTAAACAGAAAGACAAAACTCAAACTACTTCAGAATTAAGGACAACAAAGATTTCTTCACCCGAAGATGAAATTTTTTATCATCTTTTTCAACGTAGCTTTTATGACAGCAATGATGATACACATGGTGATATTAATGGAGTTACTGAAAAACTAGATTATTTAGAAGATTTAGGTATTACTTCAATTTTAATGACACCACTTTATAAATCAATTTATTATCACAATTATTTTCCAGATGATTTTAAAAAGATAGATGAAGAATATGGAACTTTTGATGATTACAATGAAATGGTAAAAGCCATACATAAAAGAAACATGAAATTTTATATGGATATGGAAATACATTATGTAACCAAAAACCATATTTGGTTTAAAGATTCTTTTGAAAATCCAGATTCAGAATACAGTGACTATATTGTTTATAATGGAGTAGATAACACAAAACCAGAATCCATGATTTTTAACTTAACATCATTAGAGTCTTATAATGGTGAATCTTTTGATATTACAACAGTTGATTTAGCAGATGAAAACGTTAAAACATACATGTATGATTTATTTAAATATTGGGTTGACCCAAATAAAGATGGAAACTTTAATGATGGAGTAGATGGTTTTAGAATAGATCATATGATGGATGATTTGGACTGGAAAGGTATCCGTGAAAACCTATTTGTAGAATTTTGGGCACCATTATTCGAAGAGTTAAGAAGTATAAATCCGAACATAAAAATCTTTGGGGAACAAGCAAACTGGAATGATTTAGGAGAAGATTATTTTTCAAAAGGAAAAGTAGATATGATGTTTGGATTTTCTGTTAGAGAAGGCTTTATGTCTTTTGATAAAACAACCTTAATTAATAAAGTTGATTCATCTAAAAATGCAACACCAAAAGGAAAATATCAACTAATATTTTTAGAGAATCACGATATACCTCGCTATGCTTCGGTTGTAGAGGGTAATTCTAAAAAACTTAAACTAGGTGCACTCTTTTCAATCTTAAATAAAGGTATACCAAGCATATATTATGGACAAGAGATTGGAATGCAAGGTTCTGGTGGTATGGGAAAATATGGTGTTTCAGACGGAAATGACATTCCTATGCGAGAAGCTTTTGAATGGTACAAAACCGTTGATGGAAGAGGAATGCCATTATGGTATAAAAATACAGGCCCATGGTGGGACGATACAACTTTAAAAGACAACGATGGAATTTCTGTTGAAGAACAAATAAATGACCCCAATTCACTACTCAGTTTTTATAAAGAACTTATAAAATTAAGAAAATCAAATAGTGCATTTACAATTGGTGAACAAGCCTTTGTTAACAATACAAATACTAGTATAATATCTTTTTGTAGATGGCAAGACAATGAAAAGTATCTAGTACTTTTTAATGAGTCTAATAGTGCGCAAACTACCTCAATTAATAGTGCAGATTTACCATTTAAACTAACCGAGAATAAATTAGAAAGTATTATCTCTAACAAAGAAAATTCGAACTCAATTAAAGAATCAAAAATAGACTTAATCTTAGCACCTTTCGGATATACCGTGCTAAAGATTAATTAGTTACAAGCACACTTAATTTTAATATTTGTATCAATGAAAGCACTACTAAATCAAGTGATTGACGTTTCTAGTGCCTTTACGGAAATGGAAAATGAATTTTTTCTACCTAAAAAGGTTATAGATTTCGATTCTGAAAAATGCACAGGAAAATTACAATGGGAAAAGCATTGTCTTCGGTTAGATTGGGCTTTTAATAAAATTGGTTTAAAACTAGAAAAACAAGGAGGAAAAGAATGGCCTCAAGAAGATTATGATGTAAATCCATCATTTCAATGGGATTTATCTTTCATTACTGAACGTACAATCCGATTAAGAATGTCTTCAGATCATGGGAAAATTCCTAAAGAAAAATCGAAAATGTTATTAGATAAACCATTATCTAATTGTAATTGGATATGTAAAGACGTTGACGACAAAATAATTTACAAAAGCAACTTCGGAAAAATTAAAATCTCAAAATCTAATTGGAAAGTAGCAATTTTTGATAATAATGACGAATTATTATTTGAAACACTAAACTTAAACGATAACAAATCATTACATCAAAAGTACACACCTTTTTCATTTGTTAGAAAATCAAAAGATTATTCAAGAGGGTTTGCGGCTTCATTTAGTTTATCACCAAATGAAAAAATCTATGGTTGTGGAGAATCTTTTACAAGATTAGATAAAAGAGGACAAAAAATTCAATTATTTGCTACAGATGCGCAAAGTACAGCAACTAAAGAAATGTATAAACCTATACCTTTTTTTATGAGCTCAAAAGGGTATGGTATGTTTGTACATTCAACAACACCAATGACTTTTGATTTTGGAAATACTTATGATGCTTGCAATACATTATTTATTGGAGATGAATTTTTAGATGTTTTTATTTTTATAGGTAATCCTAAAGAAATTCTTTCAGAATACACCAATATAACTGGTAAAAGTCCAGTTCCACCAATATGGACATTTGGACTTTGGATGAGTCGATTATCATATCAATCACAAACTGAAGTATTGGATGTGGCAAAAAAAATGAGAAATAATAAAATCCCATGCGATGTTATTCACATTGATGCTGGTTGGTTTAAAAATGGACTTAATTGCGATTTTGAGTTTGGAACAAATTATGAAACACCAAAATCAATGATTTCACAATTAAAGGAAAAAGGCTTTTATACATCGTTATGGCAATTACCATATTACACAACAAAGAATCCATTATATACTGAAATAATTGAAAAAAAGCTTTATATCCAAAATGGGAATCATAATGTACCTACAAGCGATGTTATCTTAGACTTTACCAACCCAAAAGCACAACAATGGTATGCAGAAAAGGTGGATAAATTGTTAGATATTGGTGTTTCTGCAATAAAAGCAGATTTTGGAGAAAGTGCGCCTTTAAAAGGCGTTTATCATTCTAATAGAAATGGCTTTTATGAGCATAATTTATACCCTTTATATTACACACGTTTTTTGTATGAACTCGTTAAGAAAAAATCTTCAGAAAATATAATTTGGGCAAGAAGTACATGGGCAGGAGGACAACGCTACCCAATACATTGGGGCGGAGATTCTGAGGTTAGTGATTTTGCAATGGCTACTTCATTAAGAGCAGGTATGTCTTTAGGATTAAGTGGATTTACATATTGGAGCCATGATATAGGTGGTTTTTCTTCTGAACCAAATGAAGAATTATTTTTAAGATGGGCATTCTTTGGAATTTTCTCATCACATAGCAGAGTTCATGGTATGCCACCAAGAGAACCTTGGTTATTTAATGATGAATTTATGAATACATTTCGTTCAATCGTTGAATTAAAATACAAGCTTCTTCCATATATATACATGCAAGCTGTTATAAGCAGTGAAAAAGGAATACCTATGTTGCGCCCTTTGTTTTTTGAATTTCCAAAGGATTTAACTTCATGGTATATAGAAGATCAGTATCTATTTGGTGATAGTATTTTAATTGCACCATTTATTGAAGCCAATAAAAACAAACGTAACGTTTATATTCCACAAGGCGATTGGGTGGATTATCAAACAGGGAATGTCTATAATGGTAGTAATTGGTGGAGCATATCTTCAGAAAAATTGCCAGGAATTATTTTAGTAAAAAGTGGTACAATTTTACCTCATGTAAAACTAGCACAATGTACTAGAAATATTGATTGGTCTGAAATAATACTAACCAATTACGCTACAGAAGAAAACGCCTCAATTCTGTTTATTTCTACACCTTTAAATAAAAAAGCTATAAAAATAGACATGCAAAAAGACATTAATAAGACATGGGAAATAACCTGTAAAGATGATTCAATAAATTTTATACAAGAAAATTATATGGACAGAATAAACAATTATTAACCTTTTAAATTTTAAACAAATGGATAGAATAACGAATTCAGATTCAAGAAAACACAGAAGAGAAGGAAATCAATATTTGATAACCGAAAAAGAAATCAAACAATATCACGAACTAGGTTATATTGTACTTAATGATGTTCTAACAGATGAAGAAATGAAAACCATAGATCCTTGGTTTGATCATTTTGTAAATGGTAATGAAAAGGATAAAATGGGAAGAGATTTTTGTGATATGTCTCAACCTTACGGCACACCAGTTGAAGATTTTCAATTAGTAAATGCAATGCTTCCAAGTAAATATTGTTCAGAATTGGTTGATAATATTTACTATAAAATAGCACAAAATATTGTAGATCAGCTTTATATAAATGGAAAAGCAGCAATAGATTACGAACAGTTTCTTGCTAAAAAACCAACTAAAGCTGGTGCTGAATTTGCAATGCATCAAGATTTAGGATATTGGCCAAAAACAAAAAAAACATGGACAGCAACATTTTCTTTAGCATTAAGTGATTCAGATTTAATTAATGGATGCTTACAAGTAATTCCAGGTACAAACAATGAACCAGAACTACGTAAACATATGCCTAAACCATTTAATGGCGATAATGAATCTGAAAACGTTAACAGAGATGAAACTCACACACTTGTTATAGATGAAAAAAAGTCAGATAAAATTAGCTACCTGCCGGTAAAAAGAGGTAGTATTACAATTCATGATGAAAGAATTATTCATGGCTCTGGTGGAAATAAATCAAAAGATTGGAGAAAAACGTATGTTATGGCATTTAGAGATGTTGATACTATAGCAGAAGAAAGAGCTATAGGATTTACACATTCTCATAATGATAAAGTAAATTGGGATGAAATAATAAAATAAAAAAAAGGGCGATTAATTTATCGACCTTTTTAAATTCTAATCATTTTTATTATTTAAGATTTAATTATTTATGCTTAAATCTTAAACGGGGTCATGAAATTTTGGTAAAACAATAGGGTGAGTGGAGCGTGCATATTTTAGGCTATACGAATACGATTATCCTGAGGATGATTGTATTTGGATACAACACTTTACTAAAAGGCTGCTTCAAATTGTATTTATCTAAAAATGTACTTTGGTACATTTTCTTAACGATAAATTGTCTAAAATATAGCATAATGAGCCGTAATTGTTTCCAAAATTATATACTATTTTAAAGAATTGATTGAGTATCAATTTTTAAAATACCTAACTTGATTTTTTTGTTTCTTTTTTTATCAAGAAAAAAAGATTAGAATATTTTAAAAAAAGATTAATTGAAATTCTACATATAACAAGTGTATAGAAATTTATTTTTCTTAAATTTTATACTCTTGTGGCAAGTTGACGAGAATCGCTTAAAATTTTTTTTGATGTACATTTGTCGAATACGCGATTTTTAAAACATAGCAAAAAGTTAAGCTTTTATAATGCGCTGGCAAGCGGCTGGAAATTGTGTTATAATTAAATTGCAATAAACAATTTGAATTTATAAAAACAATAAACGTTGGCAGCGGATATTTTACATAACGTCAAATTATAGCTACAAATTTATAGTTCTAAAGTTTCTTGAGAATCGCGTATTTAAAAAATGTTGAAGGATTGTACAGAATATTAAAATTAAACGATAAATAAAAACACGAATTTTTAATGATCCAAGTTCCAATTATTCTACTGAAAACGAATGCTTCTGGAATATTTTACATAATATTACATTATAGCTTATTTTTTATAAATAGAATGATATGTACTAAACATCATAATTTCGCCAGCGCGCCATCTGTGTTATAAATAGCTTCACCCACTGGGCAAACCTATTTATAAAATGTACTATAATGTACCGCGTTATGTAACTTGAGCTTTGGTTAAAAGCTCAAGTTTATTACATCATTTTCTTTATTTTTTTCTTCTACAATTTTTCTCTACAATGTTAATGGAACGCTCTTTTTATGTAAGGGTAGAGGAGTGGGATAAAATGTGTGTGGAATGGATTAAACATTAAGCTATCAGTAAAATAATACATACAATCTAAAAAATATCTTGTTGATATTTCTTAAATTTACAATACCTGATATGACAAGAGATATTATAGACATAAATGATTTTACCATTTTGGTTGAAGAAGCTAAAGTAAATGAGCCAACCGTAGACTCTTGTTTTTTTGATGAACCAATTATTGCAGTAGCGTTCTATGGTTCAGGAAATGTAGATTTAACTGTTCAATATGTGAATAAAGAAAAGGGCTTTAATCATACTAAAGGTCTAGCATTATCATTTTATGCAGATGAAAAGGTAGAGTTTATACATTCTGTTTCTGCTTCAAAACCATTGGAATGTTTGGTAATAGCTACTTCGGCAAAAGCTATAGAAGACCTTCCTAATCAAGAAGGAGAGTTATTTGGAGAAATGCTTAATCAGTTGGTTAATCCTATAGATCATTATGTAGAAGGCCCTAGTTTTATTATGACTCCCGAAATGCAGTCTATTGTGGACTCGTTATTTAATATCAAGTACGAAGGTAAGACAAAAATGATGTTTTTTAGAAGTCAAATAACAGCCTTGCTCTCTCATTTTTTCGGACAATTGGCAATTTTAAAAACGGATCGTATAAAAACTCCTGAACGTGAAAAACTTAATTTGGCTAAGGAGATTTTGCTAAAGCATATCGATAATCCACCATCATTAAGTGAAATTTCTAAGCAGATAGGATTAAATACTTTTAAACTAAAGAAAGGCTTTAAAGCGTTTTTTGGTGTTCCAGTATTTAAGTATTTACAAAATGAGCGCCTTACATTGGCTCATAAAATGATTCGGAATCAGAAGTCTACTGTTCAAGAAGCCGCATGGCATGTTGGTTATGAAAGCTTGAGTTCATTTTCTAATGCCTTTGAGAAAAAGTTTGGGTATAGACCTAGCCAAATAAAATAATTAAGTCATCGTCCAAATATAGTACGTTCTACTTTTCAAACAAATCATAATCCTTTTCAAATAAGTTACTCTTCTAATGTCAGGATAAATTTGTCTTATAATTAAAAACTTATAAAGACATGAAAACTAAACGCGCAGTTTTAACAGGAGTAGTTATTTGGATAATAGCTGTTCTTTTTTATTCACTCTCTTATTATGTAACCATATTAGAGGACGCTACAACACAAGCAAACACAGTGCTCTTTATTACTGTAATGCCATTAGTATGGCTAGGCTGCCATTATTACTACAAGAAAGATTATCAAACACATGGTGTAAAGGTTGGGCAAACCATGTTGCTTACAAGTGTTGCTTTAGATGCTTTAATTACAGTTCCATTATTTGAAATTCCCAATGGAGGAAGTCATTATAGTTTTTTTACGGCACCTGCATTTTGGATTATAGCATTTGAATTTCTATTGGTTGCAGCACTTTATTATTATGCAAAAGTCTATTCTAAGTTAAACGCAGTAAAGAAATAACACGATGGAAATAACGGTTCAAAATATCGTATTTATTATTCTCATATTATTTACAGGTTTATCTGCAGGATTATGCTTTACATGGAGTAATACAGTAACAACAGGAATATCGAGACTAGACGATTTTGGTTATTTAAGTGCTTTTCAACAAATGAATAGAACCATCTTAAATCCAACATTCTTTGTGGTGTTCTTCGGACCTGTATTTATAAACCTTATTAATCTATACTTTTTTAAATCGGCTTCTAACAACATCATATGGCTTTTAGTTATAGCAACTATACTTTATGTTTTTGGTGTAGCGCTTGTTACTATTTTTGGAAATGTACCTCTGAACGAAATTTTAAATAATACAGAATTAACTTCTGCTAGTGAAGGCGCATTAAAAGATCTGCGTGCTGGTTTTGAAAATAAATGGAATCAATTACACCACATTAGAACACTTAGTTCTTCTATGTCATTTCTATTACTATTAATGACCATTTTAATTAAAAAATAATCAAAAAATATAATACAATTATGAAAGAAAACATTTTAGTCATCGGAGGTACAGGAAAAACTGGCCGTAAAGTAGCGCATAAATTATCAAAAAACGGACACCTTGTTAGAGTTGGTTCACGTTCGGGCTCACCAGCATTTGATTGGCACAAACCAGAATATTGGTCACTAGCTTTACAAGGAATGGATAAGGTATACATCACGTTTCAACCTGACTTAGCAGTTCCAGGTGCTTTAAATGCAATAGAAGCATTAACCAAGCAAGCAAAAAATGCTAATATTAAAAAAATAGTATTGTTATCAGGTAAAGGTGAAAGAGAAGCTGAACTGTGTGAACAAGTTATTATTCATTCGGGAATTGATTATACTATAATAAGAGCAAGTTGGTTTAATCAAAATTTTAGTGAAAGTTTCTTTTTAGAACCAATACTAGAAGGGTTTGTAGCACTTCCTCAAGCAGATATAAAAGTTCCTTATGTGGATACCGAAGATATTTCAGATGTAGCTGTAGAAGCACTTTTAAATGATAAGCATAACAGTAAAATTTATCAATTAACTGGATCAAGGTCACTGACTTTTAAAGAGGTGATTAATGAAATTTCAGAAACAACAGGAAGAGACATAGCATTTACACCAATTGCCATTTCTGCTTATACCAATATGATGAAACAACAAGAGGTACCAGATGATTTTATTTGGCTTGTCGAATACTTGTTTACTGAAGTTCTTGGCAACCCTAATAACTCAGAAATCACTAACGACATTGAGCACGTATTAGGCAGAAAACCAAAGGACATTTCTGAATATATAAAAGAAACAGCTGCAACTGGTATTTGGAATTCATAAATCAAAAACACATAAATCAAAAAACGAATATTTAATAAATAATTATGATACATCTAATAAGATTAGTAATAGCTCTCGTGATTTTTATACTCACTAGTACTAAACTAACATCACAAACGCATTCAGATAGCATAAGAGTTTTAACTGAAGCCTTAAAAATGATTCAGTATCCAGAACCTGAATTCGAAAAACCTTTTTTACCAGAAATCACACAAAAAAGCATTGAAGATATGGGTTTTGATCAGCCATATTCATCAGAAGTAGTTTCATTTAAAATGCGAGATGGTGTTCAAATTCATGGACAAAACTACATGCATGATTCCAAAAGAACAATTTTATTACTGCATGGCACTTTGGCGACGAGTTTTACTTATAATAAAATGTCTGGATTATTGCGAGAAGCTACTCAAGCCAATGTTATTGCTTTGGATTTAAGAGGTCATGGACAATCAGGTGGAGCTCCTGGTGACGTCACTACGCTTAATCAATACGCAGAAGATTTGGATGATATCATTTCAAACATAAAAAAAAGACAGACCAAATGAAACCATTATTCTTGCTGGACATTCAATGGGTGAAGGTATAGTGCTAAAACATGCTGAAACCTTTCCAGAAACCAACGTAGATGCTTATTTATTGTTTACACCAAACCTTGGTAATAATGCGCCAACAACAAGTCAAGATTTAAATTTAAAGAGTAATTTTATAAAAACACATCTAACAAGAGGTTTAGGATTAAAAATGCTGAATGAATTTGGTATTCATACTTATGACTCAATGCATGTCGTGTTTTACAATTCACCAGAGCAAATGCCAATACGATCGTATTCTTATAGAAGTATGCAGGCAAGTTTTCCAGTGGATTATAAGAAAGCATTACAATCTGTAAGTAAACCCTTGTTGGTATTGACAGGAAGCAAAGACGAAGCGTTTATAGCTGAAGAATATGCTGTTGCAATCAATTCTTATTCGAAAGGAGATCATTATATCGTTGAAGGAGAAACTCATAATGGAATTAGCACAATGAAGACGCTATGACCAAAATCAAAACTTGGATTAAAACTAATCAAACTAATAACCAATAAAACAACACTATGCCACATTTTGTAATTGATTGTTCAGAACAAATCATGAGCTTAAAAACACCTCGTGAGATTATGCAGAAAGTCTATGATACTGCAGACTCTAGTCAGCTTTTTGATAAAGGAGATATTAAGGTGAGAATCAACCCTTTTGAGCATTATAATATTGGAAATACTAAGGATGATTTTATTCACATATTTGCAAATATTATGGAAGGAAGAACTACTAATCAAAAAGCGATGCTTTCAAAATCAATTATAAAAGAACTGAAATTAATGTTTCCAAATGTTCCGATTATTTCAATGAATATAAGAGATTTTGAAAAAGCAACCTATTGTAATAAATCTATGGTTTAAAATCTGTTACCACTAATTAAAGTCAGAATGAATAAAATAACATTATTACTGCTTTCATGTTTAATTACAATTTCCTGTAACACAAACAAAAATTAGTACAATTTTAAGTTTACTCATAACAGGAGGATTTTTATTAGCATTTGTATTGCAGAATTCCTATGGAGGCTCAATGAAATATTTAGATGGAACCGAAAAAACACTCTTAGGAGTTAATATTGGCGTTTTAGGATTTGGAGTTTCATTTATACTATTGGTTTATGGACTTTTGACCACATTGTTAAAATCCAGAATAAAACCTTAAATTATGTGCCAAAATAGAATTAAAACGCAAGCAGAAGATGCAAATTAATTATCAGCCTTTTTTAGATTATATAAATAAATATATCAGCTTAACCGTTGAAGAAGAAGCCATTCTGCTTTCTAAAATAGTTCACAGAAACTACCTCAAAGACCAATACATATCGCAACAAGGAGATATCTGTAAAAGTGTCAATTTTATTATTTCTGGTTGTACTAAAACATTCTATGTGGATTTAGATGGTCAAGAGCATATTGTAATGTTCTCGATTGAAGATTGGTGGACATCCGATTTAGGAAGTTTTATTACGCAAACACCTGCCGATTTTAATATTCAATGTATAGAAAACACTCAGCTTATTCAATTTACTTATAGTAACCTTGAAGAACTATATACAGAAATACCTAAACTGGAACGTCTTTTTAGAAAAATTGTAGAACGTGCCTACGCAGCTTCGCAAAAACGTATTATCAGAAATTTTAGCCTTACTGCAAAACAGCGCTACCAAATTTTTAAGAATACCTATCCTAAAATAGAACGACGTGTACCTCAATATATGATTGCTTCATATTTAGGTATTACTAAAGAGTTTTTAAGTAAAATCAAAAGTCAAATCATTCAAAATCAATAGTTGTTAATCTAGTTTAACATCATTTCATAATCTACTTCATTTTCTAAGGTTTTAATATTTGGGACATTTGTACCATAATATTTAAAACAAATAAGATGAATACATTATTAGAAAAAATTAGTACGATTAACGACATGATTCTTCAAGGAAAAGCTTTAGAAGCTTTTGATCAATTCTACCATGACGATGTGGTTATGCAGGAAAATGACAATCCTATTATTGAAGGAAAGAAAGCCAACAGAAAACGTGAAGATGATTTCTTTGGAGCTATAACAGAATTTAGAGGCGCTCAACCCTTAAAAGTTACCATTGGTGAAAACACAACAATGGTAGAATGGCATTTTGATTACACCCATAAGGATTGGGGCGTAAAAAACTACACTCAAGTTGCAGTACAAGACTGGAAAGACGGAAAAATAATCAAAGAAAAATTTTATTACGGCGCGTAATTTAAAATATTAACTATTTAAATTAATACAAATGAAAAAATCAATTAAAAACGTCGCTACACTTATAATGGTATCATTTATGACATTCTCTTTTTCAACAATAGAAAGTGATAAAAAAGATATTAAAGTAGACAACAGTAAAGTTGTATGGAAAGGCTACAAAGTAACAGGTTCTCATGAAGGTACCATCTCAATAAAAACTGGCCACTTAAATTTTGATAACGATATTTTGACTGGTGGAAGTTTTGAAATAGACATGTCAACCATAACAGTTACAGATCTAGAAGGAGAATACAAAGGAAAGTTAGAAGGTCATTTAAAATCTGATGATTTCTTTGGAGTTACAAAATATTCAACGGCTTCATTAGTTTTCACTAAAGTAAAGTCTACAGGTAAAAACTCTTATAAAGTCACAGGAAATATAACGATTAAAGAAAAAACAGAACCTATTTCATTTGATCTTTCGGTTTATGGAAATAAAGCAAATACTTCATTAAAAATAGATAGAACAAAATTTGATGTAAGATATGGGTCTACAAGTTTTTTCGACAACTTAAAAGATAAAGCCATTTATGATGAGTTTGATTTAGTTGTTGATTTGGAGTTCTAAAAATATTTATTAAAAATTGAGTAAAAAACTCTTGAAAACGTTGTCATATGGCAACGTTTTCTGCATTGTTAAAACTACTTTTACATATAAATTTTTTAATATGGAATTATCATTATTGAATCAATCTGATGTGACCTCATAGAATTTTGGCTAAAACAATAGGAGAGAGGAGCACAATATTTTAGGGGTTTAGTTACTGTTATTATTTGTTTTCCTGAGTTTTAAAGCGTTTTCTACAGAAATCTTGGTTAGTTCCAATGTTTCCTAAAATATAGCGTAACGAGCCGTAATTGTTTCCAAAATTATATGCAGTCATGATTTTTTTGTTTCTTTTTTTATCCAAGAAAAAAAGAATTAATGAAACCTTGAGAAGTTCAAAAGTTTAAATCCTATTTTACATACTATTTTGGAAATTGATTGAGTATCAATTTATAAAATACAATTACTAGTTCTATTTTACATAATATCGAAACAGCTTCTTAAAAAAAGATTAAATAGTAACGAGAATAGAATAAGTGCTTGGAATTTTATTTTTTTAAAATTTAAGCTCTTATGGCAAGCTCACGAGAATCGCGTAGAAAAAAACATGATGCACAATTTTCAAATACGCTAAAATTTCAATAACAGTAAAAAGGTTAGCTTTTATTTTGGCGTTGGCAAGCGATGGATAATTGTGATATAAATAAATTGTAATAAGCAATTTGATTTTATAAAAGCAATCGAGCGTTTGGCAGTAGCTATTTTACATAATGGCAAATTATAGATACAAATGTTTTTTAAACGCTGCGAAGCAAACCGCTTATTAGTTTAATGACCCAAGTTCTAATTATTCTTATGAAAACCAATGCTTCCGGGATATTTTACATAATACTACATTATAGCTATCAAATGTACTACTGACTTAAAATAACAATAACAACATTTGTACTATAATTGTTCTTATGTCAAATTAAATAAATTATTATATATTCCCCCAAACCAAAGGATGCTCACTAGCAGCAACATTCTTATTAGAAACAGATTTATAAATACACCATTGCGGACGCTTTTCTGGCCACATCGCTTTGCGATTTAAGCCACTATCTTTCATTTTGTTAAAAAGAGCAGGCGAGAACAGCATATAATCTTTCTGTTTAATATTAACACCCATTCTATAAGCGCCTAATCTAAAATAAGTAGAATCATCGCCTTTATCGATATCTACTTCAAAAGATAGGTGTTTTGTGATGTCTTTTAGGTCTGTATTCTGAATTAATGGCGATAAGGAATCACAGTAAGAAGGTGCATTAAATGTACCTGCTATAACAATATTTGTTTTCCCTTCAGAAATAAGGTTATTATAAACTTCAGCGATTTTTGCGATTTGTTTTTTTCTAATGTTATCTGATTGCTTTTTGTTTGTTGTAGGCTTTCTTAGATAAGCATTCAATAACCAAATGGTATCTTTTGATGGTGTGCTAATTTCATATTCAATGAGATTTTTGCCATCCTCGTTAATCACTTCATTAATATTATGGGTTCTAACCGCTTCAAGATTATAGCCTTTCTTCATGGCAATTCCCATTTCCAAACTGTTCATATCATTACCTTGAATTACAAAAGAATGCTCATAAGGATTACAGTCGTATTTTGGTAAAATGAGTTGGTTAAAATCTTCAAACGAAGCTCTATCTTCTATTTCCTGAAGCAGTAAAATATCAGGATTTACATTGGCAATAACTTGTGCTTTATGGTCTGTGGATTTTGGATGAATAGGTACCGTTTGCAACTCAATCCATCCATTCCAATTTGTAACATCGCCAGCTTTGTTTTCGCCAGAATGACTCAAACCTTTCATGTAAAGAAAGCCAGCTTTTCGTCGCAAAATTGCATAAGGTCTTGAACTTGATTTTTCAAAACCAATCAAAAATGATAGGTCTCTAATTCTATCTTGTTGGCTCAAGGATTTTGAAGGTTGATGCATCAATGCGTCAAGCTCTTTAATCCAATCTCTGAGGGATTTTCCAAAAGGTTTTTCTAAAAGGCTTTTATCTCTGTGGAATAAATTCTGAACATTAAAAGTTGCTATTTTCATGATTTCTAAATTTTTATTTTCGTTTATCGTTAGTGTCTTGGTCAAATGCTACGAGGTTAAATAATTGGCGCATTCTGCTTCGTACTCTATTGCCATATAAATCTTCTAATTCTCCTGCATTTAGATTTGTAGTAGCGTGGGTTTTTATGTGATGGTTTATAAAAAGCTCGTGACGTGAGAGTAGAATTTCTCCCATGACGTTAAAATCTTTTCCATAATGCCTTCCAATGGGCTCAATGCCCAAATCATCAAAACAAAAAAACTGTTTACAACCATAGTCTTCAACGGTTTTGTACCCAATATGGTTAAAACCAAATACGATATTTCTGGATGGAATTAGGATGTATGGTTTTTGGATGGGAACGATGTGTTTTAAGAGTAACATTAAACTTGTTTTGCCACATCCCACAGGTCCAGAAAGTAACATGCCTTTTTCGGGATCAATCTCGTTTTTCTCGCAGTTTGTTTTATCTTTTATGAAGTAATGACAGAGTTTTAAAATAATTTTGCGGTCTTCGTCATAGATTTTAAAACCGTTACCAAAAAGTAATTTTCCTTTAGCATCGAGATAGATTAAGATTTTTTCAAAATCGTAAATCAATTCTTTGCCATCAAATTTGCCAATGGAATATGTTTTGTCTTCTTCGATTATTTCACAAGGGTTGACCATAATCTTTGTTTTTACTGGTTCTTAGGTTATCTTTTTTTTGAAGAACTGGATACACAGTTTCAAATTCATTGGCTTTTAGCATCCAATTACTTGCGGTAGCATGCCAATCTTCAATTTTTATTTTCCCACCAATTTTCCATCCAATACCTTGATAGTGATTGTAAAATTTTTGAGCTTCATTAGCTGGCCATTTTTTCTTTTTAAAAAAAATAATAACATCATTTTCATTTTTGGGTAGCTTAGTTTTATTAATGTTTTCTATTTGTTTATTAATGTTTGTATTATGTATCAATGCTTGTTCAGTACTTGTTTCATGCTCGTTCACTACTTGTTCAGAGGTTGTACCGAAATTGAACATCTTAATTTTACTGCCTTTGTACGGATTGTGTGAAGGCATATATTTCAGATATTTCCATGTATGCATCTGTTTTAAACAACCATGATAAGTTGCTGTCGAACCAATTTTTGAGAGCTGCATGATTTCTTGTCTGCCGATATAAAATTCCTCTGGGAATCGATTGATATTCCAAAACTGAAACAACGCCATATACAAGCTGACATGTGTAGTATTTAATCTTTTGTCTGTATAAAATTTTTGAAATACAGCATTGAGGTGTTTTATATAATTCATACATCCTTAATCGATTTTGTGGTTCACGTCATTATTGTCCATAACCTTCTGAATTTCTTCGGAATCATAAAAAATGATGCCACCCACCTTTGTATAGGGTAGTATGCCTTTAATTCGAAGTTTTTGTAACGTGCCAGGACTAATTTGAAGTAAGTCCATGAGTTCTGAAGATTTTAGATATTTCTTCAGTTTAGCTTGCGCCTGGTTGCTTAAAAGTTTTTTGATGTCATCGAGCAATTCAAGTTTAAAATCCCTTAGATCATCTGGAGTAATAATTGTTGCTGGCATAGTAGAACTATTTTTAGAAAAGAACCACCATTTTGCTTTCAACTAAAATGATAGTCCTTGACCTGATTTGACTTTCGTTCTACAAATCTGAGATACTATTTTAATTTATCATCTATATCCAACCCCAAGGTGGGGTGTTTTTTCTTGCATTTATTTTGATGGGTTTTGTTATTAAATAACAAGAACTTTTATAAAATAAAAGTACAATTCTCTATAAATTATATGATTTCAGGCCTTTCATATAATCTCCCACCTTGGGGTCAACTTGGGATTATTCATCAGATTCATTAAACCGTCTCACCAAAACTTCAATGAGTTTGTCCAAGAACTTGGTTTTACTGCATTTCCGTGCCCTGATCTCAATAAATGTGTGGTAGTAATTCCCTAGGTCAATATTAAAGATCTGTTCAAATAAGGACGCCATTTCCTTAATATCTGCAGTGCCACTATTGATAACACCACTGCTGTGCAAGGCATAAATGAGTTCAATTAATTCTGTTTTGCTTCCCGTCCAGAAAAGCTTCGAAGACTGCTTCATTGGAATTGTTTTTGGATTAGTGTTGAGAGATTCTAGTTTCATTATTTCCTGTTGCAAGTATACAATGAGCATATCGAATGCCATAATGGTGGCCACCGTGCTATCTTGACATGTGGAGAATTGTTCGTCTATAAAGACATGGAAGGATTCTGTGGGCGAACGTAGGTCTGATTTACCTCTAATAAAATATTGGTCGTCCAGGGTCGTGGCACCCCGGCGATAGTAATGGTAGAACTCTAAATTATCATTAAAATAAACTTGTAATTTATTGATCTGATCATTTAAATATTTGACCTGAAACTTGGAACTGCTTCTCGGTCGTTTGCTCTCTATTTTATATAATTTTACATAATAGATCAACTTACTGAAAACTTGGGGCTTAATATATTTAAAGAAGTGTATCTCCTCCTGTGTTGATCGAAAACCTCGTTCAACGACTCTACAGCGCAGGGATTTGATACACTTCTCGGTATGGTTAATGCCATGTTCTGCCTTATATAGTATATCCTCATGACAGGACTCCAAAGTTTCCAACTTTATTTCAAATTCAGATATTAAATCTTGGTATTTCAAACGTATGTGAAATTCAGTTTACTGCGATTGGGGACCTTCCAAAATACCCATAAGCTCCATGGTATAATTATCGGATGTTTGGATATAGGCAAACTTTTCTTCAACGGTGGCTCCTAGTTTTCTTTTTTCAAAAGCAGCGGTCATTCCCAAGTCAATCTGATGAAACTTTAATTGTATTGCCCTTTTAATGGTCTGGTATAAAAGCTGCCTGTAGGTATGATATTCCAGAACGTACTCATAGTCCAGACCAACAAAGGCAGGGACGTAGGTATGGCCGTTGTTATTATAGCACAGCATAACCCCAATAATTGTTTCTGGATTATTAATTAAGGCAACGGTAATGAACTCCCAATTGGGATGCTTTGACATTTTCTCGAATAATTTTTCAGGGAATGAGAACGTGTTCAATCCGCGATTATTTTGATGGACATTGGCATACAATTCCTGAAATTGCTTTAATTGATTAAGGTTACACTTCTTTACTATATCGATCTTCAAACGAGTTTCATATTCCAAAATCTCCTTTCGTAAATGCCGCCTATTTCTAGAAGAAAGCTTGGCGATGTAAGTTTCCATAGCTTCACCTTCCACTAAATCTATGTTACAGGAATCAGGCATCTGGACCCTTATAAATCCCTGTCCTTGGAAATAAGGGTGCAAATTTTCATTTTTAGGGAAATCCCGGAGCACTACCATGGTTGCCTTAAATTCTTGTTCAAGCGTTTCCAAGGTTTGCATCACCGTATCTAATGCTTGGGACTTTAAGGGGTGCTTGTCGTCTATATACAGGTGATTCCCTTCGGTAAAGAGTGATCCCATACCCAGCACTTGGGATGTTAAATAATAGGGGTTTGACTGTCTTTGTTTTTCTATGGTTTCAGAGGCACTTAAATTGGACAGCATATCGTCCTTCCATAACCCTACAGTTAAGAAGGTGGCTAGAATGGGTTTCTCCTGTTGGTCATAGATAACGAGATATCGGAACGCCCAGTTATGTTCTATTAAAACATTACCACTAAAAGATTCCTCTAAAAACTTAAGGCCTTCCCAGTTAAAGACGCCTTGTTTGCCCATGAGTTTGTCCCAGAGTGCTTTATCCATTTTTAAAATGGAGTTTTCCAACTTAATGACAAGCGCCTTGGATACATGATTTTCTTTACTCTTTTTAGCATCCATTTTAAAGGCGTGCAGGACCCGTTGTGCATTCGTGTGCGTGTCTTCAAGCGCTTTTGGATAATGATATACCATCGCCTCTACCAAGGCTTTGATTTCCTCCCTTTGGTTATGTCTGGATATGGTAATGCGCACCCCTGTATTCTTTACGGGCACAGCTGGAAAAATACCAAGGTTCACATAGAACCCTTCTTTCATAAGTCGACCGACAAAATTATAGCCCGTTTTCGGCATGCCCGTACCTATAAAGAACACAGGTGACAGATTTTTATCAATTAGAGGCAAGTCGGTTTGCTCTAATAGTGCATTGAAATACTGAATCCGTTCCCTTAGGTCATTTTGAAGTTCATAGATTTCAGGGGATAGGTGTATGTCTGCCGAGGCCGTGGCTGCTGCCACAGACGCTGGTTCCAATTGCGCTGAAAAGGTCAAGGGCCCGCCAAAGGTCTTTATTTCTTGGTACATCTTTTTATTGGAACATACCAATACCGCACCACTTGCTCCAAAGGTCTTACTCAGGGTGCCAAAGAGCAGAACATTTTCTGAAAGTTCTTTGAGCTCGCTCAAGGCATAACCCGTTCCGTTCTTGCCCACCCAACTCATCCCGTGCACGTCATCTATATATAGATGTAATTGGGGATACTTTAAGCTCAAGGTCTTTAAATCCTGAATCGGTGCAAAATCACCGTACATGGAATAGATGCCATCGGCCATATACCAGATCTTTTTATGTTTATCGGAAAGCGATTTTATTTTGTCCTCCAGCATGTTCAAATCGTTATGGCGGATCATATCAATGGGAACCGATCTGTTCTTTAAAACTTTGGCGGCACTTTGCACACTCCAGTGGACTTGATGGTCTAGGATAATGGCATCTTGGTCATTCACCGCATTAGGTATAGCACCCATGTGCCCCAAAGTGCTGTTCTTGGTTATAATGATTGGGTTCTGGTACATCGCCGTTAAGCGTTCTTCCAACTGCCTGTAGAGGGGATTGGAAATGTAAGACTTGGATAATGGAAATTGCGTTCCGTATTTGGTAATAGCATCTATCGCAGCGGCCTTCAATCGCGCATCCTGCTCCAGGCCTAAATATCCCGTGGTTCCAAAGTGAAATAATTGTCTGTCCTTTACGCCAATAGTACGCCCAGTAAATGCTTCGCCTTCGGCATAGAGATGCATAATGCCCTCTTGTTTGGCATCTGTAAATACTTCGTGAACGGTACTCAAAAAATTGTTGTGTTTGATTTTTGCCATCTTATTATGTTTTTATTTCATATAATTTAACATCATTTGTAGGATTTTACAAAATGAGTCGGCTCTATACTCCCTTAGAGTCAACTTTTAATCCTTGGTAGGCAATAAAAAGCCAATAATTACTAAGGGAAATCGATAAATGGTATAGGCTAGTCTTGATTATTTTGTAAGTTTATAATGAAAAACCAGTTTTCTACATGATGCGAAATTATTTTGAAAATGATTATACCTCGTATAGGTTCCTAGATGGTGTATTACATATTATCTACCACCAAGGTGTTACTGTGGATTTAGAAGCTGCCGTACAGATTGTCGAGGATAGACTGACTTTACATGAGGGTCGTGAATTCCCTGTACTATGCGACATTAGAGGTGTAAAGGAAATCAATAAATCTGCCAGGGCCTATTTGGCCATGGAAGGTTCAACCTTGATAACGGCTGTGGCGGTTATTGTAGATCCACCGGTTTCTGAAATGCTGTCCGAATTTTATATCCGAACCAGCAATCCACCAATCCCGACAAAGACATTTGATTCTATGGAACATGCCATAGCGTTTCTTTCTGGATTTATGGAACAATAAAGGATTTACGCCTTAAATAATTGCTATTTTTTTTAGTAGAGTCTCTCACAATTAATTTATATATAATACTTTAGATGTGAGTACCGGTAAAAAGCGAAGAATGAAACGAATCAACCAAATGTTATTGGAAATGGCCTCAGGGAATTTCTTTTACCGTTTGGAGCGCTCTGGTAAAAATGATAATCTCGAAGCGATAGGTCTATCACTGAATATGCTGGCTGAAGAAATTCAGGAAACCCTACTCCATCAGGGCTATGCCAACACCAATAGCCCCATTGCGGCCATTGTTCAAATGAGCTTCGTTGTGGATAAGGATGGGTTCATTGACATTGCCAACCAACAAGCTTGCAATATGCTATCTGTTTTACAGATGGATATTATAGGACACCCTTTTTCAGATTTTTTAATAGAAAAGTCACGAATATCGTGGAAGGAGGCATGGCGTAGCCTAAAGCAAAGTAAATTTCAGGACAGGTCCCTGGAGCTAACCTTCAAATCCAAGGGAAGTTTGGTCATTCCAAAGACTTGCTATATGACGAGTCTTAATGGTAAACAAAATGATTTTAAAAAGGCCCTTATTACGGTGATTCACCATTCCAATAGACAGGATCATCTGGAAAATGATTTGAAGCAACGGGTCATCCAACACTCCAACGACCAACAAAGTTCAAATAATACGCGATCAGAAAATCAGAAACAAAAGCTTCGACTGAGCTTTGAGGACATTCGTAGAATACGTGAAGCCCATAGCATCATTATCAATAATCTTGAAAAGGACTTCCCCTCGCTTAAAAAATTCGCACTGCAATTGGGCACCAATGAGTTTAAACTGAAGTATGGGTTTAAGGAGTTGTATGGCACTACGGTCTATCGGTTCTTAAAGGAAGAACGTTTAAGAAAGGCGAAAATGATGATTCAGTATACCCGCCAAACTTTCAAGTCAATTGCAGAAATGACAGGGTTTAAAAGCAACCCTCATTTCACCAGAACATTTAAAAAACGTTATGGATATACGCCTAGAGACTTACGTAAAAAAACATTGAATCCTGATAAAAAACAAGTACACAAACCACATTTTAATAAATAAATCCCTCACAGTCAACTAATTATCCCTTAGGGTTAAATTTTATTTCGGAACTTTGGCATATCAAATCAAAAGGTATGACAGGTTCGAATACACGATATCAATTAGTAACAATAACAAATAGTATACGTATTTTATTCATTGTATTATTTGTTTATGCTGCCACAAGCAAGCTTCTTGATTTCAATCAGTTTCAAATACAATTGGGTCAATCCCCAATTGTTACGAGGTATGCCAGTTGGGTGGCTTGGGGAATACCAATAATAGAACTGGTAATTTCAGGTCTATTCTTAATTCCAAAGTGTATGCTATTGGCGTTTTATGCCAGTTTCTCATTAATGATACTATTTACTGCTTACATCATACTTATCCTGAATTTTAGCGACTATATCCCTTGTTCCTGTGGCGGTGTATTGGAACATTTGGGATGGACAGAGCATATTATATTCAATCTGATATTTATTATAATGGCAGTTATTGCCATCTTTTATTTAGAAAGAAACCCTTTAACCTTAAAAGCAAAATAACATGAAAACTCTTTTAAGGTTATCAATATTTGGATTATTGAGTTGCTCTCTCGTTATAATCATGTTTTTACTTTCCGAAAACCAAATGCATCGTAATAACGCTTTTGTTAGAAGGTATCCCCACCATCCCATTACTAAAAAGTATGACCTTTCTCTTAAATACAATTCCTATTATATCGCTGGATACGAAAATGAGATATTGTATTTAGGAAATACCACGGCCCCATTACATCTTTTAGAGGTAAACTTAAAAACTAAAGACACCCAACATATCCGGATTACATTGGATAGAATGGATTTACCTTTTCGATCCATAACAGTAAAGTTTCACCCACCATACTTCTTTGTAACCGATGGATTTGTACCCTGTATTTTCCGCGGAAACATTGGAGACTGGCATGCCAGCCTTTGGATGAAAAACAAAACCTATTTTACGCGTGCCATCCCTATAGATTCTAACAAATTATATATAAAGGCTATCAGTAGTAAAACAAATGAAGCCACACTTGGGGTTCTAGAGAAACAGGATGATTTTAATATAATATTAGATCCTGACTTATTAGAAAGACAAATAGATGGCATGTTTGATGTCGATGGTACTATGATCGTTTCAGAAGACAAAGAAAACCTGGGTTATGTTTACTTCTACCGCAACCAATTTATGATTATGAATCCTGATCTGAAGTTACTCCGCAGGGAAGAAACTATAGACACTGTTCGGGTTGCCCAAATTCAATTATCCCAAAAAAATGAACTGGGAGAAATTAAAATGAAAGTGCCTCCATTAGAAGTAAATAAAACGGCTGCTTTATATCAAAACCTGATGATGATTCACTCTAATAGACTAGGTAAATATGAAGAAAAATCTATGCTAAACCAAGCCGCAATAATTGATGTTTACAACTGGAAAAAGCAAAGCTATCAATTTAGCTTTTACCTCTATAATATTGGTCAAAGAAAAGTTAGAGAATTTAATGTTTATAACAATCATTTGGTTGCTCTAATAGATGTTGTGCTTTCTGTATACCAATTAAAGCCCTCACATTTTTAGTAACCTTTGAATAACACACAGATGGCTAATAGCTTAAATGCCACCATAAGATAAAAGATTTACCGGCCGGTAACAGGACTGAGATCGAAAACCTGTATAAAAGAGTAGATCATAACATTCATTTAAAAATAATAATTATGAAAACTTTCAAGTTTAAATTATTAATTCCGGTTGTAGCAATCATTTTTGCTTTAACCAGCGCCTTTGCTACTTCGACTAGTTCGAATGTAGCAAATTTAGCCATAGTAGATGGCTATATTGATTCTCCAGCACCTTGTACACAAAAAGTTGATTGTTCTCCTGATGGAGAGATTCTTTGTACCAATGCGCAAGGACAACAAGCCTTTGGGAAAATGTTTCCAAGTCAAACAACTTGTCCTCTGGTAGTTTTTAGACCTTAAGGGATTTAGGTATAAAAAAAGAAAAGGGGCTGTATGCCCCTTTTCTGGTTAAAAATTGGTTGATTTAAAGTCAAAGTTTTGACGCACACAAAATATAAACTTTTAACTACTTCCCGATTAAGATGTCATCTATATTTAACAAACAACGTTTTAAATGACCAAAAGTGATGCTATCTGTAACGCTAGTTCCTGTACTTATAATATCCTTTTTTAATAACATGAGTTCAGACATAAAAATACTTCTTGAATAATCGCTGTACACAAAGTACATATCACTTGGGTTTGTGATTCCATATTTTTTTGGTTTTGTAATTGCCTCACTTAACAAAGCGATATAAGCACTTTGTAGTTCCTGTCTTCGGCGTATAATGCTTATTTTATTTTGAGATAATTCACTCCAAAGACCAATACGCAATTTTGATAGTAATGCTTTGATAACACCATCGGCTTTAGAAGAAAACACCATATTTTCTAACCTTTTCATTCTTAATGGACTCAATATTTCCGATAGTAATTGTAATTGATATGCCATTATTTTATCAGTCGAAGTCGAGTACATAATCCTAGAATAAAACATTGGATGCGCTAACCAATCAGGAATCTTAAAGGCATTTAAATTTAGGAAATCTACAGCCTCTTGTTGAAGTTGCATAGGAATTGGTGTATACACCGCACCCGTTTGTGCTCCCGATTTATAATGCGTCGTATAGCCACCAATTGAAGTCATGACATGACTCATTTGATCAAACCAAAGCGTTATTGTTTTATTATATAATCGCTCTAACAGTTCATTATCCTTTTGAGTCTTTGTAACCGTTGATAAGAGTTCAATCACTCTTTTCATATTTAATAGTCCTAGTTCTGCACTCTTTATGGGATTATTATTATCAGCGACTTCATTACTACAATCTGGACCCGTCTTTTCATAGTTGCCTATATTATAGCGATACCAAGGAATGGAATCCTGCCGACGAATCATTTTTTCTAAATATGGTAGTTCGTCTTGTGGCTCATTAATATTTGGAAAGGATTCGTATCCCCATTTAATAGTATAAACATCAGTAGGTCCAACTTTCCGAATTAATAAAGAGGGTGGTATATGGTCTTCTGGCTGCACCATATAATTATGCCTGGCATAAGACATAACACTTGGGGTGTGCCCCATATCTTGGAGCCATTTTTTATCTCGCATTTTGTCAAATGGATAGGCATATTCCCCATAATTAGCATCCTTGATTCCAAAAGCATGACCTGCTTCATGTGCCACAACCGATTGAATAAGTGCTCCCATTAAATCATCTGAAAATGGATATTGCTGTGCACGCTTATCCAAGGGGCTACATCTAATAAAATAGCTGTCTGAAAAATATTGGTATGAGGAGCCAATAATAATATCTGATTTTATAATTTCACCCGATCTTAAATCAACTATTCTAGACACTCCAGAACCTGCTTTATTATTCTGACCTCTTATCCCTTCTTTGTTCAACCATCTCACAACAGAATTATTGACGCTGTTACTTTGCCAATTCTTAATATTATTTGGAATCTCTTTAACTTCAATGGCATTTTTAAAACCTGCTGCTTCGAAAGCTGGCAGCCATTCAAGAATCCCCGCTTTTATATAGGGTTTCCACTTATTGGGGATATTAGTATCTAAGTAAAACGTAATGGGCTTAACAGGGACACTGATTTTCTTGTTTGCATCCTTTTTTTCCAAGTGCCATCTTGATATACTCGCTTTAGCATGTTTAGGAAAATGATTAATTGGGCTCAATTCATCCTCTATAAAATAGCCTATGCGATGGTCAAATAATCTAGGTTTCATGGACTCTGGCAATAGAAAAAAACTAAAATCAACCTGATTTGTTGATTTGCTTGTGTTTTTTGATAAGACTCTCTTGGTTGAAATCACAATTTCATTTTTCAAATACTTTATTTCTTCTATTGCTGATAAATCAGGTATAATGGTTTCCTTAAAATTGGAATACCACGCCACACTGTTCTTTAGAAATAAATCAGTCACATCAATATAAAGGGTCTTGAGATCACTTTTTTCTTTTATAATTGGAAATATACCAAGGATACTTTTTTCTATAGATGGATGATTATCTATGGGAATAATAACCCCTGACAACGATTTAATTCTTGGGGTTTCTAAAAGTATCTGATCCTTGTATTTAGTCCAAATCACATGCTTATAGCCCTTATCATGCCTCACAAACAGCAGGTCTTTACCCAATAATTTTTCATCAATTTCAAAGAAAACCTTACTGTCTTGCCAATGAACTTTTATAAAATCTCCAGATGCTAAGAAATCATTGAGATCCAGCTTGTTGTTAACCTGCCCCCATAAGGAGCAGGTGACTAACAAAATAATCATTGGAAACAAAAGTTTGCCAATGGAGGCAAAGCCAATACCTTTAATAGTCTCTAATCGATTTAGACGTATCATTTTAATACCCATCGTTTTGCGGTTTCAGATTAGGATTCAAAAGGAGTTCTGATTCTGGAATAGGCAATAGTACATCCGTAGCTTGCCAATTAGGTTTTACTGGAGATAGCTCACTAGTTGCTGCACTAGTTCGTTTCAAGTCAAAAAAGCGATGCCCCATTTCAGTAAAGAACTCCATTTTACGTTCCTGATAAATGGTCTCTAAAAGTGCAGCTGTATCGGTTACCAACACAGGTGCCAAACTCGATCTTTCTCGTATAACATTTAACTGATCTAAAGCGTTAGACACATTGCCTAATTGGGCGTTGGCTTCCGCCGAAATAAGATATAATTCTGCCAATCGAAATAGGATGGAACACTCTTGAGTAGTCCTAGTATTGGTATTCAGCTTATATTTAAAAGGATAATACCAAGTATCTGTACCATTAGAAACGGTACCCATCCAATCGCTAAAGCGCGCATCCCCAACTTCAAAACTATCAATAAAATAATCTGCTAAACTACTGTTTGGAGGTGGGCCACTTGTAAAAATATATGTCAAGGCGTCTATGGTATTAGCCCCCGAAATCCCAGCATCAAATTGCAAAAGGGTCTCTGTACTATTTTTTAAAAACACCTGATTAATATCAGTATTCAAAGCGTAAACGCCACTAGAAAGTATCTCGGTAGCTTCGCTTAAAGCCCCATCCCAATTCTCGTTATAAAGATATACCCTAGCTAAAAGCGCAGTTGCTACCCATTTATTGGGACGTACTCTGTTTGCATCTCCATAATTTGCAGATAACAATGATTTCGATAACACCAGATCATCAATCATTTTTTGATACACTTGATCTGCTTCCAGTCTTGAAGTAGTACTATTAGTGCGATAGTCAGTCGTATCTATATAAGGGATATCTCCAAAGAGATTCACTAAATAAAAATGAATTAAGGTTCTTATAAAGTACGCCTCACCAAGAAATTGGTCTTTATCTTCCTCTGCTAAACCTGTTGAACTTTTAACACCTTCTATGATGTTGTTGGTTGCATATATAAGATTATAACTGCTATTCCATTGGCTTAAAACTGTATTGTCTGTTGCCAATACATTATTATCGAAAAATAACTGAATCCCAGACTGTGAGGTACTATAAAGTGTTAGTTCATCCGTGTAATGCCCCAATAGATAGCCCAATCCTGAGACACCTCCATTGGTGAGTCCCTGATCTCTAAGTTGACCGTAAACATGAGTTAAGGCTGCATTAACAGTTGCTGCGTCTTCAAATACAATGGCACTAGTAAGCTGATTGTTTGGAGGATCTATGTCAACAAAATCTTCACAAGAGGTCAAAAGCACAAGAAGTAAAAGCATGAAGGCTAAACTTCTAGACGGGTTTGTATGTTTAATTATATGTGTCATAATGTTCTTTTTTAAAATGTAAGTTGCGTTCCTAAGGAGATAAATCGTAATGGAGGAATGGTTGAACTGGATCTGGTCTCTGGATCAAGTCCATTATAGCTCGTAATGGTCAGCAGATTATGAGCTCTTAAAAAGAGGTCACAACCAATACCCTTGCTCGTCTTTTTTGAAATCTGATAAGATAAAGCCAACGTTTTTAAGCGCAGATAAGAGGAGTCGCCAATAACAGCATCACTTTGAGTATAATTAGAATAAGCTACTAAACCTTCAAAGTTTAATCCGCTGGTATAACGTTGCACAGACGTTTGGTCGCCCACATTTTGCCACCGCTGCAATACGTCATTAGTTTGACTCCCCATAGTCCCGGGAATACCCAAAAAGTGCACACCTAATTGTTTGGTAAACTGAAACAGCACATCCAGACTAAATTTCTTATAGGAAAAATGATTGTTTATACCTCCAAAATACTTGGGATTAAGGTCTTTAATAACCTGCTTGTCATCAGGTGCAGAAATAGTACTATCTTCATTAAAATCCGTAAATTCATAAAGTCCCGTTTGCGGATTTACCCCTGTATATTGATACACCTTTATAATATTTAGAGGTTGTCCTATCACCAATTGATTGGCATAAGTAGACCCTTCCAAATCTGGAAATTCTAAAAGTTTATTCTTAGGTAGGGTCAAGTTAATTGAAGTCGTCCAACGTATATTTTTACTAGCTATATTGGTTGTATTCAATTCAAATTCCCAGCCTTTATTTTCTACCGTTGCATTAAGATTGGCATTTAAAAAATTAAAACCTGTTGTCCCTGGCAATGGAATACCAACCAATTGGTTGGATGATTTGTTACGGTAATAACTACTGCTTATAAAAATACGGTCTTGTAAAAACCCAAGTTCCATAGAAAACTCCAGTTTTTTATTGGATTCCCAACTAAAATTAGGGTTGTATAGTCTTGTAGGTTGTAAACCTATAATATTTTGATAGGGTGAGCTGCCAAAATTATAGGTGTCTAAATACTGATAGTCTCCTATCTGGTCATTGCCTGAAGTACCATAACTCGCCCGTATTTTACCAAAGCTTAAAAATGGCAAAGCAGATTCTATAAAAGATTCATTTGAAAAAATCCAAGCAGCACCCACAGCTCCAAAATCGGCAAACTTCTTGTCATCCCCAAATCTGCTGGAACCATCACGTCTTCCTGTTAGATTAAGAATATATTTCCCTTGGTGATTTAAATTAATCCTACTAAAAAGCGCGTGGTATCTATATTGTGTTTGGGTGTCACCAAGAACAAATAGGCTAGATGCCGCCGCAATGTTTTCAATAAAGTTATTATTGGTAAACCCAAAGGCAAATTGCGATAGTCGATGGCTCTTTTGTTCTTGAAAAGTGAATCCAACCAAGGATTCTATTTTGGTTTTCCCCAAATGAAACGTCCCATGTAATTGAGGCTCTATAATCCATGAGGTTCTATCGGCATTATTATGAATAGCCGATGAGATGTCGCTACCTAGACCATAAGCGGGGTTCAGCGTGGTAGACGGTACGGTTCTTAGTTCTTGCAGATCGCTCTCTGTATAGCCTAAACTGGTGACTAACTTTAAACCTTTATTAAGAGTATAATTGATAGTTGCATTACTTATTAAAGTAGTGCTTTGGGCTAAGTATTTACCTTCCAAATTACGAAGCGGATTATTCCATGTCGAGTTTTCCCAGTTTAGTGATCCATCATCATTATATAGATCAGGCGCATTTGGTGCCAAAGTCAAGGCCTCTCTTACCAAATCGGATGCTGGTAAATTATTTATATTCGACGTGTAGTAGGCAGAAAATTGAATTGCCAATTTCTTGTCTTTAGACTGATGGTTTAAGTTACTATGCACCGTTATTTTATCATTATCAGAATCTCCTGGTAATACCGTGGTTTGTTTATTATAATTACCACTTAGTAAAAACTGTGTCTGTTCACTCCCTCCAGAAAACGTTCCTTGTACATTGGTTAAATAAGCGGTCTTTCCAAAGAGTTCTTTTTGCCAATCGGTATTTCGGTTTGTGTCCCAAGTGCCGTTAATGTCATACGCATTAAAGGGTAACGTAGCTATCCCATCATTAGCATAAGCTTCCTCCCTCATGTTTATATAGTCTTGTGTACTGAGTACATCTAATCTGCGAGCCACATTTCCAAAACCAGTGGACACATTCAATTTAAAAGAAGAAGTTCCTACTTTGCCTTTTTTGGTCGTAATAAGCACGACCCCATTGGCACCTCTAGAACCATAAATAGCTGTGGCATCAGCATCTTTTAAGATTTCTATACTCTCAATATCTGTTGGGTTGATATTATTTAAAGGGCTTACACCAGATAGGGGGATAATAGAACCCGATGTTTGTCTATCTCCTAAAGTTTCGGAGGCATAGGGGACACCATCAATAACATATAAAGGATCGTTTCCATTAGCACGGATGCTATTTTGTCCTCTAATTTTAATATTGAAGCCAGCACCTGGAACGCCTGAGGTTTGCGTGATTTCAACACCAGAAACACGCCCTTGAAGCGCTGCCAAAGGATTGCTTACAGGCTGTTTTTCAATATCCTTTGAGGAAATTCTGGAAATATTACCTGTACGCTCTTTGTCCTTTACGGTATAATACCCTGCATTAAGTGTCACCGTATCCAACTGTGTGATGTCCTCCTGTAACTGAATATTGATAACCTGCCGATTATTAATAGCAATGGTCTGTGTTTTAAACCCAAGCCCCGAAACTACCAAGGTATCCTTTGGATTGGCTGTAACGGTATACGTACCATCAAAATTTGTTACGACACCTTGCTTTTGGGCTTGTACCATAACATGAATACCTACTAAAGGGTTGCCAAGGTTGTCTGTTATGATCCCGCTAATTTTGGACTGTTGGACATTTAGATGGTCTGAAATAGGCGTATGCAAAACACAACTATAGTCTAAGGCATATGTACAAAATGGGGAAATAATGAGGTAGGCCATACACAATAGTATCCACCTACCTCTTGTAATAGAATTAATTTTCATAATTTTGAATTAGAGGTTTTAAATAATCTTGTTAAATCTTAATCTCCCATCGACCCTACAAAAGTTTGTTGGGAGGTTTTTTTTTGTGTTTAGTGTCTATTCATAGGCAGTTATATGGTTTTAATGGTTTAAATCTATATGTAGCTTTCATCGGCCCTTTAGTAAATCCATTTATTTCATATCTAAAGTTTTATGGTATGAAATGACTAACTCAGATAGATTAGACTTAAGGACCTTAGAAAGTATAAGGGCTTTACGCTTTCTAAATCGTCGTTTGTTCGGATACAATAAAAGGATGGATGGATTAGTGATGGGATAAAAATGAAAGGTGAAAATCCGAAATGATTGTATAACGTCAATCCCACACCACGGGTATTTTATATTGGGTTTTTAGGCTTTTTCTTAAAGAGGATGTCGAATACAGTAACTTCAAACAACAAATGATGTTGAGAAGAAACGCCTTGTTTTACCATACAAAACCTGTGCTGCATGCTGCTTTTAGTTTAAAAGTGACCCTTTGCCATTCAAAAAAATAAAACAACGCTAAGAATAACTAAGTAAACCTAAAATGATAGATACAAAAAAGGCGTGGAACTCAGCTTACTGCCCTAGAGGTACTGGTATACCGTGCAACAATAAGTGAGCCCACGCCCTAAGACGTGAGCATCTTACTTATCATCTCGTTGCAAAAATTACCAGTTTTCTAAGGCGAGATTCTAAGCGAATGCTTCTAATTTTTATTAGAAATGCTTTCGCAAATTTATTTAAAAAGTATCATAAATAACCGATACAAAGTCAAATATAAAAATAAATATCGGTACGTCAAAGCGTACCGATATTTATTTTATGAAATAGTTACTTGCATAAATGAAAAAAGATTCAATTTCATATATAAATATTAAAATTTCAATAAGCTTAATTAGACTTTTAGAATTAAGTAAAAAATTCAAGCCATATAAAAATACTAAGGAAGAAATTGCAATTAGTTATAATGAAATAGCATTAGAAGCCGACATTCGAAAAGCTACGGTTTCTGATACTTTTAACGCAAAATCTAAATCAGGTCCAAACTATACAACGGTAATTTTAATTATTGAGTCAATGGGATTTAAATTAGTAGACTTTGCGAAGATATACGACTCACTTACTGAAATTGATATAGAAAATTTTAAAAAGAATAATTAATCATCTTTACGAATAAAAGAATATTTACTCAACATTTCACCACATTTAAAACTTCTAATGATTTGAAGTTTATTTTCTAAATTATTATATTCAATCTCAACAAAAAACATATTTATTGCATAAAGAGCAAATCGCTTTTCATTTTCAAATCTGAAATCAATAAAGTCTCCTTTAGTAAAAACATGATTATGTTTATCATGCTTAAGAAGTCCATTAAACTCATACAATGTCATAATTGAATACCTAATTTTTCTAAGATTATTAATATAGTAATACTAATAACAACAATAAGAATTACAACCTTTCCATATCTCGAATAATACCATCCGTATGTACGGTGGTGTGAGAGGCACACTCAAATGTCGTTTGTTTAGTTACGACACATTTATAAAGATTTTTAAATTCCAATTTTCTAATAAGTATTCCGACAGTTTTAAAAGTTTTGATTCGGCAAGTTCAGATAAGAACACTTTCATTTCCTATGAAATTTTCTTTAAAAAAGATTCATAAGAAACTCTTTTTCCGTTATCTAAATCCTCAATTCCTTTTTTTATTTCTTTCTGTTCAGACAAATTTAATTCATTCCAAAAGTCAGTTTTTTCTTTTTTTACAAAATCAGAGACACGTTGGATAAATTCAGAATTTTCATTTTCCAAAATAATTTTAAGTAATTCCAGTTTTGTAGTTTGAATGTCCATTTTAAAATCTTTAATAAGCAAATTTACGAAAAATATCCTTTTTGTCTTTACAGCGTGTTTGTATATGGAAAGTTGCGTGTTTGCGTGCGAGGATTTTCCGAAGGAAAATCAGATGTAGCAAACGTGCAACGACCTTTGTTTTAGCCCAACACCAGCAATTTTTGATATGGTATTGCCTACAGTTTTTATTTATCCCTTACTTTTCTGTATGTTTCTGGTAATTGCACAGAAATTGAGTCTATTAATTTTTTCTCTGAGTTGTACATTTTAAAAGCTAAAACACCAAAGGTATTGATGTAGAGATTTATTTGTCTTATTTCATAAATATAGAGATGATTGTAGTTTATTAATCGTTAGGTTATTTAGTTCTTATAAGATTGTCAGGCAGCATATCTGGCGTGTCTGTGATGAAAATATTTTTTCACTTGTGGTTTGTCCTTTTTTCTTTTGTTCATAAAATCATTGATATTTTCCTTTAGCTGTTCCTTGTTGATCGCCCTTTTCTTGCCGATAATATTGGTCTTCAGATCTTGGTTGACGTATTCCTGGGGATTCAGTTCCGGGGAATAGGGCGGGATGAACAATACTTCGATCTTATCATTGTTCTCCTCTAGCCATTGGTCAAGTTTGATGGTCTTGTGGGCGGGATGGTTATCGGTAATGAAAAATATCTTTTTATTGCTATACTTTATCATCAGTAGCAAGAACATCTTAAAGACCTCGCTGTTGAAGCCCTTCTCCATCAACATGAACTGCAGATGCCCCCTGTTGCTTATTGCGGAGATCATATTGACCGTGTATCTTTTCCCCGTTGCCTTTATTATAGGCGTTTTTCCTTTAGGGGCATAGCTCTTGCCTGCCTGGTGGTCGCTCCTGCAGCCCGTCTCGTCCCCAAAGTATATTATCGCTCTTTCTGCCTTTGCCCTTTTTTCTATCGCCGGATATTCTTCCTCCAGCCATTTCCGTACGTTTTCCGGCTTTTGCTCGAACGCCTTTCTTATGGGCTTTTGGGGAGTGTACCCCCATTTTTTCAGGTAGCGCCCTACCTGCCAGCGCGACAGCTCGACGCCGAACTTCTGCGATATCAGCTGCTGTACGGCTTCCCTTGTCCAAAGTCCGAAGGGGAGCTTCAACTGCTCGGGAAGTTTTTCCCTGATAAGTTCCCGCACCTTATGGGCCTGGTCCTTCTTGAGTTTCATGCCGCCCTGCACACCACGTTTCCTGCTGCACAGCGCGCGCTTGCCGCCGGCCCTGTACCGCGCCCATATCTTGTTTACCGAACGCTCGGTGATACCGAAAATCTCGGCGGCCTGTCTCTGGGTGCCCAATTTCTTGCGGAGATAATCGGCCACACGCAACCGTGTTTCCTCTTGGGCATCTTGGTTCTTACGCTTCTTCACCTTTGTTTTCATACAATAAAGATACGTAAAATTTTCAGAATAAGAACTAATTTATGCTCTTATTAATAAATGATATTTTAAAATATCCATCGCCTTGTTTATTTCTAATTTTACAATACCAGCTTTAGTCAATATTTCCAAGAGTAAATTTTCTCTATTTTGATTTTCAATTTTTCTTTGCTCAAATATATTATTAATCGAATCTGAAATTTTTTTTCTGTCTTTGGCTATTAGCATTTGTTCATTTTCTTGTTGTTTCAAGTAGTTTAAATATTTGTCAGAGTAAATGAAATCTATTGATTTAGAACTGTTTGTTAAACTGAAATAAAGGTTTTTATCTCCAAAATCAGTTGCAATTCTCACATTTAAAGAACTTCCTTTTTTTAGTTTTTTAATGATTTCGTGCTTATTGAATGTAGAATCTAATTTATTTTTAAAAGAGAAAAGGAAAATGGTTTCCTTGTCTTTTGATAAACTTACAAAATTTGAAGTGTATATAATGTTTGGATCATTATTGAATTTTAACATTACTTTTATATCACTCTCTGTTGGGTAATAACCAGATGACGAAATATAAAAATTCAAATCGTTTTCATTAAACACGTTTATGTATAATTCAGGTGTATTATAAGGAAATTCACCTTTTCCGATTACGTAAGAAGTTCTATAATTTCCGTCAAAAGCATCTTTTCCTGATTTAAAATGCCAGTTCTGTGAATAGGTATTTATCACATTTGAGAACAAAATTAAAATAACTACTTTTTTTAAACTCATTTTTTTTGATTTTATGCAGGTTCGACAGGAAATTGTAGGCAACGTTGAGTATATGGTTTTGTGGCGGTTTTGAAACACAAAAGTTTCAACTTACACCGATGTTTATTTAATGCTAAAATACTCATATTTAGCACTTCAACCGCCATAAACTATATCCAAATCTGTTCAATCATTGGGGGCCGGGATACAAACTGGTTTAAATACAATTTAGGTTTTATCGACTGTATAACAAGAGCCGTATGAATCGAGAGGTTCACGTACGGTTCTGTGAGAGGTTTAGGGATGAAATCCCCCTTTACCTACTCGACTGTGACACGTTATTCTTAATTAAAATATTTGTTTAGAAAATCGATTTGTGCTTGACTCGATTTATCAAATATTGAACTTGGGTAATGCAATAATCCAAAATGTCCACCATCAATTTCAAATAATTCTTTTGGCTTTTCAATCATTTTAAATACTTCGTTTGTAACTTCATTGCTAGCACCTTCCATTTCATCGTTAGTGGCTACAACCATAAGAATCGGGCCTTTTAAATATTGTGCACATTGACCAATGTGAAATAGGTCTGGAATTTCTATATTGGAAAATGAAACTATATTCTTCCAATTTGTACCATAACGCCCACCATATTCAATAAACCAACGATACGCAGTTATTTTTGAAAGAGCAGAAGGTGTGCCTAATTGGTCTGATGAAACGATTGGCATTTGTACAGTTACTGTATGAGGCAAATCCTTTATTCTCTCAGTTAGAATTGTTTCTTTAGCAAACGAATATAACTGACCGTCCTTGTCTTCTATAGGAAAATTACTTCCATAAGCTGGAATCTGATTTATTATTGCTTTTACTCTTTTATCTACCGAACCAACAAGAAATGCTTCTCGTGCACTTAAACTAGCTCCCCAAACAGCTATTTTTGTTGTATCAATTTCCGGTTGAGTAATTACAAAATCGATACCATCAATATAACCTCTGGATTGAACCCAAAAATTAATTTCTTGGCGCGGTTCACCATCACTAATGCCAAAATTTTGGTGATCATATAACAGTGCAGCAAATCCTGCTTCACTAAATTTCTCAGCATATTTATCGGCTGTCATCCCGTTGATGGTAGTTGTAAATCCGTGTGCCATTATAACAACAGGATTTTTTTTCAAATTGTTTTCAGGTAAATATAGCCTTCCTCTAAGCATTGCTCCTTGAGATTTAAACTCAATATTTTTAAACGAAATAATTCCAGTTGAATTAGACTCAGGATTTAGCTTGGGATTTTGGTTATTGTTACAAGCCATTAAGTTTGCTAAAAAAACGACTGCTAGAGTTTTAATTATTTCGCCCATTACTTTCAATATTTATATTTTGTAAATTTTTAAACTTATGCTATAAATGCTAGAGTCTACTTAAAGCAACTCTAGCTTTTATATGGAGGTCTAAAAAAATTGAATACTTGTTTTTTTATTTCTGAAGAGGCGAATGGTGTTCATGTACCATTTTCCAACCATCTTTAGTTTTTACAAACAATAAAGTAATTTGATCATTTACGATTATTAAATCTTCACCAAATTTTAAATGAAAATCTGAGTGAAAAGTTAGGTTGGCAACATCACCATATACAGCTATTTGTAAATCTTTAGCATCAAATTTCACAACTTCGGTTACCGAACCAAAAACATTGCGTTCGTGAACTTCGTTAGCTTCACCACCATTTCGTGGTGCTCCGTTTTTAAATTCTGTAAACTTTGGACTGTAGGCATGAAATGAAATTAGTTTATCTAAATCGCCATCTTTAATGCTTTGTGCAATTGCTCCAAAAGTTTCCATAACTTCTTGCTTCGCTTCAGGAAATTCGTCATTGATTAGGTCAACTTGTGCTTTACAGCTAGTAAGTGCTAATCCTAAAATCAAAATTAATATAAGTGCTAATCTAGTTTTCATAATGTAGTATTTGTTTAAATGAATACTGTAAAGTTCACTAAAAACAAGTACATAGAGCTTTCAAAAAAGTTCAAAAAACATTCTAAAACGTCCAAACAACAAATTATGTTCTAATGTTATCAGATCTGTATTTTTGAGGAGGAATGTTATATTTTTCTTTAAAAGATTTTATAAAATGTGATGCGTTTATATAACCGCAATCATAACAGATTTGGTTTATGTTTAAATTACTTTCTATAAGAAGTGCTCTCGCATACTCAAGTCGTTTAGACTTTATCCATTTAGATGGTGTCGTATTAAATGTGTTTTTAAAATCTCTTTTAAACGCGGATAAACTTCGGCCACATAATTTGGCGAATTCTTCAACTTTCAAATTATATAAGAAATTTTCAGACATTACAGTTGCTAGATCTATTCCTGTTTTGCTACTTTTTTGCTTTGCACTTTGAAATTCTGATTTGTTTGGACGAATTCCGGTAACAAATTCTTCTATTTCTGCTAAAATCGGATAAGTGTCACCTGTCCAGAAAAGATGATCTTTGCCGCGATATTCAACAAGTTTAGAATTAGGAATGCGTTCTCCTAGATATCTACCTTCTTCAACAAGAATTTCTATGTCATCTTTTCTAAACAGAAGAAGCGTTGGAACTTTGATTGAGCCCAAAATATCAGTTATATCGATTTGTGCACACTGCTTATGTAAAATTAATGCAGCTTTAGGGCTTGCGCCAGAGCGTAAATAACTAGCCAACCAATCCATAAATCCATTATCATGCGCTAATGATGGAACTAAAGACCTAAGCCCATCAAGATTTCCATGTGCCCAATTGTCTTCAATTAATTTATTAGAAACTTCACGTTCTTCAACTTTAGGAGCCCAAGGGTAATCTTTTGAATACCTCCGTTTTGCAAATATTCCGAAACCAATTACTCCTAAAGTTATTTGAGGATACTTTAAAGAAAACAAAAGACTAACCGATCCTCCTTCTGAATGACTAAATAAAAATGCTTTTTCTGAATTTGTAGCATCCAATACTGCATTGATATCGTCCATTCGCTCATCCATAGTGGAATACTCATCTGAACGATCTGAAAGTCCTGTGCCTCTTTTATCGAAAATAATCAGTCTAGAGAATAAGGAAAGCCTAGTTAAAAAGGTAGCAAGCCTTGGTTCGGACCACATCATATCAATGTTTGAAACCCAACCAGGAATATATAAAATGTCAATTGATCCTTGACCTACCACTTGATACGCAATATTAAAATCACCGCTTTTAGTATATTTAGTTTTGGGTCTCATATAGTTTTATTAATATAAACTCTAAACGCACAAGGACTCTCAGAATGTGTTACAACGTGTTTATATGGAAAGTTGCGTGTAAATAAGCATTCATGTTTTCTTTACTGTTTTCGAAAGAATACGTTTCAAAAAAAGTTAATTTTACTATTTTTTGTAAATAACCAATATCGTTTATTGTTACTTTTTTTGTTTTTATGTTCTTCATTTCTTTTAAGTATGCAGTCGGTTGCAGTTAACATTTATGATAATAGTGCGGTTTTGTATGCGAGGATTTTCCGCAGGAAAATTAGAAGCTTGCAAACGAGCAACTCACATTGGTTAAGCTAAAAATAACAATTTTTTAGGATACGGTATTGCACACGTTTTTTTATTCCTTTCTAATTTCGTAGCATAATTCCACCATTCCATCCTTAAATGCCATAACATCTTCTAAATGCAATAAATATTCTTTACCAATGTAATCAAAAAACAGTATTCCGTCTCCAAGAATTATTGGTGTAATGGTCAGAACAATTTTGTCGGCCAAACCCAATCGCATAAATTCCTTTGTCAGTTTTGAGCCTCCGACCATCCAAATATTTTTGTAATTCGGTTTCAATTTTTCATTTATAATCTTTTCAAGTTCTCCCGAAGAGAATTGCACATTTTCCTTATCGGTTTTGAGTTTGTTTTGGGTCAGAACGAAAACTGGTTTATTGCCATATGGCCATCCAAGTTCAAGAGCACGTTCATATGTTTTTGAACCCATTATATAGCAATCTATAGATTTTAGATATTCCGCAATATATTCATCGGTAAGTGTAATTCCTTTTTGGTAGTTGTCGGTCGATTGCATCCACGATACAGTTCCGTCCTTTTTGGCGATAAATCCATCAAGACTGGAAACCATATGTATTGTCACTTTTGATGTTTCGGTTTTCATTTTTAAGTGTTGTGCAACGGTTACCGTTATTGTGGTGTCGTTTTTTTACCAGGGCAAACCGTTCAATTCAATTTTATAAGGACTTATTTTTTCATTCCTAGTCAATAGCATAATATTTGCTCCCCACAATTTTTTTCCGCTTGACTGTTCAAAATAAACGGAACAATCTATTTTATACCAATTTAATCTTTCATAGAAAGGAATCAAATCATCTGCGCAAAGTAAAACTCCCATTTCACAATTCAAGTCCTCAAAGATCAGATCTTCTGTTTCCCTTAAAGTTTTTGATGCGTAACCCATCCCACGAAATTCTTTTGGTGTGATTACGTTATTTATTCCACCAACTCTAAATATTTTATCGTCAATGGTAATTTCCCTTTCGACAATATTATAGAAAGTGGCTATTTGAGTTGTATCATAATATATTACAGTCCAATTTGGGACCGCCCATTCCGTTTCATTTACAATTGGAATTTGTCCAAATTCACCTTCTATATATAAATTCAGTTGATCTCTAACTTGTTCAGATAATTCAGAATATTTCTTTGTTTCAATCATTTCTTCTAAGCGACTTCGTAAATGTTCGTTAAGGGATATGGTTTGTTGAGCATTTCAAAGCACTTCCTTATCAAACGGTTATATATTTTGTTAAATTTACTCATGTTCACACTTACCACTATCCGTCTAATGCCTATATTTATTGATGTGCCGTCATTATTTCCCTTTTTATTAAAAATATTTGATGTTTCGTAAATCTTGCTCCACTTTACTCAAAGTTAAAACTTAGAAAATTGATAGCCTTCCTTCTTTAATTTATTAATTAGTTCATCTAGTCGTAAATAGAATTTATCCTTTCTTTTTGGGCTGGTTCCAGGATGGATTAGTAAATGAAAACCATTCATACTGTTTAATGATAGATAGCTATATATGCTTTTTAAAATATCATTACTTGAGATATAGTTGGGCATTTCAGGGGTTGTATAGTCGGCATTCGAACGAGTGCCACTAGAAAAATTGACCGTTATTTGGTTTAATTGCAAGGCTATTTCCACCACCTTTTTATTATACCATTCATATGGTGGCATAAAATGTTTGGGACAAATCTCTAGCTTTTTCAAGGCATTAAGATTCTGCAAAATATCCTCTTTTATACGTTTTTCTGAATGTAAAAGGCTGTCTCTTTTAATCCAGTCGCAATACAGGAGATGTTTATCAGAATGAGCTCCCACAAAGTGTCCACTTTTTGAAAGCTCTTTTACTAAATTCTCATTGCTCCTCACAAAATCACCAGTAAGAAAGAAAGACCCTTTCACTTTTTGTTTATTTAGAACACTTATTACATTTTCAAATCCTTCAGCATGGTCATGACCTGTAAAACATAGGTAAATATTCTTCTTCAAGGTATCAGACCTAACAATTGCACCTTCCTTATCAACTATACGTTGTGCATAAAACGATATAGTGATTATAAAAAACAGACAACTTAAATTAATTTTGTTCACTACTCAAATGGGTTAAAATAAGAAGTAATTCTGCCGAACCATCTAGCGTTGGCTCATTAGTACTATAATCTGCCCAGTCATCCATGTACTTGATATTTTTAGGCTGCAAATGAGCGTATTCGTCAGGTTCAGACAGCGTAATTCCTAACATTTTATCATGAATGGAGGACCAAAGCGGACCATCAACAAGGCTTCCCTTGATTGGTTTTTTAAAAATTTTCCAAAATGGCATATGCACATCTACTGGCGTATCAGCATTCTCAGGAATTTCTGTAATCATACTCGAACTCCATGGGTTTAAACCTAATAACCAATTCACATGATTTTGCATGAGAAAGCGATATTTCGTTGAACCCGTCATTTCTTCATATAACATCGCTTGTGTAGCGACTGCAGCAGCCAGATTATTAGAACACCAAATAAACAGATGACCTACTCCATACGGGTTTTCCTCCGCTCTCTTTTTTACATTTTCTAAATTGTGTTCATAATACCTGCTCATCTCTTTTTTATCCGTCGAATCACCAACTTGCCACAGAGCATAATGCCCCATATTTACAAAGGGGTACATTTCATAATGGCTGGTAGAGTCTCGTTCCATCCAAGACCAGGTGCCAATGATTTTTGAATAAGCTCTGGCATCTTTAAGAAATTTCTCCTCTTTAGAAATTTTGTACAAACAAGCAGCAGCCCATTCCATATCATCCGCCCAAGTATTTTCCTCATAACGATAAGGAGAACCATAGCTGTTACCTTGTTGGTATCCTTCTTGCTGTTTTCCCATGTTGTAAAGTTCCTGCGCAGCCTTTAGGCATGCTTGGGCAAATACTTCATATTCCTTGAACTGGCTAAAGACTTGATACCCTAATGCTAGCGTAGCAGACGAACGACCAGCTAAATTAGCGATTCCTGTTGCTTGGCTTTTGTATTTAGAAAGGCCTTGTGGCTTACCTGTAGCGTAATAAACAGGTCTGAAACTATTTGGTCCCCATCCATAATCAGCATTTTCTTCATGGGGTAGTTTAAAGCCTCTATGGTCTCTATCATCTGCCACTTGGTGGTACAGTTCATCGGGACTTGGGTGAAGCTTCAATATCCATTCCAGCCCCCACATTGCTTCATCAAGTACGTCAGGTAATTCATTTGCACCCTGTAAACCTCTAGCATCAAATTCATTATTGAAACTGCTTGGTTTCATTTGATACGCCATAAGCAATCTGGCAGTAGTGTTGCTACTTGTAATAAGATATTTTAACTGGTCACCGGCATCGTGCCAACCACCCGTAGCATCAATTCTGGTGGAATCCAATCTTTTACCGAAGAAACTTAACCCGTCTCTTTGATGGCAGAACTCCTTGGTATACGGATTAAAACCACAACGTTGTGTTCTTATAAAACCAATGACATCTTCTTGCCATTTAGGATAAGCGCCAATATTAAAAAATTGACTTACAATTTCGCCTTCTTCTAGTTCAAAGTAATACTTTCCTGCTTTTTGAAAATCTGAAAAATCGGCTATATAATAATGAGAAAATGGATGCCAAGACTTTTCATGAGGTGGGCACTTGTACTCTTTTAGTGTTACTCCTTTATCATTTTTTAATATCAATATTGGATTGTCCAATGCGCCTTTACTAAGAATAAGTGCTTTTTTGGGCATATTGCTTGGGTAGCCTTCTAAATTGACCCTAATCTCTACTGCAGATTGTGCCTGAGAACTAACGGCAAAAGCCCCAAATAACAGAATATATAATGCTCGAACAATACTCATAAATCATTGCTTTTTTTACTATTTAATTTCATCACTCCATTTTTAAATGCCGAGTTCCATAAATAAGCCTACATAAAGATCATGCCATCTGAATGACGCCAGCCACACGGAAAACAAACAGATTACCTCCGTGTTCAGTACCTTAAAGTACTACTTTTCACTCCGTATCATACTGTGAAGTTGCGTGTTTTAAACACTAAAGTTAGCAAATAAAAACCGAATAGAAATCCGCGAGGATTTTCGTAAGTAGTCTAGAACCAAGCAATTAATTATACACGTTGTGCCTGTTGCACAAGTTTGTTGATAAAGATAGCATTCCAAAATAAAAGTAGCTTTGTTATTTCTTAACTTTAGTTATGCAAGGCAAGAAAGATTACCAAGAAAAATTGTTCGCAATTTCAACTGAGCGAGCGGATTCCAAAGCACAATTTTTACAGACGCTTAAAAGCGGTTCTAGAATTGGATTTCCTTTATGGTCTGACCAGACCGTATTACGGGGAAAGTGGTCAAAAAAGTATTGACTCAGTTGTTTTCTTTAAACTCTGTTTGGTGGGTTATTTGGAGAATATTATTAGTGATAGAGATTTAATAAGTCATTGTAGTTTATGCCTAGATATCTTATACTTTTTAGGCTATGATATTGATGAGGAACTACCCTGGCATTCCACGATAAGCAGAACGCTCACCCAGTTTCTGGGGCTTCGAAAAATAAATACATTGGGAATAAAACAGGCAAACAAAGTAATGCATCTATCCGCCATTGCTTATAACCTGAAAAAGTATCTGAAATTCACCCAAAAAAGAGTGAAAAGTGGAGCAGGAATGCTTATGGTTGTGCAACGATTACCGTTGTTAGCCATTCGTGTCAGTCCGTAATTACTAATTTGGCTGCCGTGATGATCTTATTTGCTTCTGTCATCTGAATGAAGTACAGTCCGCTTGGAAGATTGTCACGGAATAAAGTAACTGTCTGCCCCGAAATGTTTTTAATTTCTTTTACCACCTGTCCTTGTATATTGTAAACTGTCATAGTCACATTCTTTAAAAAACGGTCTGACTGTAAAGTTGTCTGTAGGGAAAAAGGATTTGGATAAACCGTAATGCTCGTGGAATTGCCAATTAATGTTAACCCCATTGTCGATCCCCCTAAAATTCTCGCTATCATGTTTCTTCCCGTTCCATTGTAAAAATTGAAACTGCCTCCAATAATAATATTTCCATCGCTTTGAATAGAAATAGTCAAGACATTATTGTTCGTTCCCGTTCCCGGATTAAATGATCCGTCAAGGGTTCCGTCAACATTCAGGCGGGCAATCCGATTTCTCGTAGTTCCATTGTAAGTAGTGAAAGCACCTCCAATAAAAATTTTCCCATCGCTTTGAAGGGAAATAGTTTGGACCTCGAAGTCCGTTCCTGTTCCCGGGTTAAAAGTCGTATCCAGCGTTCCGTCAACATTCAGGCGGGCAATCTGATTTATCGCAGTGCCATTGTAGGTAGTGAAAAAGCCTCCAATAATAATTTTCCCATCGCTTTGAAGGGAAGTAGCCCAGAGAAAACTGTCCGCTCCTGTTCCCGGGTTAAAAGAGCCGTCAAGGGTTCCGTCAGCATTCAAGCGGGCAATCCGATTTCTAGCAGTTCCATTGTAAGTAGTAAAATCGCCTCCAATAATAATTTTCCCATCGCCTTGAATTGAAAAAGCCCTGACAGTATCGTCCACTCCTGTTCCCGGGGCAAAAGAGCCGTCAAGGGTTCCGTCAGCATTCAGGCGGGCAATCCGATTTATCGCAGTTCCATTGTAAGAAGTAAAATCGCCTCCAATAATAATTTTCCCATCGCTTTGAAGGGAACTAGTTTCGACAGTATTGTTCGCTCCTGTTCCCGGGGCAAAAGAGCCGTCAAGGGTTCCGTCAGCATTCAGGCGGGCAATCCGATTTATCGCAGTTCCATTGTAAGAAGTGAAAAGGCCTCCAATAATAATTTTTCCATCGTTTTGAATGGAATTTGTCAAGACAAAAGAGTTCGCTCCTGTTCCCAGGTTAAAGTTGGCATCCAGCGTTCCGTCAACATTCAGGCGGGCAATCCGATTGCTCGCAGTTCCATTGTAAGTAACGAAAAAACCTCCAATAATTATTTTTCCATCGCTTTGAATGGAAGAGGTATAGACAGAACTGTTCGTTCCTGTACCCGGGTCAAAGGTGGTGTCAATGGAGCCGGTTTGTGCAAAAGTTGTAACTGCCAAAGCAATTATTGCGATTGTTGTTGTGAGGATTTGTTTCATGCTTTTTTTGTTTTAGTTCATAAATACAAAGTTTTTAATCAATATTTATTACAATAGTGCAGGTATTAAAAGTTCCCAAAAGGGTTTTTTTTCAAATTGTTTTCAGGTAAATATAGCCTTCCTCTAAGCATTGCTCCTTGAGATTTAAACTCAATATTTTTAAACGAAATAATTCCAGTTGAATTAGACTCAGGATTTAGCTTGGGATTTTGGTTATTGTTACAAGCCATTAAGTTTGCTAAAAAAACGACTGCTAGAGTTTTAATTATTTCGCCCATTACTTTCAATATTTATATTTTGTAAATTTTTAAACTTATGCTATAAATGCTAGAGTCTACTTAAAGCAACTCTAGCTTTTATATGGAGGTCTAAAAAAATTGAATACTTGTTTTTTTATTTCTGAAGAGGCGAATGGTGTTCATGTACCATTTTCCAACCATCTTTAGTTTTTACAAACAATAAAGTAATTTGATCATTTACGATTATTAAATCTTCACCAAATTTTAAATGAAAATCTGAGTGAAAAGTTAGGTTGGCAACATCACCATATACAGCTATTTGTAAATCTTTAGCATCAAATTTCACAACTTCGGTTACCGAACCAAAAACATTGCGTTCGTGAACTTCGTTAGCTTCACCACCATTTCGTGGTGCTCCGTTTTTAAATTCTGTAAACTTTGGACTGTAGGCATGAAATGAAATTAGTTTATCTAAATCGCCATCTTTAATGCTTTGTGCAATTGCTCCAAAAGTTTCCATAACTTCTTGCTTCGCTTCAGGAAATTCGTCATTGATTAGGTCAACTTGTGCTTTACAGCTAGTAAGTGCTAATCCTAAAATCAAAATTAATATAAGTGCTAATCTAGTTTTCATAATGTAGTATTTGTTTAAATGAATACTGTAAAGTTCACTAAAAACAAGTACATAGAGCTTTCAAAAAAGTTCAAAAAACATTCTAAAACGTCCAAACAACAAATTATGTTCTAATGTTATCAGATCTGTATTTTTGAGGAGGAATGTTATATTTTTCTTTAAAAGATTTTATAAAATGTGATGCGTTTATATAACCGCAATCATAACAGATTTGGTTTATGTTTAAATTACTTTCTATAAGAAGTGCTCTCGCATACTCAAGTCGTTTAGACTTTATCCATTTAGATGGTGTCGTATTAAATGTGTTTTTAAAATCTCTTTTAAACGCGGATAAACTTCGGCCACATAATTTGGCGAATTCTTCAACTTTCAAATTATATAAGAAATTTTCAGACATTACAGTTGCTAGATCTATTCCTGTTTTGCTACTTTTTTGCTTTGCACTTTGAAATTCTGATTTGTTTGGACGAATTCCGGTAACAAATTCTTCTATTTCTGCTAAAATCGGATAAGTGTCACCTGTCCAGAAAAGATGATCTTTGCCGCGATATTCAACAAGTTTAGAATTAGGAATGCGTTCTCCTAGATATCTACCTTCTTCAACAAGAATTTCTATGTCATCTTTTCTAAACAGAAGAAGCGTTGGAACTTTGATTGAGCCCAAAATATCAGTTATATCGATTTGTGCACACTGCTTATGTAAAATTAATGCAGCTTTAGGGCTTGCGCCAGAGCGTAAATAACTAGCCAACCAATCCATAAATCCATTATCATGCGCTAATGATGGAACTAAAGACCTAAGCCCATCAAGATTTCCATGTGCCCAATTGTCTTCAATTAATTTATTAGAAACTTCACGTTCTTCAACTTTAGGAGCCCAAGGGTAATCTTTTGAATACCTCCGTTTTGCAAATATTCCGAAACCAATTACTCCTAAAGTTATTTGAGGATACTTTAAAGAAAACAAAAGACTAACCGATCCTCCTTCTGAATGACTAAATAAAAATGCTTTTTCTGAATTTGTAGCATCCAATACTGCATTGATATCGTCCATTCGCTCATCCATAGTGGAATACTCATCTGAACGATCTGAAAGTCCTGTGCCTCTTTTATCGAAAATAATCAGTCTAGAGAATAAGGAAAGCCTAGTTAAAAAGGTAGCAAGCCTTGGTTCGGACCACATCATATCAATGTTTGAAACCCAACCAGGAATATATAAAATGTCAATTGATCCTTGACCTACCACTTGATACGCAATATTAAAATCACCGCTTTTAGTATATTTAGTTTTGGGTCTCATATAGTTTTATTAATATAAACTCTAAACGCACAAGGACTCTCAGAATGTGTTACAACGTGTTTATATGGAAAGTTGCACGTTTGTTTTAGCACAACACCAGCAATTTTTCATAGGATACGGTGTGGTTTTTTATTTTTTAATTCAGTTTTCGCATTGTTTTCTGAATCTGTTTAACTCGTCCGTTTTTAATTCCCATTTGAGTAAGTAAGTCAACATATTCCGAAAATTGTTTATTATATTTTTGATATTCAGCCAGATTCTCAATATAGATTTCCCAAAGTGCTCCAGCTCCTCCGAATAATTCTCGACTAATTACCAATTTCCTAAATTCCGATTCATTTTTTTTGTCAGCCGAAAGTCGGATTTGAGACAAATGGTCGACATAAAATCCAAGTCCATTGTCAATTAGAGTTTGTCCAAGTAAATCCGATTTCAGAGTCAATTCCGAAATGTTTTCTTCTGAAAAGTTAATCGGCATTTTCTTTTTTTTAAGAAAGCCAAAAAAGGCCATTTTTAAATTTCAATGTAATTTAAGTTCTCCTTTGTTAATCTAAAAAACCATTCCTGTAGGTCGTGAACGTATTTAAGTCCGATTACAGGATTGTCTCCATAAGCATTGTCGTTGTGAATAGTAATATAATATATATTTCCTGTAGTTTTTATTACCCAATCTACGTTAGTTGAAGTGTTTTTTATTTTTGAACCTTTTTCAAAACCAAACTTTTTCAACCAACTTTCATTTAATTCAATTGGTTCCCATTCTTTATTTGATATAGTTTTATTTTCACCATTTTTATCCAATGCGAAAATACTCTCTGAATCCATATCTACTATTTTACAGATTTCATTTTCAATTACAATTAATGCTCCCTTAACTAAAAAGGGATTGACATTATTTTTTACATCAAAATTTTCCATTAGGTTGTTCTTAAATCACACAACGTTTGGGCTATGATTTCGTTACGGAAAAATCCGCAGGATTCTTTCCGCTGAGAAACGAAGATAGCAAAAATGAGAGGATTTTCCGAAGGAAAATCCGTAGCAATGAATTAATAGGATACGTTGTTGACATTTCGTTTTCTATTTCCTTATTTTTAAATTTCTAAACTCACCTTTCGAGTTATAACCTGTCCAGAGTCCTATTCTATTAGATACTTGATGTGTTAATCGCTTTATTGATAATAATTCCGTGTTTGTTTTTTTATCATAAACGTAAACTTTTTTATCATCAATTTTAACCTGTATTCCAAACCAATATTCAGGTGATGGTTGGCGTGGGTATTCAGCCTCGAATTGCCCTTCAAAGTTGGTTCTCAAAAATCGCCAACTATATTTAGGATGATAGATATACTGAACAGAATGTTCTCTTCTTATTTTTTCATCAGATTTAAAATTAAATGGTCTGAAGTAAATCGCTTCGTATGTAGTGTCATTTTGAATATTAAATGCAATACCCACAAAACTTTTTCCTGGATTATTCTCTCCTTTTAACTCTAATTCAATAATCCCATCATCGAATTCCAAGCCTTTGATTATTGCAATTCCATCTCCTATTTTGCTATTCAATACCAAAGTGTTGGTGGTACTATTAATTGATATAATGTCCCTATTTCTAACATCTAAATTATCATTTGCTAAGTGGATTATTTTACTTGAACATCCCATTAGGGTTAAGATCATAAAACTTGTTGTAAATATCAAAATCTCTTTTTTCATATTATTTGTTTTGTAAATGAATGCCAACGTGTTTATGATTAGTGGCGTGTCTCGGCACTAACCATTAAAGGTACAAAACTCCGCTGGGAAATCCCATAGGATTTTCCAGATAAGCGTTGACCAAGCAATGGCTTATGCACGGCTTAGCTATAGTTATTTTCAGTTTATTTCCTGTTCAACAATGTTGTTGTTTTTGAGTAATAGAATTAAATCTTTATTTGATTTTAGTTTATCATAATATTGTTTTGCCTTTTTAGAAAAAATTTGTTCGTTATATTTTCCCAATGAACCAATAGATTCATTAGTTTGATAAAACCTCAATGAACCATCTTTTAATGGCATAATTATTATAGTTTTTCCAAACTCTAAATCAAAGTAGCGTTGATTGATTATTGCAAAGTTACTTCCGTCTGCTAAAGTCATTTGAACCCAATCAATATTACCTTGATTGGTTTTTTGTTTTCCTGTTGATAGATAATGAGGATAATTTCTCGATACTACGCTATTACTTCCGTTTTCATAGTTTAGGTCTACGGTTACCCACAATAGATTGAATTTAATCCCATACAAATCATTTTGGTCAATAACTTCTCTGTATTTATCTCTTTGATAACCAACGATAACACCTTTCAATAACTTTCCTTCCATTTCTAACTCAAGCCCTCCAAGAAAAGTTCCCACTCCAGTAGCGCCTACTTTTGTGCCATATTTAGCCACAGCTGATGGAAAATTTGATAGGGCAGGTTTTGTTGGCCATTTATTTTGTTTAACAGACTCAATATCCGCTAAAAGCATTTCCATATCCCAATCTGTTGAGTCTATATTTCTCATAGAATACACTTTCCTGTCTGAATAAGTCCAAATGCTATCGGAAACGTAATTAATTTTTTGTTCTTTTCTTTCCTTATTTTGACAATTAGTAAATAAAATTGTCAAACACAATAACAAGAGTACTTTCTTCATAATTAGAATATTTTCAATGTGTTTTGATAAAAGACTGTATTTTTATTTGTGCGTTGCAATTTTTTTCAATTCTGACTAACGTAAAATTTTCAAATTGCCACTAGATGTTGTAAATTGAGTCATGGTTTTTGCTATTTGGTATGTAGCGTTAAAAAACCAAAGATTCGGCAACATGGTATTTTACTGCCAAATCTTTGATGAATTATTTTTACCATTTTAATAAAAAAAAGTATTATCAAAATTGATGCACTGGCATGTTTTTAAATAAGTGCCTATCGAATAAAAATTACGTTATTCACAAGCTATCCTTAGAAGAATTTTATAAGCGCTCTAAACTTAATGCACAGGTTACTATATAGCGTATGATATGTAGATTCATCTATAGTCATATAATCTTCCCATTCTTGCATGTCTTCCAAAATGTCATCCCAATCAGAACACTTAAACACCATAAAATCATAACTGGCCGATTTTATAAGTGTTTCCTTGGATTCCTTATAGAGATCCATGGCTGCCTTATTGGCAGATAGAATATAGGTGATTTCAGAATGGTCCATAGGTGTGGTATGTCTGGCAACAAACTTAGTATGAATTAATTTACAATTGAGATAAATTTAAGATTATACATATATCAAGTTGAGTTTAATCCTTTATAGACAATATTCCATCCCTTATAGACAACTGTAATCACTCCATTTTGATTTCCCTTTTTCGGCTTCCTAGTTAAAAATCGATTTGATGTCGTTATGGATGCGGTCGAATTTTAAAAGTTAATTACTTCTTCTAAAGCATCATCAGCTTCTTGATTTATAAAGTTAGCTTGATTATGACCAACTGATTAATTGAGTTATAATTATTTAATTTTTATTCATATAAAATATATTTAATTGATTCAAATTACTATTTTTGCGGCAGACGAAATCAAAATGAACTATTGAATATTGTAAATAGGTCACAAATCGTCAACATTAATGAAGATATTTGGCAGTTGTACTGCTATGGTTGGGCTGATAGAGCAAGGTTACAGTCCCGTCCAGACCGCAAGTATTGCTAAAGAGCTCTGAGAAATTAGGACTTTTTTTGGCAATAATCATGACGTTGTGTTGTTAGTAAACACCCAGTGTTTGCTAAAGGTTTAAGTAGTTAAACCAATGGAAAGCTTTCCTTTTTTCTGAATAAGAAGATTGGGATGCTTTTTTGTTTTAAGGCATATCTTATTTAAAATTTATGGCACTTGTATGAATGAAAAAATCCCGTAGGGCTCGGGATTTTTTTAGCAGAAGGTTGTTAATGAACTAATCATACTTAAGATTTTCAAGAAACTCGTTTATGCGCTGTTTGGACTCCCCTGTTTTTTTTTGGATTCTGCCCAACATTTCATCTTCTTTCCCTTCTTGGTAATCGAGATCGTCATCTGTGAGGTCTCCCCATTTTTGCTTTAGTTTTCCTTTGGCAATATTCCAATTGCCTCTTGTCTTATCTGATAATGGACTGCTCATAATAATGTTATTTTAAGAATTATATAAGCCAATATGACTTACTTTTTAAAAATAATAATCAATCATTGGCTTTTTTGTCTCTATCCAAAATAAATTTGTCTTAATACGAGTTTTTTTAATATTTAATTTATGATTATCCGTAAAGGGGTCATAAAATTATAATGTACGTCAATCTGAACTTGTTTCAGAATCTCATAATGTTGTAAATCAACATAATAATGTGAGACCCTGAAGTGAATTCAGGGTGACGTGTTAACCATATGACTAAACTACATATACATTTTAATTTAGTAGCGTTAGTCTTTTGGGTTCTGGCATGTGTGATTATAATTTTGGCTAAGTCGCCATTGCATTGTTTACAGTTCTTATAATAATTATAGAAATTACATCTTTTTAAAATTGAGATAAAACCGAAATTACTCATAACTTATTTTAGCATTGATTTGATACTGCGTCTATTTTTGTAAATTGCATCATCCAACTAAGGAGTCCAATTATATGGTTACATTAAAACAGCTAGCTAAAGAATTAAATGTCTCGATTTCTACCGTGTCTAAGGCTTTGAATAACAGCGAAGAAATTGGCAAGGAAACTGTTAAACGCGTTAAAGAGCTGGCTAAGTTGTACAACTACAAGCCCAATAAGGTCGCGCTTAGTTTAAAGCAGAATAAAACAAAAACTATAGGGGTTATTATTCCTAATATATTAAATCACTTTTTGGCAAAAGTCCTTTTTGGTATAGAAAGAGAAGCCACGTTACTGGGTTATAATATCATCACCTGCATTTCGAATGAATCGTTATTAAAAGAAAAGCAAAGTTTACAGTTATTAGCGAACGGCAGTGTTGATGGATTTATATTATGTGTAGCAGAAGAAACGCAGATTAAAAACGAAGTCAATCATTTTAAAGATACGATGGCGCAAGGTTTACCTATCGTTATGTTCGATAGGGTGGCGCACGACGTGATGTGTGACAAGGTGATTGTGGATGATTTTGATTCGACTTATAATGTCACGAAGCAGTTAATGGCTGAAAACCGAAAACATATTGCATTTATAAGCAACATTGATGATCTAAGTGTTGGTAAATTACGAGAAAGAGGCTATAGGAAGGCTATATTGGAATCTGATAACTATGAGGCTATTATTCTAAAAATAAAAAGAAAAGAGGATTCACAGAAGAAAATAAAATCATTTTTAAAGAAGAATAAATCTATTGATGGTGTTATTGCTGCAGATAGTTCCTCTGGAATTATTGCTATAAATGTAGCGATAAATTATGGGCTTAAAATACCAAAAGACATGTCGGTCGTGGGGTTTGCAAGTAAGGCCACCTCGATACATTCCATACCACGGCTCACCACTATAAGGCAACATGCAAAAGTTATAGGAGCGAATGCCACACAATTACTGGTAAACAGGCTACAAAACACTTCTGCGCGTGAAGATTTTAAGACCAAAATAGTGAAAACAAGTTTGTTAAAAGGGGATTCCACGCGATAATAGTATGTTATTTTTAGGCAAATAACGCATTTAATCTATGAAATATGTATTTTGTCGATAAAATAATGATTTATCGATAGGCATATCTATTTTAGCTGTTCTTAATTACGACAATAAGTATTTCCCCTCAGTAATTTAAGATACATTAATCCATTCAATTTTTGACTTTTAGTCATATTCCCTCATAGTTTTGATAAATCTGTGCGCATTATTGTGTATTCGATTTTAAAGTTAATTATCCATTTTTTCCCTCAACCAAGATTTTGAATTTTGAAAGTCTGGTCAATTATTTTTTAACAAAGAGAAAAACTGTATAACCTTAAAATTGAATAGATATGAAATCCCTAAAAATTATTTTAATTGTTACTGTATTATTTGCATCTCTAACCTCTTGTGTAAAACAAGATTTAAATGAAGATGAAATGTTAGTTGCTGAACCAACAGAAACAACTTATACTGGTGGTGGTGTTAATGAAGGCGAATAAGCCAATATAAAAAGTTTATTAAAAAATTTAAATACCCTTTATAAATTTATAAAGGGTATTTTCTTTTATATAAATTGAAAAATTATAAATACATTTGAAGGAATCCATTATTATTTTACAAGTTGAAATTAAGATTATTACAGATTGTATTCATAGTTATCTCTAAAGTAACATTTTCACAATCTGGTGAAAAATCAATTGTAGATTCCATTATTATTTACAATCAATCTTTGAGAGACCGAAGCGAATTATCTATGGAGGATAGATTGAAAAATGCTAATCGATCTAAGCATCTGTCTTTCAAATTAGGTATCGACTCACTTATTTTAAAATCTAATAAAAATTTATCCGCTCTCTTTTGGGACACTAATCAATTTGGACTTTATAAACAGGTTAATTTTGAAAACAGCCTTCTTTCGCAAAAATTAAATGATTCACTCTCCTTAGCCGAAACTTATGCTAACCTAGGACGTTATTATAGAGTAGAAGCAAAATCAGACAGTGCCTATCACTATTATTTCAAAGCGGAAAAACTTTATAAAGGACTAGATGAGAGATTTCATGCAGCTTTTGTACTACTGAGAATAGCATTGATCCAGAAAGACGAAAAAGATTTTGGAGGTAGCGAAGTTACTTCAATAAATGCATTGAGTTTATTAGAATCGTTGGATGAAAATGATGATGTTATAAAACTTAAATCATTTATTTTTAACAGCCTTGGTATGGTTTTTAATCAGCTCGAACAATTTGATGAATCTATATCGTATCACCAAAAGGCTCTAGAATTAAAAAACAAGCTGGATGGCAATAATATGGCTACCATAGACAATTCAAAAAACAACTTAGCCAATACCTATAAAAATGCCCATAAATTTGACTTGGCATTAATGTATTATAATCAAATACTCGACAATAAAAACCTTATTAATGAACGTCCAGATTTTTATGCACTGGTTTTAGACAATTATGCCCATACCTTATATTTATCAAACAATAGAGAGCGGCTACCGAAGCTCTATTTAAAGGCACTTAAAATAGCAGATAGTATTGAGGATAGAAGTTACAATTCTATAATTATAAACCAACATTTAGCAGAATTCTATAATAATATAGAGAACCAGGATTCTGCTAAATATTATGCTTATAGAGCGAAAGATATATCTAAGGAATATCACAATGACGACTTATTAAAGTCACTTTTACTTCTATCAAAGATTGAAGAGGATAGTTTGGCAGTGAAACATTTTAATGAATACATCACTTTAAACGACAGCCTACAAAAAAATGAAAGAAAATTACGGAATAAATACGCGAGAATCCGTTTTGAGACACAACAAATTGAAGCAAAGAATGTAAAAATAACAAAACAACGAATGTGGCTTACCGTAATATCTATAATACTGGTTATTGCGTCCTTAATGGTTTATATTATAATCACTCAAAGAAATAAAAATAAAGAGCTTAAGTTTATTCAGAAGCAACAGGAGACCAACGAAGAAATTTATAATTTAATGCTTTCCCAGAACGAAAGTATTGAAGAGGCCCGGGCTTTAGAGAAAAAAAGAATTTCTCAAGAATTGCATGACGGCGTACTCGGACGTTTATTTGGTACGCGTTTAAATTTAGATAGTTTAAATATGGGTTCAACTAAAGAGGCCATACAAACACGTGAGCAATACATCGCTGAACTTAAAACCATTGAGGAAGATATAAGAAAGGTATCACATGAATTAAATACTGATTTTGTTTCTGGATCTGGATTTATAGATATCATAAAAACTTTAGTTGAAACCCAAACGAATGTCTACAAGTTGTCATATAACCTAGAGCATGACGAGACTATTAATTGGGATCAAGTATCCAATAAAAATAAAATTCACATTTATAGAATTGTGCAAGAATCGCTTCACAATATCTATAAGCATGCCGATGCTAAACATGTTAATATTAGTTTTAAACTTAAAAATGATGTAATTTGCTTTACTATCACTGATGACGGCTCAGGATTTGATGTTAATAAGGCTAAATCTGGAATTGGTTTAAAAAATATGAATTCCAGAATAAATGAAATCAACGGAAAAATACATATTACTTCAGAAAAAAACGAAGGCACTACAGTTACAATAGAAATTCCCCTAACCTAAAATATATTGCATGACTGAAATGATTAAAATATTGATGATTGATGACCATCCTATGATTATAGAAGGGTATCAAAACACCTTGTTATTTACCAAAAGAGACAATCAAGAATTGGATATTGATATCGCCAATAACTGCGATGAGGCGGTATTATTGATGAATAAATCCTTAGAGTCCAATACCTTGTATGATGTGTTGTTTGTCGATATCAGTCTGCCACCTTCAACAGATGGCGTGATGACATCAGGAGAAGACTTAGCAGTCTATGCAAGGTCTATTTTACCAAATGCTAAAATTATTATTTTAACCATGTTTAATGAATCGTTTAGAATTCATAACATAATAAAAACCATAGATCCAGAAGGCTTTTTAATAAAAAGTGATTTAACCTCAAGTGAGCTGGCAAGTGCATTTCAAGCCGTGCTCAATAACCCACCCTTTTATAGCGGTACTGTGAATAGCCATATAAGAAAGGCCATTACCACAGATATTGTCATTGACGAGAAAAACAGGAAAATTCTGCATTTACTTTCTCAGGGTGTGAAAACAAAAAATTTATCTTCTCATTTAGACATTTCATTAAGCGCTATTGAAAAGCGAAAAAAGCAATTACGGGACATCTTTGATGTTCAGGATGGCCAGGACGAAACGCTTATTGGTGAAGCCAGAAAAAAAGGCTTTGTTTAGTTGTAGAAACCTTCCTTCAAATTATGTTAATGTTTTAATTTTATGGCTTTTTTTTACCCCTAAAAACTCAAAGTATATTTGGGTTTTCCAGCTTACCCGTAAAGGTGTTACGGGTTTTCCGCAGTTCGAAGATGAAGCTAATACTTATATTTGAATATCAACACTTCAAAATTTGATAATCCCTCAATTTTTTTGTTGATAATAGCAATTTACATTACCCTATGGACCTGAGAGACCCATAGGGTTTCTTCGTCTTATAAAAAAATTCAGTAGCATCCGAAAGTCGCTATTTTAAAAAGCCCTCAGAATCTCTTATTTTAGGGTTCTACGAAAAACTTTTCAAATATGGGACTCTTCAGGTGAAACAAAAATACCAATAAACCAATAATTCGGCAACTATTAGATTTAGTACCACCTTGGTTAATTAAAAGTTGCACAAATACTTACAAAACGGACAAAGGTGTTCATAAATACAGAACATACGATCAGTTTGTAGCTCTAACTTTCGGACAGCTCAATAAGTGCCAGAGCTTGAATGATATATCGGCAGGGATCGGAGTAAGCGAAATTTTCATAAACGACTTGGGCCTGCGCCAAAGCCCTGCGCGTTCCACAATGAGTGATGGCAATAAAATCAGGGACTGGCGCGTGTTTGAGAGTTTGTATTATCGTTTATTGAGCCATTATAAATCAGTGCTGAAAGAACATCACAATACCCACATCATAAAAGAGATCAAGGGCAAGGTTGTTAAACTAATAGATAGCTCAACGATATCCTTATGCTTGGCCATGTTTGATTGGGCAGAGTTTCGGACAGCAAAAGGGGGCATTAAATTACATACAAGTTGGGATTACAATTTAATGATACCGGATGTGGTAAATATTACAGAAGCAAAGGTGCACGACAGATATGGGTTAAAGCAATTGATTTATCCTAAAGACACCATTATAGTTGAAGATAGGGCTTATTTTGATTTTGAACTGATGCTCAACAGGATAAAGGCAGAAAATGTATTTGTTACCAGGATCAAGTCCAATACGTTGTACCAAACGATAGAAGAACTAGAATTACCGGATAACGTTGACCAAAATATACTGAAAGATGAAATAATCCAACTGACTTCAAACAAGGCAATGGAAACAGGGATTTCAGGACAAAAACTAAGATTGGCACACGTCTGTAAAGAAGATGAAAACAAAGTGATAGCCATTGTTACAAACCAACTTGACCGGGAATACAATACCATTGCGGAACTGTACAAGAAACGTTGGGACATAGAACTGTTTTTTAAAGCCTTAAAACAAAACCTACAGGTAAAGACCTTTTGGGGAACCAGTGAAAATGCAGTAAAGTCCCAAATATATGTAGCCCTGATAAATTATCTGCTCTTAGAGCTCATAAAACGAACTATCTCCAAAAAAGCAGTTGCTTTTTCCAATTTATCAGAAAAAATAAGATTCTGCCTGTATCATTATCTATCACTGGATTATGTATGCAATCACGTAAGAGAAGGCGTGCGTAAGGTCACGTTTACTACACAAAAGGAATGGGTGTTTGACGCAGACTTATTTTCTGGATAATCTAATATTTTAAACGAAAACATTGGGATAGACCTATGATTTCTGCTTTTCTCTAAAAACTTTCGGATGCTAGTGACCTATCTAAAAGATTTTTTGAAAAACCATATAGCTAATAATAAGTTTGAAGAATTAAAACTGCCTTTACACATTTGTGTTTCTAATATCAACTCGGGGAAATTCGAGATAACCTCACAAGGTGAGTTGTTTGAGGTTTTAGCGGCATCTTGTGCGTTGCCTCTATTGTTTAAGGCGGTCATAATTAATGGAAACACATACGTAGATGGTGGATTATTAAATAATCTTCCAGTAGAGCCATTATTAAAACATTGCGAGAAAGTAATAGGAATTAGTGTTTGTCCTCACGAAACTAGAGATGAAATAAGAGGATTCAGAAATATTGCCGAGCGATGTTTACAGCTTGCTATTTGGGGAACAATGCAACATCGCCTGCACCAATGTAATATTGCAATCGAAATCAAAAAGTCTTTTAAATATGGGATGTTCGACGTAAAAAGATCCAACGAACTTTTTGATATAGGCTATGAAGCTACGATGGAAAGTATAGATGAAATAAAACAAAAACTTTACATTAAATGATTAGTCGAACTTCTCCCAATTCTTGAATCTTATAGGGAAACTTATATCCAGGTGAGCCAATAAACATAAAATTGCTAGGAATATGCCAGCGCTCTGAAAGCTCATTAATTTTTTCGGGACCGAAAGTTCCAGGTTCTTCAATAAATTCTATATTGATTTCGGGATAGGCTCTATCAAGAACTTTTACATCATTAATTAAATTTTTTGCTATGCTTTTATTTTTATCAAGTACCGCCACAATTTTAATTTTTCGCGTAGGCTCATTATTTTTTATATAAAGCATTACTTTATTGAGAGTTGCAATATCATCATGATTGGTAAAATATACAAACTGTTGGTTATTTATTTCTGCTAAAAGTTGCTTTGTTTTTTTGTTCAACATTTGAAATAAAGTGCCTTTATCAGGAAATAGATACGCAATAATTTTTAAGAATAGTTTGTAGATATGTGTTCTGTATAGCATAAAATAAACAACAGCTAAAGTGGGCAGCAAATATTCAATGAAAATAGCGAGATATTGTGGGTTTAAAACAATATTACCAATAATAGCCGCTATTACAGCAGCTATAGCAATAAACAAACCAAGCCAACTTGACCGCTCTGGTCTAGGTAACCTTGAACGATTTACCTTAAGTAATAAATTACCAATACCAAACAGCACCATTACCGAGAGAAAGGCAATAGTATAAACACCGGCCAATTTCGCAAGGTCTCCCTTAGTGACTAAAAGAATTGAAGCACACAAAATGAAGAAGAGAATGAATATCAAATAAAAACTTCCACGATTATTTTTTTTCAATAATACTTTTGGTAGTATGCGATCCAGAGTCATACGCTGCATTAACCCACCTACACCTACAAAAGACGTTAATACAGCTCCGCTCAAAACTAAAGCAGCATCAATACCAATTAGTAATGAGAGCCAATTGCCAGAAGCGGTATTACCTAAAACAGAAAGTAAAGCATCTTGGTTAGCTATAACATTATCCATCGGTAATATGGCCAAAGCCAGAAAAGCGATTAATGGATTGAAAATGGTAACAACAATCCACATATTTCTTAAGGTTTTCGGAAATACTCCTTTTTCTTGTTCTTCAACATAATTGGCAGAACTTTCAAATCCACTAATACCTAGCATAGCAGCTGAAAAGCCTAAAAATAGAGCACTCACAATACCACCTTTAACAGGAGTATTAAAATTTGCAAACAATGTTGACGTCCCATTCTGCCAGAAAAAGTAAAGACAAAATCCGCAGAGGAGTGTTAGAGATAAGAGATGAAAAAGGAAAATGGCAATAGCAACTTTTGATGATTCTCCTATTCCAATGATTACCAATCCCATAAATAGCAACATCAAAACAATAGTTGACGGAATAATAGGAACTACAGACCAGATACTGTGCATATATTTTACTGCTTCACTCGCTGATATTACCGCAGTTGCCATATAAGACAATACCGTTAGTGAGGCTGCCAATGATGCTGTAGATTTTTTTGTGGTGTTTAAAAGCGCATTATATGCACCACCATTTAACGGAAGTGCACCAACAACCTCCCCATATATTTTTCTAAAAAAGAATAATACAGTTGCCACTATAAGTAGTGATATCCAAGCATACTGACCAGCATATACAATAGCAAGTGCCGAGACGTATAAACAGGATGAACTTATATCGTTTCCACAAATGGCAGTAGCTTCGATTTGGTTAAGTTTTTTTTGCATTAACAATAATAATTAAATTTTAATCTAAAGATTCTCTGACCCTTGGGTCGGGGTTTCCTGTTTACCTCTCCTTGGGAGAGGTCAGAACTGCCATTTTCAGCAGTTCTGGGTGAGGTAAAATACAAAATTTCGGTTTTTGGCCCTAAGGCCAAAATGAAACCGGCAAAACACCCCTACGGCTTGCCTCGGGGATAGTCGGTTTCAAGAAATTTTTTATTATAATAATAAAATAGCAGTATTGAAATGTTGTATTCCACCAGAAGGAAAAAATAAGCAGGATACAAATTTTCAAGTTTAAAATAGAAAAGGTTGAACGATTTCAACCTTTTCTAACATAACCACAATGAAAAAAAGACTTCTTTTTATAGCTATTTAAGCAAATTTAAGAGAAGTCTTTTTAGTTTTAGGTTTTTTTAAATTTGTAGAGTCTTTGGTTAACAAATCATTCACTTTTTTCATCCAACTATCTGCTTGAGCTAGTTCGCCATTTGGTTGTGAACTATCATTATAATCATAAAACTCAAATTGTTCAATTACATTATTTGCTATAGAGGTGAACTCTAATGCAATTCTTTGTATGGTCTCATGATTTGATTTACTGTTTCTTAAGCGTCTAGTCTCTTTTTTTACTTCACAAGATTTTATCTTATTAAGATCTACTTTTTGAAGATACCCTCCTTCTGGAGTCTTTTTGTAGTAGTATATTTGTTTGGCAGCACTGTCTAATCCAATCGCAAAATCGTTGTTTATTACATAATCTGTTAGTGTACCATTATGCCGTGAAATGCCATTTTCCAAAGCTTTTTTAAGCTGTTTTATTTTTTTCTTAGTACTACCATAAAGAAGTATAAATGGCAATATACATATTACTATTAGGGTTGTTGTAATAACAATCATTCCTGTTTCCATAATGTTTAATTTTTGTGATATAATTTATATTGAATTTGCATAGTCCCGTTCGAAACTATGCATATTTTAATCGTAAGATGAAACACTATTAATTACCAGAAGGAATGAAAGGGAAAGATAATTTCTTTATTGAAGGATTTATTAAAAAAATCTCGGTTGTAATTTTGAAGGGTATTGCCATAGGCTAAAGATAACTTGCGGCTTCTATGAAGGAGACCATCAGTTTTCGATATCTCATCATCACATGATAGAGGTAGATTATCAGGGTGTGATATGCTCACTAAAGATTCTGCTTCAGTATCAATGTAAAGATACATTCCCATAGTGGATAAGGACTGTACTCCATGACTTTTTTCAACCGAATTATGAATAGGGATTTCTGAAAACGACACGTTTTCTGTACTAACTGATACTTTGAACAGCACAGAAAGAAAAAGAAAACCTATGATGTATTTAAACATTTTCATGAAGAAATAATGGCTCGATTTTAAGTTCGCAATCATAATTATTAAAATTAATATCACTAAACTTATTTAACAAAGTAAGTACTAAAAATTGAAGGTGTATTTATAATTATGTTAAATTTATCTAAATTTATATTAGAAAACATTTTATTTTATGCTTTTAAATTAATGTTTTACATGCCTTTAAAATTACTTATCTACAAAACGCAAAAAAAAAATCTAGAGCTACTCATAATAAAGAAATCCAAGCATATCATATAGCTTATACAAGTTGATTGAATTTTTTGCCACACTTCAAATTTAATAAAGAAATCTTAAGTGAATTTAAAGAATTAAAAAGTCAATACGAGCCTGTCGTTTTTAAGATTTGAACAAAAGAAAAGTCCATTTATTAAAAGAAAAACTTTGTAATTAGAGTATTACGTTATATGATCTATGCATTAGTTATGATGGTAATATCTGTATTTTGGATTATTATCGTTGATTGACGCATTCTATAAAGCCTGTATGATTCTAGCAGGAGTAGGGCCAGTAGCAACTATGGCAAATGATTTGGCTAAGTTATTTGCCTCTTTTTATGCCTTATTTAGTGGGACTGCTTTTTTTAGTATCATCGTAGTGGTTATGGCTCCTATAGTTCATCGATTTCTACATATTATAAATTCTGATAACATAGAATAAATTAGGGTATTTCATCTTTAGAATAAATTTAGAATCGAATAGTAATTTTATTGTCTTAAATTTATAGAGATGAAATATCTAATAGCTGAAGACGAACTCGATTTACAACAATCCATAGTTACGTATCTACAACGTGATGGCAATATTTGTGAAGTTGCTTCAGATTTTGGTGAGGCTTTAGAAAAAGCAGCTATTTACGATTATGACATTATTATTCTTGATATCAACTTAATTTCTGGAAGCGGTCTTGATGTGCTTAAAACCATTAAAAAAGAAAAGAAAAGATCTGGAGTTATTATCATTTCAGCGAATAATTCGTTGACAGATAAGTTAGAAGGGCTAGATTTAGGAGCAGATGATTACATCACCAAACCCTTCCATTTAGCAGAACTAAACTCTCGTATCAATGCAGTGCTTCGTCGTGGTAAATACGGTGGCGACGAGATTATGGAGTTCAATGAAATAAGGATAGACACCAAATCAAGAACAGCGTATATAGATGGTAAAGCAATGCCGTTAACACGAAAGGAATACGATTTGCTCGTATTTTTTATATCCAATAAAGGACGCGTACTCTCAAAAGAAATTATTGCAGAGCATCTTTGGGGCGATGATAGTGATTTACTCGATAATTTTGATTTTATTTATGTCCACATCAATAATTTACGCAAAAAGTTAACTGCTGAAGGTGCAAAATATATTAAAACTGCTTATGGAAGTGGTTATAAATTTATAGAAGATTAGTACGTGACTAAAAAAACGAAACTCATAAAAAAAACTTCTAAAACTTTCCTTCTAACAGGTTTGTTCTTAGCGTTATTGAGTTCAATTGCGTTATATGTTTATACTAAAACCCTTTTAGAAAGTGAAGTTGAAGAAGTACTATATTCAACCGAAGTCAGAATTGTAGATGCTTTAGAAAAGAACCATACCCTTTACTCTTTGCCGCCTGTTATGGAAGTCAAAAAAGTAGAGCGTTTAGGCAAAGAGATATTAAAAGACACTATTATTTACGATCCTTCCGAGGATGAAATGGAATTGTTCCGGGAACTTTCAACCTACAAAGTAATAAATGGAACAAACTACCAAATAACTATAAGAAATATGGTGGTAGAGTCTGAAGACTTTTTATTGGCCATAGTTATTTCCAATATAGCTATATTCGTTTTGGCATTTATTTTTCTTTTTTATTTTAATACAACCAGAAATCTTAAATTATGGAGCCCATTTTTTAAAAATTTGGAGCAGATGAAACGTTTCTCTTTAACTTCAAAAGTACCCATTGAACTTATAGATAGTGATGTGCTAGAGTTTTCAGAATTAAAAAATGAAATTTCTTTACTCACAAATAAAGTGAGGACAGATTATGAGAGTTTAAAACAATTTACAGAAGATGTCTCTCATGAAATGCAAACACCATTAGCAATCATTCAAGCAAAAATTGACAATATCATTAACGAACATGAAATTAGCGATAAGCAATTTGAGCAAATAACCTCTATCCAAAAGGATATACAACGCTTAAAACAACTTAATAAACGCATCACGACGTTAACTAAAATTGATAACAGTCAATTTGTAAATATTGAAAATATTAATTTAACAGATTTGATAAATGAAAAGATTGAAAGCTTTAAAGAGCTTCAATTTGTAAACCTAGTTCATACATCAAAAAAAGAATTATCCGTTTCTATGGATGGGTATCTTGCAGATATTTTGATTAATAATCTGATTTCAAACGCTATCAAACACAGTAAAAAGGAAGAAGATATTACAATTAAAACAAAAGATAACTTTCTTATCATTTCAAATTTTGGAGAAAAAGCTTTAGTACATCCCGAGAATTTGTTTTTACGCTTTTATAGAGAGTCCAACGGTTACCAATCCACAGGACTTGGATTGGCAATCGTTAAGAAAATATGCGATTTATATGGGTTTAAAATCTCATATCAATTTGAGATTGACCATCATGTGTTTTCAATAGATTTTTCAAAATAATAGCTTTTCAGTTTTAATACTAAAAAGTTGATTCCTTTAATATCTCTTTAGATTTCATTACTATTTTGCCCTATTTAAATTGAAAATCTAGTGATAAAATACACGTCTACAATTATTCTACTCTTTTTTTTATTTCTTGTAAACGCTCAAGAAACAATAACTATTACCGGTCAAATTATAGACCAAGAAACCCAGCAAATATTGCCTTTTGTTAGTGTTTCTGTAAATGATGAAACTACCAATGCTATAGTCATGGGAACAATAACTGATGACAATGGTCGGTTTGAAATTAAGGATTTAAAAACAGGAAAGTATACCGTAAATATTACCTATTTGGGTTTTGAAGCTGTACAGCGAAAAATTGCTTTTGGCGGATTGAACCCAATTTTCGATTTAGGAAAAATAGAACTCAAGCCATCTGCGGAAGCGTTGGACGAAGTGACTATTCAAGCAAAAAGAACAACCGTAAATTCGGCACTAGATAAAAAAACCTTTAGTCTTGACGATAATGTGGCACAATCTGGTGGTTCTGTGGTCGATGCAATGAAAATAATGCCTGGAGTTGCTTGTGACCAAGACGGAAAAGTGGTGTTGCGTGGTAGCGAGATTTTCTTTAAATCATCTTTAGAATTAGGAAATATATTTGTGTTATAATTCTTAAAATTAAACTCTAATGAAAAAAATTACATTACTAGCTTTGGCTGGTATATTATTAAGCTTTATTGCCTGTGACAAAGATGCTTCTACGCCTCAAAAAGTAAAAGATGCATTTACTACAAGATTTCCTAATGCAACAGATGTAGAATGGGAAAAAGAATCGGACACCGAATGGGAAGCAGAATTTAAGCTCGACGGAAAAGAGCATACTTCAAATTTTATGCAAAATGGTACTTGGGTAGAGACGGAATATGAAGTTGCCGAATCTGAAGTCCCACAAGTTGTTATGGATCCACTTAATGCTAACTTTGAAGGTTATAATATTGAAGACATGGAGCTTTCTGAAACTGCAACTGGAACAGTCTATGAATTTGAAATAGAAAAGGGAGAAGATGAGATGGAAGTAGTAATAAATTCTAGCGGTAAAGTTGTAAAACAAGAAGTAATAAAGGGTGATGGTAAAGAAGATAATGATTAGTGTTTAATTAAGTTTTTCATAGATGATTGGTTGATTGGTTGATTGGTTGAAAAAGCCCAGGGCTGTGTTAGCTTTGGGCTTTTTCTTTTTTAGAATAGGCACTTCTTAGACTTTAAATTTTCTTTAGAATCACATAGTACTTTCGGCATAAATTAATATAGAACCCATTAGTTAATGCTTGAAATTTTCCCGAAGCGATTTGCGTTACTTAAAGCCTATATAGGCTTGTTTTTAATTTTATCGTTTATAGTAAGATTAAGTTTCTTGATTTGGAATTTTTCCGAAGTAGACAAAAACTTTTTCACATTGGGGAACACCTTTCTAATTGGATTTTTGTTCGATATTGCGACGATTTCATTTTTTGCAATTCCGTATCTTATTTATTTACTCATTTTCCCGAAACGGATCTACGGTTCCATTATAGATAAAGCGATTACCTATTTTGGATTCTCAATTGGAGTACTTATTCTATTCTTTTCCTTTTTTGGAGAGTTTACATTTTGGGATGAATTTCAAAGACGTTATAATTTCATTGCGGTTGATTATTTGATTTATACTTATGAGGTTGTAAAGAACATCAACGAGTCCTATCCATTACCTGTGCTTATTGCTAGTATGCTTTTATTAGTGCTTACAAGTATTTTTATTATATATAAATTAGGATATTTTCGTAAGACCTTTATAAGTGAAACTACATTTAAACCTAAATTGATAGCATTCATTCCCTGGTTGTTTATTGTAACAATAAGTGTATTTTTTGTAACAAACAAGCAAGCTGATTTTTCTGGAAACCGCTATAATAACGAACTCGCAAAATCTGGTATTTACTCATTTTTCGCCGCTTTCAGAAATAATGAATTGTCTTATAACGAATTCTACAAAACCATTCCGGAAGAAGAAGCTTTTCAAACGGTTAAAGCTAGTTATTTGGATTCAAAAAATATACTTGTAAATCCAGATGAAGATGCTATTTACAGGTCAATTGTGAATTCAGATAGCATTTCGCAACCAATGAAACCCAATGTCATTTTTATTTGTATAGAAAGTTTAAGTGCCGATTTTTTAAAGGCATTTGGGAATAAAAATAATATCACACCAACGTTAGATTCCCTAGCAAATAACAGCCTGTTTTTTGAAAACCTATATGCCACAGGAACACGAACCGTTAGAGGTATGGAAGCCATAACCCTATCCATTCCACCAACACCTGGTCGTAGTATTGTAAAACGAAAAAACAATCAAGGTCTGTTTACCATTGGCCAGGTGTTTAAGCAACAAGGTTACGAGCGTAATTTCTTTTATGGTGGCGATGGCTATTTTGATAATATGAATACGTATTTCGGGGGCAACGGATTTAGTATTGTCGATAGAGGGCGAGGATTTTTATTAGATAAAAGCATTACCACAACTCGCACGAATATTGAAGATGACGAAGTGACTTTTGAGAATGCTTGGGGAGTTTGTGATACTGATATTTACAACAAAGTACTCAAAGAAGCAGACAAAGCCCACGAATCTGGGAAACCATTTTTCGACTTCGTAATGACCACTTCCAACCACAAACCCTATACGTATCCAGAAGGCAAAATTGATATTCCGTCAGGTACAGGCAGACATGGAGCAGTAAAATATACCGATTACGCTATTAACGAATTTATAAAAAAAGCGCAACATAAACCGTGGTTTAAAAATACTGTTCTTGTAATCATGAGCGACCATTGTGCCAGTAGTGCTGGACGGTGGGAGTTGGATGTGAAGAACTATCACATTCCTGCATTAATTTTCAACTTGCCAAATCAACAACCTAAAAAAGTAAACAAACTAGCTTCACAAATTGATATATTTCCCACCCTGTTTTCGACTTTACATTGGGATTATAAATCTAATCTCTTCGGAAGGGATATCCTATCCATGCAACCTGATGACGAAAGAGCATTTATAGGAAACTACAGAAAATTAGGCTATCTAAAGGACGATAAGATATTGATATTGGATGAACAGAAAAACGCACATTTCTATTCTTGGAATCCTACGGATAATAGTTTGAGCGCAATTCCTTCCGAAGTGAGATTTGAAAAGAGAAGCATCTCATTTTATGAGGTTGCAGATGATCTGTATAGAAATGAAGGTCTAAAAATTAAGAGTAAATAAAGTGATAGATATCCATTTCATTGTAAACCCAATTGCAGGCTCCGGACATCATAGTTTTTCTGAACCATTTCTTCAAGATTACTTTGAAGCAGATAAGTACAACATAACCATTAAATCTTCTGGATATAAAGGACACGCCATTGATTTAACAATGGAGTCCATCCGTCAGCAAGCTCATATTATTGTCGCCTGTGGTGGAGATGGTACTATAAACGAAGTCGCTTCTGCTTTGGTGGGGACAAATATCCCTTTAGGTATCATCCCAGTTGGTTCGGGAAATGGATTGGCTTGTAACTTGAAGATTCCGAAAAATATAAAAAAAGCACTTTATATTATTAAAAACAATCATTCCACAACGATAGATGTCGGTGGTGTGAATCAACGTTACTTTTTTAGTAATCTTGGTTTTGGTTTTACCGCCAATGTTATAGAAAACTATGAAGCGTTGCAAAAAAGAACATTAGTGTGCTATATAAAAGCAACCTTAAAATCATTTCAGCAATTTTCAAACAAAGAAGAAATCATCATTTCTATCGATGATAATATAGAGGTGGTTAACCCGTTTTTAATTTTCGTTTCAAACTCAAACGTTATGGGTTATAACATGAGCCTTACACCCAAGGCGTCTTTGAAAGATGGTCTTTTAGATGTTATCATAGTGCCAAGAATCAGCAAGTTAAAGATGTTGTTTTTTGGATTTTGTATGTTCATAAAAAAACCAGAAATACTTAAAGAAGTCAAATGCTATCAAACAAAAAAAATGAAATTATCTCGAAAACAAGGTGCTTATTTTGAGTCACAGATTGATGGCGAAATATCAAAAATTAATGATGTTACACTTTCAATATCCATTAAAAAAGAATCTTTAAGTGTTTTAATATAAGCCGGCTAATTTATCAGAATTATAGCTTTAAATTTTCTTAAGATTTCCCATTTACTTTTAATATAAAATAATCTGCATATAAAAAAAGCTACTTTAATCAATACCCCTAATTTGATGATATTAAAGAATATAAAAATTTTATCGCTTTTATGTGCTGTTTTGTTTTTTACATCTATTCCACTACAAGCACAAGACACCAATGAGACGAAACCACAGGTTGGAACAACTCAAAAAATAGGCGATGTTATCCTCTTTGCACTACCCATAGCCACAGTAGGAACATCCTTTATTATTGGAGATGAAAAAGGCGCTTGGCAATTTACAAAGGGGCTTATGCTAACCGAAGCTGTTACCTATGGTTTAAAGTATAGTATAAACAAACAGCGACCAGATATGAGTAATGACAATGCTTTCCCATCCGGTCACACATCCACGACGTTTCATAGTGCGGGATATATACATAGACGGTATGGGTTTAAATATAGTATTCCAGCCTACGTACTTGCAGGCTTTACAGCAGCAAGTAGGATTGATTCAAAAAAGCACGATATCCTTGATGTATTGGCTGGAGCAGCTATTGGTCTTGGTAGTAATTTACTATTCACCACACAATACCAGCAGGAACACATGGAGCTCACTTTTAATAGTAGTGATGGAGACTATATGCTAGGTTTTAAATATAAATTCTGACTAACTCTGAAATTTTAATGAAACAAATAGTTTACTTATTAATAGGTGTACTACCGTTTTGTATGTTAGCGCAAGAAGTCGATACACCTTCAGAAATAAGAAGGGAAACAGGCTATCAGTTATTTGGGGATTATGCACAACATGCGCCTGCATTGACGTCACTAATCATGATTGTTGCAAAAAAAGACAAAAAGGGATTTTGGCAGTTTGCTAAATCTTATGGCACGACATTAGGTGTAGCCTATGTACTAAAATATGCGATAGATAAACCAAGACCAGATGGTAGAACAGATGGCAAAGCGTTTCCATCAGGACATACAGCTGTTGCCTTCTCTGGAGCATCCTTTTTACAAAGGCGTTATGGTTGGGAATATGGAATCCCTGCATACGCAGTAGCAGGTTTAGTAGCTTATACCCGAATAGAAGGTATTGATGATAGGCATGATGTATGGGATGTTTTAGGAGGAATGGTCGTAGGAGTTGGAAGTACATATTTATTTACCACACCATATAAAAAAGAACATTATGAGTTATCGTTTAAAAGTGGTAATGGTGAATATTTAGTTGGGCTTACATATAAATTTTAAACAGACATGAATGCACAAGTAAATAATATTAAAAAACATTGTCTCGATTTATTGACACATAGCAGATGTAAGGTGTTACCATTTCATAGCAATAAACACACGCTAGAAGTTTTTGAAAATGTAGAAACTATAGGGAATTATGAAGGTATAAATGGCGAAGAAATTGAAATATTAAAAATCGCTGCATTATTTCATGATACGGGTATTTCCCAAGATTATGTGGGTCACGAAAGTATTGGTGCTAATTATGCCCATGATTATTTAAGTGAGTTGGATTATTCAAATAGTGCTAAAGTTCAAATATTGAATTGTATTATGGCAACTAAAATGCCCCAAAATCCTGAAACACTACTCGAATGTATTATATGTGATGCTGATTTATTTCATTTGGCTAGTAGTAACTACATTTTTAAAAACGAATTATTACGGGAAGAGTGGAAAACCTATATGGATTTAATATTTACCGATGAAGAATGGTATCAATTGAATTTGGAATTTCTTGTAAATCATAAATATTACACAGATTATGGCAAGAATGTGCTTCGAGAAAAGAAGCAGAAGAATATCATGTTAATGGAAAAATTAAAAGCGGGCGTTATGGCTTAAACCATTAAAAAAGAGATTAACAATGGTTATTGATAATTAACATTACATTTATTTATGAAGCAGAATTACAATTATAAAAATTTGTTTAGAGCATCAATATTCATTAGTTGTTTCATAATCTCAAACACAAATCACGCACAACAAATTGAAGTATCCCAAACGTTCGAAATTAGTAATGGTGTAACTTACACTTATAATAAGCCTAAGTTTTTTGATGTGTTTAGGTATGTGCCAAGTGATATTTATGAATTTGGTAAATTCACAGTCCAGAAAGAAAATCTGTTATGGACAGGAATGGCAGTTGGTGGCACGTTAGCTTTATTGCCTTTTGACCAAAAACTATTGGATAATGCACAAGAACTAGGAGAACCTTTAGGATTGGAGGAAGATGTTAGCTATATAAGAGTTCTTGGTATAGAATTCCTTCCAAAGGATATTAATGGAACAATTTATTATTTAGGAAATGGTCTAACGCCAATACTGCTAAGTGGTGGTTTTTATATTGCTGGAAAAATTAATAACGATTATCGCGCATTGAATGTGTCGAGTGAATTAATAGAGGTGTTAATTTCCTCTGGAGTAAGTACGCAAATACTAAAAAGAATCACAGGAAGACAAAGCCCAAGTGCAGCAATTGAAAGTGGAAACCCAGGAGGACATTGGAGGCCTTTTCCAAGTTTTAAAGCCTACCAAACCAATACACCAAATTACGATGCCATGCCATCAGGACACATGACAACCTATATAGCAACTCTTACTGTAATAGCCACTAACTATCCAGAAGTAAAATGGATTAAACCAGTAGGCTATTCTTTAGCAGGTATAATGGCTTTTCAAATGATGAGTACAAGGGTGCACTGGGCATCAGATTATCCATTTTCTATTTTGATGGGATATATTATTGGGAAAAATGCAGCTAACCGTAGAATTAAAAAAGAAGTTAAACGTGATGTTACTGGCGAAATAATCGAACCACGATTTAAGACCGATTTCACTTTTACGTCTACTTCTGAACATAAAATGGCAGGTGTTAGGATTACGTTTTGATTTGGCTCAATTCATAAATATATTGAATTTTGAAATTTCATTGATTATGAGGATTATTTCTTTGATACAATTAACGTATAAAGCCTTTTCTAAAACATCTAAGAATTGCATAATCACTAAAGCAATGCTTATGAATTATCGAAATTGATTGTTCTAACTATGTGATGATAGATATTAATTAAACAAAAAAACAGCCTAAGCAATTTGCTTAGGCTGTTTATCTTTTTAAATAAATAGGCTATTATTTATCCTAGCATTTCCAGTAATCCCTCAGCAACTAACTCAGATGAAGCTGGGTTCTGTCCAGTTATTAAATTACCTTCTTGAACCGAATATGGATTCCAATCATCTCCCTTAGAATAAATTCCCCTATTTTCTTTCAACATATCTTCTACTAAGAAAGGCACTACATCTGTTAATTGTACGCCAGTTTCTTCAGTATTAGTAAAGCCAGTTACTTTTTTTCCTTTGACTAAAGGATTTCCGTTAGCGTCTTTAGTATGTTTGAAGACAGCAGGTGCGTGACATACGGCTCCTACAGGTTTATTGTTGTTGTAAAAACTTTCAATTAACGCAATAGAGTTTTTATCTTCTGCAAGATCCCATAATGGCCCGTGTCCTACTGGATAAAAAACAGCATCATAATTTGCTTGATTTATGGTGTCAAGTTTCAATGTCTTACTTAATACCGCTTGTGCTTCTTGATCCTTATTGAAACGTTCTGTAGCTGGTGTACTAAAATCTTCAGTAGCACTTTTAGGTCTATTGGTGGTTGTCCACCCTTAGGTGAAGCTAAAGTAACAGCAACGCCTTTATCTTTTAATAATTAGTATGGGCTTGCAAACTCTTCAATCCAAAATCCTGTTTTCTCTCCTGTGTTTCCTCATTGGTCGTGACGTGTAAGCACGAATAAAACTTTTTTCATAATTATTATTTTTACTTCTGGAATAGTTCAGAATGATTATTATTTAATCTACTACAGTTACTAAATCCTCGGTACTCTTTCTCACTTTAACAAGATTTACTAACCAATCTTCTTTTGGAGCTCTCTTTCCTATTGGTAAGAGGACAGCACTGCGTAATCCTTTTTCTCTTAGTTCTAATATTTTATCTACAGCAGAAGGATCAAAACCTTCTAGAGGTGTTGCATCAACTCCTTCGTAAGCAGCAGCTGTTAGAGCTAAAGCAAAAGCGATATAGGCTTGTTTTGCTGCGTGGTTAAAGTTTTCTTCTGCGTCTTTTTGAGGATAAGAGTCTAACAACATTTGTCTGTAATTTTCCCATCCTTCGTTTTTAAATCCACGTACCTCATTAGTAAGGTCAAACATATAGTTAATTCTATCTGCTGTGTACGTATCCCAAGCCGCAAATACCAAAAGATGAGAACAGTCTGTGATTACAGATTGATTCCAAGCGATTGGTTTAATCTGTTCTTTAATTTCTTGATTTGTAATAACAAATATTTCAAAAGGTTGCAATCCACTTGAAGTTGGTGCTAAACGTGCAGCTTCAATAATTCTATCTATTTTTTCTTGCGCTACTTCTTCGCCATTCATTGCTTTAGCAGCGTATCGCCATTTTAATTTGTCTAATAATTCCATTTTTATGTAGTTTCTTTTTTATAATTTAATACTGTTCCAAGCTGCTTGATAAGCCTCTTCAATATGGTTTTCTTCTATTTTAAATGCTCCTTGTTGCTGCATTACTATTAAAAATGATAATGGATTAATGGTATAAGCATAAAGTAAATAATCTGATATAGGTTTGATGATCTGCTCATCCTTACCGCGTTGCCATAAATCAAGTAATGGTTGCAGATGTTTAATTCCTTCTTGTCTACTTGCTTGGTCAATGATGGGCGTATGGTCACATTGGGCTAAAAACATAGCGTTTTCTAATTGTTTAGTCTTGAACTTTGCAATTTGTTTCCAAACAACTTCAAAACCTTTTACAACAGGCATACGCTCTGAGTAAGATTCAAATGCATAAGCCGTAAATGCTTCTTTAACCTCTATATATACTTTATTTACAAGGTCTTGTTTGTTTTCAAAATATAAGTAAATAGTAGCTGGAGATACATCTGCCATTTTTGCGATTTTTGAAATTGGTGTAGCGTGAAAACCATTATTATTAACCAATGAGATAGTTGCATCAACTAATGCCCTTCTCTTTATTTCACTTTTCGATAATTCAGTCATCTGATAAATTCTCATACAAAAATACGGATAAAAATGAATGTTCATTCTTTTTTGTGATAAGCTTAAGAATTTAAAGGTGAGAATATGTAAGTATTCCGTTCTCATCAATATATTTTTGCAAAAAGAATGTATGATAAATTAAATTTTAAGCAAATCTTAAGAAACAACTAATAATACTTTAAATTTAAGAAATCATTTTTGTAGTATGCGAATACTAATAGTAGAAGACGAGCCTGGAATATTTAGCTTTCTAAAGCAAGGCCTAGAAGAAGAATCCTATGCCATAGACATTGCAGAAGATGGGAAAAAAGGACTGGAATTAGCACTTTCTGGTGAATATGACTTGTTACTATTAGATTGGATGATTCCTGGGTTGAGTGGAATTGAAGTATGCCGTCAATTTAGAAAGCAATTTAAGGAAACACCTATTATATTTTTAACCGCAAGGGACACATTAGACGAGACGGTTTTTGGACTTCAGGCTGGTGCTAATGATTATATTAAAAAACCCTTTCATTTTGAAGAACTACTGGAACGCATAAAAGTGCAATTACGACCGAAATCTGGTGAACATTCCATTTTCAAAATTGGAAATATCACTCTCAACACTTCAACATATCAAGTGCTTAAGGGAACTGAAGAAGTAAGTTTAACACAGAAAGAATTTGCTTTACTGGAATACTTATTACGTAATAAAGGTATGGTTTGTAGAAGGTCTCGAATAATTGAAAGCGTTTGGGATATCCATTTTGACTATAATACAGGTGTTATAGATGTGTTTATAAATGCACTTCGCAAGAAATTGAAATTAGGAAAGGACGAAAACTATATCCAGACTGTTAGAGGCGTTGGTTACATTGCTAAGGAAATATGAATTTAAGTTTTAAAAATAGAATAGCGCTACATTATATGATTGCGACTGCTATAATAATGGCAGTAGCCTTTACATCTGTTTACTTTGTTGTTAAAGGTGTTGTGTATCAAAATTTGGATAGCGACCTGTCTTTTGAAGCAGAAAAGCATACAGAAGAAATGAAAATAGTTGGGGACAGTATCAAAATAAAAAACAAAAAAGAGTGGGAAGAAAGAGAACATAGAGAAGTTCAGGTAAACCCTGTTTTTATTCAAATTTTGGATAAGAACGGGACATTTATGGATAAATCCCCAAACCTTAAAGAAAACCAACTCGATTACAATACTAAAGCGAATTTTGGCGGAAGCTATAATGAGATTCTCAATAATAAACCCATTAGACAGATTCAATTACCAATAGAAGAAGATGGTAAGATAAAAGGTTTTATCGTAGCGGCTATGTCATTGGAAGCTTCACAAATGGTATTACTTAATTTAAGAAATATTCTACTTTTTGTCTACTTACTTCTTTTAGCGAGCCTCTATTTTATTTCCAAATACATAGCTGGTAGAAGCATCATACCTGTTAAGAACGTAACAGAAACAACCAATAGAATTACAAGAAACAACTTAAACGAGCGCGTTGCACTTCCCCAAAATAAAGATGAACTTTTTGATTTGTCTTCTGGAATAAATGATTTATTGCAGCGTATTGAGAATGCGATGGAAAGAGAACGTCAGTTTACATCAGATGCTTCTCACGAATTACGTACACCTTTAGCAACCTTAAAAGGCACATTAGAGGTTTTAATTCGCAAGCCAAGGGAACGAGCAGAATATGAAGAGAAAATCAAGTTCAGTCTTTCAGAAATAGACCGAATGACTGCTACATTAGAGCAACTTTTACTTTTGGCAAGATTGGACACAAATTCACAAACTACCAATAAGGCTTTAATTCCCTTAGCGGCTTTAATCGACGAAATTCTTTCAAGACACAAAAAACAGATATCAGAAAAGAAGCTTTCTGTAAATTTTAAAAATGATATTGAAAAAGAGACGTTAGTACCTCAATATTTTAGCAATTTAATATTGGAAAATATTATTAGCAACGCGATAAAATATACCAAGGATGCTACCAAGATTTATATTTCAATTACACAATTGGACTCTAAAACTGTTTGTAAGGTTCAAGATGAAGGAATAGGAATTAAAAAAGAAGATTTGAACAATTTATTCAATCATTTCTTCAGATCAGATGCTTTAAATCATAAAAATATCTCTGGTAATGGATTAGGGCTGTCGATTGCAAAAAAGGCTGCTGATGCTATTGGTGCAAGTATTGAAGTAGAAAGTAAATTGGGCATCGGAACTATTTTTTCTGTTCATTTTTAAGCCAATCTTAAGACTTTCCTTAGATACTCTTTAAACTACAGAATTACATTTACAAAAGAATTAGCCACATTATTGAAAAAAAATAGATTCTCTCTTTAAATTTTTGGTTTTTTTGGTTGGTTTTTATTGGTTAGTGGTTGCAAAAGCTTTGGGAACTCTCAAGGCTTTTGCTTTTTGTTATTAAGAGGAAAAACAATCTTAAGTCAATCTTAAGAAACAGTTTAGAATACACTTAGATATCACGTCTACATTTGTTCTATTCTTTTTAATAAACCACCAGAAAATGTTAGAACGTATTATCCAATACAGTATTCATCACAAACTAATTGTACTGTTATTTACCGCAGGAATCGTTGGATTCGGCTTGTATTCCCTCTCCAATATTCCTATTGGAGCAGTTCCAGATGTAACCAATAATCAAGTTCAGGTCATTACGACTTCAAGAACTTTATCGACCGAAGATGTTGAGAAGTTTTTGACGTATCCTGTAGAGTTAGAAATGGCAAATTTACCAGGAGTAAAAGAAATCCGTTCTATCTCCAAGTTTGGACTATCAGTAGTTACTGTTGTATTCGATGATGAAATGGGTACTTACCTACCTCGTCAACTTATCGCTGAAAAAATTAAAAGTGCCGAAGAAAAAATTCCAGAAGGTTTTGGCAAACCCTTTATGGGCCCTGTTTCTACAGGTCTTGGTGAAATTTACCAATATGTAATCGATGTAGATCCCAACTATAAAGATCAATATTCATTATCTGATGTGCGTACTATTCAGGATTGGGTTGTAAAACGGCAGCTTTCTGGAATACCAGGTGTTGTAGAAGTAAATACTTGGGGAGGTTACTTAAAAACCTATGAAGTGGCTGTTAATCCAGAACGTCTACGTTCAATGGATGTTTCTATTTTCGATGTTTTTAACGCTCTTGAAAAAAACAATAGCGTTGCTGGAGGTGGTTATATTGAAAAAATTAATGAAAGTTATTTTATAAGAGGTGAAGGCTTAGTGTCTTCAATAGAGGATATTGAAGATATTGTTGTTACTAATAAGGGAGATGTTCCTGTTTATGTTAGAGATGTTGCTACTGTAGGCTTCGGACACGCCAATCGTTTCGGAGCAATCACAGGAAATGGTGAAGGTGAAAAAGTACTGGGGCAAGTAATGATGCTTAAAGATGCTAATTCCAATGCCGTAATCGAGGCAGTAAAACAACGTGTGGCAGAGATACAATCATCATTACCTACAGGTATCTCAATTAACCCATTTTTAGAACGAAGTGAGCTTATTGCCAAAACAACATTCACAATTGCCGAAAACCTAATTTTAGGATGTTTAATCGTAATTTTTGTTGTGGTTTTACTTTTAGGAAACCTGCGCTCAGGCTTAGTTGTGGCTTCGGTTATTCCATTATGTTTATTGTTTGCACTTTCTCTAATGTACATTTTTGGAGTCGATGCCAACTTGATGAGTTTAGGAGCTATCGATTTTGGTATTATCATAGATGGCGCTGTAATTATTGTAGAATTTATCGCTTTTAAAATCACGAGTCAGCGTTCTAAACTTTTAGCACTTCCAAAAGAAGAAAGACAGGGATTAATTGATAAAATAACCTATCAAGGTGCCACAAAAATGATGAATTCCGCAGTATTCGGCCAATTAATCATCATCATTGTTTTTATCCCTATTCTATCTCTAGTCGGCGTAGAAGGAAAAATGTTTCGTCCTATGGCATTGGTATTCTGTTTTGCCCTCATTGGCGCAATGCTGTTATGTTTTACCTACATACCTGTAATGGCTTCTATGTTCATTAAACCATCGAACACAGAAAAGAAAACCATATCGTCCAGACTCATTGCTTTGTTAGAAGATAAATACCAGCCTACTATTGCTTGGGCTTTGCGCAAAAAGACATTGGTGTTAAGTATGGCTATAGGTTTATTGGTTTTTACAGCATTTTTATATTCCAGAATGGGCGGCGAGTTTGTTCCAACGCTAGATGAAGGCGATTTTGTAATCCAGCCTGTATTAAAAACGGGAATGTCCTTGAGCAAAACCATTGAAGCCACTACTCAAATAGAAAAAATATTAAAACAATTTCCAGAAGTAGAACAAGTAGTAAGTAGAATTGGAGCTGCCGAAGTACCAACAGACCCAATGTCTATGGAAGAAAGTGATGTTATTATAAAATTGAAACCAAAAGGCGAATGGACATCTGCCGAGTCTAAAGACGAATTAGCAGATAAATTTAAAGAAGCCTTATCCAATGAAATAGCAGGTGTGGATTTTGAATTTACCCAACCTATCGAAATGCGATTTAATGAATTGATTACGGGAGTAAGAGCCGATTTAGCTATTAAAGTTTTTGGAGAAGATTTAGATGTTTTATACAGAAAAGCATTAGAAATAGAAAAGGCTATTCAAAATGTAGAAGGAGCTGCGGATATTTCCGTAGAAAAAACAGCAGGACTACCTCAAATGTCAGTAAAGTATAATCGTCAGAAAATCGCTAAATATGGATTGAATATTGAAGACTTAAATAAAGTCATCACAATGGGCTTTGCAGGAATGCCAGCAGGAACAGTGTTTGAAGGAGAAAAACAGTTTGATTTGGTATTACGTTTTGATACTGGTCACAGAAAAGATATTGAAAACTTAGAGACAGCATCAGTTTCATTACCCAACGGTACAAAATTACCACTTAGTGAATTTGCTAATATTACCTACACTAAAGGACCAGCAAAAATTTCCCGTGATAATACCAAGCGTCGTATCGTTGTAGGTGTAAATGTTAGAAACCGAGATTTGGAATCTGTTGTAAAAGATGTTCAAGCAATAATTGAAAGAGATGTTAAGATTCCAACCGGATATTCTATAAGCTATGGAGGTCAATTCGAAAACCTAAGAACCGCATCGGCACGATTAAAAGTAGCTGTACCAATTGCATTAATATTGATTTTTGTCCTGTTGTATTTTGCTTTCGATTCTGTAAAAGAAGCCTTAATGATTTATAGTGCCATTCCATTATCCGCTATTGGTGGTGTTATGCTACTTTATATGAGGGATCTTCCTTTTAGTATTTCGGCAGGTGTTGGGTTTATTGCACTTTTTGGTATTGCAGTACTAAATGGTATTGTACTGATTGAAGAATTCAAGGAACTAAAAGCACACGGAGTTAGCAATATTAATAAGCGAATTTTAATGGGAACAAAAAACAGATTGCGTCCAGTATTATTGACAGCAGCAGCAGCAGCTTTAGGGTTTTTACCGATGGCAATTTCAACTTCCGCAGGTGCAGAGGTTCAAAGACCCTTAGCGACAGTAGTTGTTGGTGGGTTAATAACTGCTACAGCATTAACGCTTGTGGTATTACCAATTTTATATGCAATGTTTGATAGAAAAGGGCATCATCCTAAAAAGAAAACTAAAGTAAATCTAAAGGCTCTAAGCATTATGCTTTTACTGTTTTTACCATTTTTCGGAAGAGCTCAACAAAATCCTGTAAATGCAGAACAGACTGTAAAAATAGCAATTGAGAATAATAAAGGGCTTCAAGCTTACGCGAAAAAAATTAACCAATCTGAACAATTAGTAGGAAGTGCTTTCAATTTAGATAGAACACAAGTTTACTATAGTTATGATCAAAATAACATTGCAGAAAACGGTTTGCCTTTAAAGGTTTTGGGCATTAGTCAATCACTTCAATTTCCAACTATTTATGGTGCACAACGCAAAGTAGAAAAACAAAAAGTAGCGTTAACAACTCAGCAGTATCGGATAAACGAAAGAATATTGACTAAAGAAGTTAGTACGGCATATTACAACGTAGTCTACAGTAATAATCTGGTCAAACAGTATATGTATTTAAATAGTTTATATAGTCAGTTTGCTAGAGCAGCAAAGAAAAGATATGATGTCGGCGAAACTAATTTATTAGAAAAGCTAACTGCAGAAACAAAACAAAAAGAAATATCTATCGCACTTGCTCAAGCACGAGAAGACGTCTCTAAAGCCTATACAATGCTTAATCAATGGGTGCAAAGTGATTCATTATTTAAGGTTATAGAAGATGTGCTACCAAGATTAGAGTTAAAGGAATTTAGTCTAGCAGATCATCCAGGTCTGATGTATTATAATTCGGCAGAAAGTTTGGCTAAATCTTCACTTTCATTAGAGCGACAAAAGCTATTACCTGATTTGCACTTATCCGCATTTCAGGGGACTAACAATGGTGCTAATGCAAGAAACTATAATGGTTTTCAAGTAGGTATTGCTGTACCATTATGGTTTGGAGCACATAAATCAAAAATCAATGCGGCAAAGACAGAAACATTGATTATAGCTAATGAATTTGAAAACTATAAAATCCAGTTACAATCAAAATACGATGGCTTACTTTCTAATCTGAAAAAGTTTCAAGAAACTGTTGATTATTATGAAAATACGGGAAGAAACCTTTCAAAAGAATTAACAACAACTGCTTCAAAAGCGTTTCAAAATGGCGAGATAGATTTCTTGCAATATGTGCAACTTTTGGAAAGTGCAAAAAATATTGAAATCAATTATTTACAAAACCTAAACAAGTATAACAATACAGTTTTAGAATTAAACTACTTAACCAATTAACAATGAAAAACACAAACAAAAAAATATCTAATTCTATATACCTCAAGGGGCTTTTATTGGTAGCAATAATGGTTTTAGCTTCTTGTAATTCAAAAGAGAAATCTGAAACTGCAAATAGTGAGGCAACTGAAACAGCAGAGGATACAGATGTAATTGTCATAACAGAAAATCAGTTTATATCAGGCAATATGGAGGTTGGAAAAATAACAACTCAACCATTTAATACTGTAGTAAAAGCGAACGGTATGTTTGCCGTTCCACCAGAAAATCAAGCAGACGTAAGTGCCTATTTTGCGGGATACGTAAAAAATATTAGCTTATTGCCTGGAGATGCAGTCAAAAAAGGCCAGACATTATTCACGATTGAAAATCCTGAATATGTACAAGCACAACAAGATTTTTTAGAAGCCAAAGGACGCTTGAACTATTTAAAGTCAGACTATGAGCGCCAAAAAGAATTGATGGCAGATAACGTTACATCCAAAAAGAATTTCCTAAAAGCAGAATCAGAATATACTGTGACTTTAGCACAATACCAGTCGCTGAAAAAGAAGTTAAGCCTGATGAACATTAATCCAAACACCTTGTCTGGAGAAAACATTCGTTCGGTCATCAGCGTGCCTTCCCCTTTGTCGGGTTATGCAACAACAATTAATGCTACTAAGGGAATGTATTTAAACCCTTCAGATGTTGCTATTACAGTTACAAATACAGACGATTTACACATAGAGTTGAAGATTTTTGAAAAAGACCTTCCAATGGTAAAAGAAGGATTACCTATTAATGTGCGATTGCAAAACGATATGAGCAATGTTTATAAAGGAAAAGTGCATTTAGTAAACAAAGCAATTAATATTCAAGACAGAACCATAAATATTCACGGAGATTTGGTTAATAAAAGTGACGCAAAGTTATTTGCCCCAGGAATGTATATAGAAGGAGAGATTTTAACCACAACGACAGAATATTTTGCGTTACCAGTTGAAGCTGTTGCCAATATTGATAATGATTATTTTGTTTTGGTTAAAGAAAACGGGACAAATTTTAAAAGGGTATTAGTGAAAGTTGGGACTACAAATAATGGTTTTATACAAATAGTAAATGCCAATGATTTTGATCCAAACACAGAATTTTTGACTAAAGGAGCATTTAATCTAATTACTGAATAGATGACAGAAAAAACAGAAGAACTAGACAATTATTTAGACAGCCATTACATTCACAGAAGTAATTGGTTAAGAGCAGCAGTACTTGGAGCTAATGATGGTATTTTATCTACAGCCAGTCTTGCAATAGGTGTTGCAGCTGCGAGTGCGATACGAGAGCCTATCATTTTAGCAACATTGGCAGGACTTGTTGCTGGTGCTATATCAATGGCAGCTGGCGAGTATGTTTCTGTAAGTTCACAAACAGATATCGAAAAAGCTGATATTGAACGTGAAAAGCAAGAACTAGATGAAATGCCAGAAATCGAATTACAGCGATTAGCAGAAATTTATGAAAAAAGAGGACTAAAAAAAACAACGGCATTAACTGTAACTAAAGAATTAACAGAGCACGATGCTTTAGGCGCACATATTAGAGATGAATTAGGAATCAATGAAATAAGTCAAGCTCAACCTATTCAAGCGGCTTTTGCATCTGGAGCAGCATTTACAATAGGAGGATTACTTCCTTTTTTAGTAACGCTTTTTCTGCCTTTGCAACGTATGGTATATTCTATCTACGGTTTTGCGCTATTTTTCCTTATTGTTTTAGGAGCATTAGCAGCTAAAACTGGTGGTTCAAGTATTGTAAAAGCAATTGTCCGTATCACATTTTGGGGAACTGTCGCAATGGGTCTGACTGCCATAGTTGGATATCTATTTGGAGTAAACATTTAAACAAAACATAAAATTATGAACGACGCACATTTTCATTTAGTAGTAAATCATCTTCCTATTGTGGGAGTATTGATTGGTTTTTTGGTATTACTTGTAGGTTATATTATTAAAAAACCTCAAATTAAAAACACAGCACTAGGCATTTTTATATTTAGTGCCTTCACAGCAGCAGCAGCTTTTTTAACAGGTGAAGGAGCTGAAGAAATCGTTGAGAACTTACCTGGAATTAGCGAAACATTAATTCATAAGCACGAAGAGTACGCAGAATTGTTTTTGACTATAATGTTGATTTTAGCAGGAGTATCGCTAACAACTTTGTTTTTAGAATATAAAAAGCTTCCATTCTCTAAATATGGCTTTGTTGCGGTTTTATTGCTTTCAATTACCTCAATAGGGATTTCTAAATATGTAGGAACAAGTGGTGGTGAGATAACACATATTGAAATTAGAAGTGATGCTAATGTGATTCAATTAGATGCACAAGATGACCACGACGATGATTAACAACGTTTCTAAATATTGCACAGACTTGCTTACGACTTCAAAAGGTAAAGAGGTACCATTTTAATCTTAAACATACTAAAAGAAGTAGTACAAAACGTAAAGCACTTATGTGCGGCAATGGATATCAATCACGAGGACACTGAGGTTTTGCTTACTGCTGCTTGGTTTCACGATACTGGTTTTTCTAAAACATACAAAGACCACGAAGACGAAAGCAAAGTGATTGCAAATAGATTTTTGAATGAACTAGAAGTCAATAATGACTTTATTGATAAGGTCTGTAATTGTATTGACGCTACAAAAATACCACAATGCCCAACAAATGCATTAGCCGAAGTACTTGGTGGTGCAGATATATTCCATATAAGTAACTCGCATTTCTTTTACAGAAAGCCATTACTACGCAGGGAATGGGAAGTGTTCTGTGATAACAAGTTAGTAGATTTGGATTGGCACAAGCTTAATTTAGAATTTTTAAAGAAGCACCATTTTAGAACCGCTTATAGCATAAAGGTTCTGGAACAAAGTAAACAGGAAAATTGAACGTTTAACCAAAGTAGCTAAGTTTAGATACAAAACTGTTGTTGAGGATATTGATTATGGTGACAATAGAAATATCAATAAAAATCCACTAAAACGCTTCTCAGAGTATGATTTTATAAAAAACAATGAAAGTATACTTATTACAGGAAGTACAGGTGTTGGTAAAAGCTATATGGCTTTAGCTCTAGGCTATCAAGCTTGTTCCCTGGGCTATAAAGTTATGTATTTTAATACCCATAAACTGTTTACTAAATTAAAAACATCAAAAGCTGATGGCTCTTATATGAAAGAAATTAGTAAGTTGGAAAAACAAGATTTATTGATACTCGATGATTTTGGATTTAGAGCACTAGGCAGTGTTAACAGATGCTTTTTTATGGAAATTATTGAAGATAGACATGGAAAGAAAGCCACTATAATTGCTTCACAATTACCTGTGGAAGCATGGCATCAAATCATTGGAGGGCAAACTATTGCTGATGCCATTTTGGATAGAATTGTACACTCTGGCCATAGATTCCCCTTTGTGGTTTATAGCGGTTGGGTAACGGTAGCTAGTATTGCAAATGTCGCGTCTTAATTAGTTAAAGTGGAGTGGCATGGGTTTGGGCTGTCTCCTAGTGTTTGGACCATAATTATGATAATTATTGCCGCTGTAATTAACTTAACAATAATATGGATACGAAACATGCGTGAGTTTGCACTGGTGGGTGTTTGGGCTTTAGTCGCAATTGCTGTTGCTAACTCAAATATTAATTTATTAATAAGAGCATAAATTAGTTCTTATTCTGAAAATTTTACGTATCTTTATTGTATGAAAACAAAGGTGAAGAAGCGTAAGAACCAAGATGCCCAAGAGGAAACACGGTTGCGTGTGGCCGATTATCTCCGCAAGAAATTGGGCACCCAGAGACAGGCCGCCGAGATTTTCGGTATCACCGAGCGTTCGGTAAACAAGATATGGGCGCGGTACAGGGCCGGCGGCAAGCGCGCGCTGTGCAGCAGGAAACGTGGTGTGCAGGGCGGCATGAAACTCAAGAAGGACCAGGCCCATAAGGTGCGGGAACTTATCAGGGAAAAACTTCCCGAGCAGTTGAAGCTCCCCTTCGGACTTTGGACAAGGGAAGCCGTACAGCAGCTGATATCGCAGAAGTTCGGCGTCGAGCTGTCGCGCTGGCAGGTAGGGCGCTACCTGAAAAAATGGGGGTACACTCCCCAAAAGCCCATAAGAAAGGCGTTCGAGCAAAAGCCGGAAAACGTACGGAAATGGCTGGAGGAAGAATATCCGGCGATAGAAAAAAGGGCAAAGGCAGAAAGAGCGATAATATACTTTGGGGACGAGACGGGCTGCAGGAGCGACCACCAGGCAGGCAAGAGCTATGCCCCTAAAGGAAAAACGCCTATAATAAAGGCAACGGGGAAAAGATACACGGTCAATATGATCTCCGCAATAAGCAACAGGGGGCATCTGCAGTTCATGTTGATGGAGAAGGGCTTCAACAGCGAGGTCTTTAAGATGTTCTTGCTACTGATGATAAAGTATAGCAATAAAAAGATATTTTTCATTACCGATAACCATCCCGCCCACAAGACCATCAAACTTGACCAATGGCTAGAGGAGAACAATGATAAGATCGAAGTATTGTTCATCCCGCCCTATTCCCCGGAACTGAATCCCCAGGAATACGTCAACCAAGATCTGAAGACCAATATTATCGGCAAGAAAAGGGCGATCAACAAGGAACAGCTAAAGGAAAATATCAATGATTTTATGAACAAAAGAAAAAAGGACAAACCACAAGTGAAAAAATATTTTCATCACAGACACGCCAGATATGCTGCCTGACAATCTTATAAGAACTAAATAACCTAACGATTAATAACTATTTATTATGTTGCCTTAGGAAGCGCCATTCTTTTAATTATGAACACGGCAGTTCATGCCTATCAAAATAGAAAGCATAATCCACTTATGAAGTTATAGAGATGTCTAAAATCTGTTTGGTTGATAATAAATTCCTTTTTTGCAATTGAGTTAAAATTAATAGCATTAGAAGTGGCTCAATTTTTTTACAGAAGTTTATCTTGTTGATTCATGAATTTTTGAAAAGAAAATAACATTGTTATGAAAACCCCATTGCTGGTATTTAATGATAAAGGTATTTATTGTGAGCAGGCAAATGTCTACTTAGATCCATGGCGACCGGTGGATAAAGCCATAATCACACATGGGCATGCAGATCATAGTAGATATGGCCATAAGCAATATATTACGCACCATACCAATGTTCCAATAATATCACATCGATTGGGTAAAATATCGGTAAGCGGTAAAGATTATAATGAAGTTTTTATCATTAATAACGTCAAGTTTTCCCTTCATCCAGCGGGTCATATAATTGGCAGTTCTCAAGTACGTGTCGAACACAAGGGAGAGGTTTGGGTATTTACTGGCGATTATAAAACCGAAGATGATGGCATTTCAGTACCCTTCGAGCCTGTTAAATGCGACACGTTTATTACAGAATGCACTTTTGGCTTACCTGCATTTAAGTGGATTCCTCAAGGTCAGGTTTTTTCAGATATAAATAACTGGTGGGCAGCTAACAAGTCTGAAGGAAAATCATCAATCTTATTTGGCTATTCCCTAGGAAAAGCCCAACGGCTATTGAAGTATTTAGACCCATCCATTGGAGAAATTTATACGCATGCGGCCATTGAAAATATGACTGATGTGCTTAGACCTTTCGTAGAATTTCCTAAAACGATACGTATTACCAAAGAAACGCCAAAAGATGCTTTTAAAGGTAATATTATTTTAGCACCGCCAAGTGCTCATGGCGGCTCATGGATTAGAAAGATGGTGCCCTACGTCACCGCGTCGGCGAGCGGTTGGATGACTTTTAGAGGAGCACGAAGACGACGTGCCATAGACAAGGGTTTTGTGTTGTCAGACCACTGTGACTGGGAAGGGTTATTGACAGCTATTCAAGCTACTGGTGCCGAAAAAATAATTACCACGCATGGTTATACAGATATTTTTGCAAAATATTTAAGAGAGCAGGGCTATGATGCCAGAACAGAGAAAACACAATATGAAGGGGAATTGGGAGAACTGGTTAAAACAGAGGAAGAAACCGTATGAAAAACTTCGCCCATTTGATTAAGCAGTTAGATAGCACCAACAAAACAAATGAAAAGGTGCAAGCTTTAACTCAGTATTTCCAAAATGCTAGTGATGAAGATAAAGTATGGACTATCGCCATATTATCCCATCGGCGTCCACCAAGACCTGTCAATACAACGCTACTTAGGCATTGGGCTTCAGAATTATCTAATATCCCACTGTGGCTGTTTGAAGAGTCGTATCATATTGTGGGCGATTTAGCCGAAACGATTGCGCTCGTCATTCCATCTTCTAAAGAAAACTCCGATAAAAGTCTCACGACATTTTTACAGGAAATCATTGCCTTAAAGAAAAAATCCGAAGAAGACAAAAAAGCATATCTCTTTAACAATTGGAAAAGCCTCAATTATTACGAACGCTTTGTATTTACAAAACTAATAACCGGAAGTTTCAGAATTGGCGTTAGTCAAAAACTGATGACTAGAGCACTGTCAAAAGCCACCGAAATTGATGAAGATATTTTGGCTTATAAGCTCATGGGTAATTGGGATCCCAATCTCATATCGTTTCATGATCTTATTTTGGAAGAAAAAGAATCCGACTTTCTCTCAAAACCCTATCCATTTTATCTGGCATACGCGATAGAAGGTGAGTTAGCTAATTTGGGCGACGTAAAGTTATGGAGTGCAGAACATAAATGGGATGGTATTCGATCACAAGTCATTATAAGAAACGAACAGCTGTTTGTTTGGAGTAGAGGAGAAGAGTTGGTGACCGATAAATATCCGGAATTTCAAAACTTGGTAGAGGTTATTCCAAATGGAACGGTCTTAGACGGCGAAATTCTGCCATATGTTAATGGTGAAATAGATAATTTTAATGCGCTTCAAACCAGAATAGGTCGAAAAAATGTGTCCAAAGCACTGCTTGAGAAAACCCCTGTGATTCTTAAAGCTTACGATATTCTAGAATGGGAAGGTGAAGATTTAAGAGAAAAATCTTTTAGAGAACGACGCGGTATTTTAGAAAATCTAATAAAATCTGTTAATTACGAAGAATTGCCTTTACAGTTATCGGAAACTATACAATTCGATAGTTGGGAAGCTATGGCCGAAGAACGAGCGAAATCTCGCGAGATGCGCAGCGAAGGCTTAATGATAAAACAATGGGATTCAACCTATAAAGTAGGTCGTAAAAAAGGCGATTGGTGGAAATGGAAAGTAGATCCATTAACTATTGATGCTGTACTAACCTATGCGATGCGCGGTCACGGCAGGCGCTCCAATTTGTTTACCGATTATACTTTTGGTTTATGGGATACAGAGAGTAAACAATTGGTCACGTTCGCAAAAGCCTATTCGGGTCTTACCGATGCCGAATTTAGAAAAGTGGACAATTGGATTAAAAAAAATACCTTGGAACGTTTTGGTCCAGTAAGGAGTGTCACACCTCATTTAGTCTTTGAAATTGCTTTTGAAGGTATTGCATTGTCCAAAAGACATAAAAGTGGTATTGCTACTCGGTTTCCAAGAATTCTAAGATGGCGGCAAGATAAAACGATAGATGAAGCCAATACTCTAGACGATTTAAAAGCGATGATTCCTATTCAAGAACCTGCATGACGCGTAAAGAACTCAAAGATATAGCTACAGATTGGTTTCTTTCAAACGGATGGAAACCATTTCCTTTCCAAAAGAAAGTATGGGATGCCTTTTTTCAAGGAAATAACGGATTGCTCAATGCTCCAACGGGTAGTGGAAAAACCTATGCGTTGTGGATTCCGATTGTGTTGAATTATATAAAAAACAATCCAAACTATAAAACAAAGCACCCCAAAGGACTCAAAGCTATTTGGGTAACCCCATTAAGAGCCTTGTCTGTAGAAATAAAGCAGTCGGCAGAACGTTTCGTTACCGATTTAGAATTACCACTTACTGTTGGCATTAGAAGTGGCGATACCTCTCAAAAGGAACGGGCGCAACAAAAACGGTCTATGCCAGATCTATTGATTACGACACCAGAGAGTTTGCAATTATTATTGGCATCAAAAGGATATGATAAAGTATTTTCAGAGGTGTCTGCGATTGTGGTTGATGAATGGCACGAGCTTCTAGGAAGCAAACGTGGCGTACAAATGGAATTGGCCTTGTCGCGATTAAAAACTGTCTCGCCAAAAATGCGTATTTGGGGAATATCGGCCACAATTGGTAATTTAGATCAAGCCCGCGAGGTACTTTTGGGCCCGCAATCAAAGGCCTTTAATAATTCCATTTTGGTAAGGGCGACGCTTAATAAACAAATAGAAGTTAAGCCCATTATTCCTAAAAAAATGGAGACCTTCCCTTGGCGCGGTCATTTAGGACTTCATTTGCTCGAACAAATCATTCCTATTATAAACAAAAGTAAGACGACTTTAATTTTTACAAACACGAGGGCGCAATGTGAAATTTGGTTTCAAAAAATTATTTTGGCACATCCTGAATTTGCTGGTGAGCTTGCTATGCATCACGGGAGTATTAACAAAGAAACAAGGTTGTGGGTAGAACAAGCGATTAGATTGGGTCAACTGAAAGCCGTAGTTTGTACCTCGAGTTTAGATTTAGGTGTCGATTTTGCGCCCGTTGAAACTATCATACAAGTAGGTGGACCAAAAGGGGTTGCCCGTTTTATGCAACGCGCCGGTCGTAGTGGTCATCAACCCGGAAAGAAAAGTGTCATTTATTTTTTACCAACGCATGCCATAGAATTGATAGAAGCTTCGGCATTAAAAAAGGCTATAAAAGAGGATATTGTAGAAGATAGAATGCCTTATATTAATAGCTATGATGTGCTTATCCAATATCTAGTAACATTAGCAGTTTCCAATGGATTTTATCCCGATGCCATTTATTCAGAAGTAAAATCTACATTTTGTTTTCAAGCACTAAGCGAGGATCGCTACCGATGGCTCATCAATTTTATTACTATGGGCAGTCAAAGTTTACACGCCTATGATGAATACAAAAAAGTAGATATAGAAACAGACGGTCTTTTAAAAGTAAATAGTAGGGCAGTAGCGATGCGCCACAGATTGCAAATTGGGACTATTGTAAGTGATGCGATGCTTACTGTGAAATATTTGAAAGGCGGATTTTTAGGGTCTGTTGAAGAGTGGTTTGTTTCCAAGTTAAAACCGGGTGATGTATTTACTTTTGCAGGAAAAAATTTAGAGCTTTTCAAAATTAAAGACATGCAGGTATTGGTTAGGAAATCGAAGCAGAAAACTTCAAAAATACCAAGTTGGATGGGAGGGCGAATGACTTTTTCTTCAGAAATGAGCGATATGCTACGTGATGAGTTATATGAGTTGAGCACGGAAAGTAACAAGCAATCACCCGAAATGAAAGCACTAGCGCCTATTTTCGAACGTCAGAAATTGGAGAGCATTATTCCTAGCAACAATCAATTTTTAATAGAGACCTTTAAAACACGAGAAGGCTATCATAATGTATTTTATCCTTTCGAAGGCCGTTTCGTGCATGAAGCTATTGGGAGCCTGTTGGCTTATAGAATCAGTTTGCTATCACCCATAACGTTCTCCATTGCTTTTAACGATTATGGTTTTGAATTGTTATCAGATCAAAAAATAGACATGGAACAAGTGCTTGATAACAACTTGTTCTCTACAGATTTTCTAAAAAGTGATTTGGAAAAGAGTTTAAATGCCACGGAAATGGCACGACGAAAATTTAGAGATATCGCGGTTATTTCAGGATTGGTCTTTACTGGCTATCCAAATAAATTAGTAAAGAGCAAACACTTACAGTCCAGTTCGCAATTGCTCTTCGAGGTTTTTAAAGATTATGAGCCAGATAATCTATTATACCAACAAGCTTATACAGAAACCTTTGAACATCAGCTCGAAGAGGGTAGGCTTCAATTAGCAATGGAGCGTATAAATAAGCAAACCATTATTTGGAAGGATTGCGAAAAGGCTACGCCATTTTCTTTTCCAATTATAACCGATAGGCTAAGGGAGAAATTATCCTCTGAAAAATTAGCAGAACGTATTAAACGAATGACTGCAGTTTTGAGCAAATAAAATTCCATTATGCAAACGAAATCTATTGTAATTAACGAACAGACATTCATCATGCACCCCACTGGTGCATTGTTTTGGGTAGAACGGTCTATGCTATTGATTGCAGATATACATTTTGGAAAAATCATGCATTTCAGGAAACACGGTAGCGCAGTTCCTAGAGAGGCCATTGATAAAAATTTTGATCAACTCACATACGTTTGTGATTGTTTCAGCCCTAAAACAGTATGTTTTTTAGGAGACCTTTTTCATAGTAACTGGAATAACGAGTGGATTCCATTTAAAGATTGGGCTTTAAAAACGACCTATAACAAGTTATTAATAACAGGTAATCATGATGTTATTTCACCTATTGAATATGAGAATTTAGAATTTAAAATTTACGATGAGCTTCGGATTCATAATATATCACTAACGCATCATCCGCAAACCGATTCCGAATTATTTAATATCGCTGGACATATCCATCCAGGTATAAGACTGAAGGGTTTAGGAAAACAATTTTTAAATGTACCCTGTTTTTATAAAACGAATAGTCAGATGATATTACCAGCGTTTGGGAATTTTACCGGTAAATATATAATGAAACCTAATGTTGACGATGCTATTTTTATCAATACAACATCTGAAGTCATTCAACTGGATTTAAATAAACAAGCGCATAAATAGGTATTATAAATTCTTTTAATACATACATTATTTTATTACATTTGGCGTCAAATAAAAATAATTTAATAAAATGAAAGTAATTAAATTTTTAAGTATTCTAACAATAGTTTCATTGGCATTTTCTTGCAATGAAAAAGGGGCTTCGAACAAATCGTTGAAAACAGAATTAGATTCTGTGAGTTATGCTATCGGAATGGATGTAGCTAGAAATGTAAAAACTAATTTTACAGAATTTGACAATGATTTATTTATTCAAGGGTATAACAGTACTATCGATTCTACTAATGTTTTAATAGATGAAACAGCAGCACAAGCTTTGGTAAGATCTTATTTCCAGAAAACGCAACAGGAAAGAAGAGAAAAGCAACAAGAAGAAGCTGCAAAAAAAGCTGAAGAACAATTTGGAGAAGTGAAAGCTGAAGGTGTTAAGTTTTTAGAAGAAAACAAAGCAAAAGAGGGCGTTAAAGTTACAGAAAGCGGGTTGCAATATGTAGTTTTAAAAGAAGGTACAGGTGAAAAACCAACTGCAGCTTCAAAAGTAAAAGTACATTATCATGGTACTTTAATTGATGGGACTGTGTTTGATAGTTCTGTAGATAGAGGTGAGCCGTCTGAATTTGGAGTAGGTCAAGTTATTAAAGGATGGACTGAAGGTTTACAACTTATGCCAGTAGGTTCAAAATATAAATTCTTTATTCCTCAAGATTTAGCTTACGGTGCTTTTCCTAGACAAGGAGGGCCAATAAAACCATTCTCAGCTTTAATCTTTGAAGTTGAGTTGCTAGAGATTGTTAAGTAGTTTATAATAAAAGGTTATAATTAAAGGAGGTCGTCTAAAAAGTCGATTTTTAGCTTAAATGTCACATTGAGACCCGAGCCAAAAAATTTTATCAAGCGGTAATGTTGACAATGAAACCGAACTTGAATTTGAAACTGAAAATTTCAAATTATGGATTGTCCCCTAGAGGATAGGCGAGAAACAAAATATATTTTGTTTTGAAGGTTGCGAGCGCAGCTCATTAGGGGTGTTTTAAAGATTTTGATTGAAATTTAAATAATTGGAAATCAAATACATAAAATAGATGTCAATGGTAGCGCAGTGAAATGCTTTGGTTTTCAAAACATTGAAACTTCGACTGCGCTCAGTTTGACAAGAGTTAATTAATTTTTAGACGACCTCTTTTTATATGTCTAATACGGAGCTAATTCCTGTTTTCGAATGCTGGTCGAGCAGGTTTTTTAAACTTCTTATTAGTTTTAATTAATTTCAGCACCTCTTGAATACCAGTTTCAAGTTGTGCATCATTCCCATGTGCTAAACTTTGAAAATCTTCTACCACCTCAATATCTGGGTCTACGCCGTGTCCTTCCTTAAACCATTCCCCATTAGGGTCATACATCCTGAAAGTGGGCACAGTCACACGTCCGCCATCTATTAGACTTGGTGCACCTGAAATTCCTATAAGACCGCCCCACGTGCGCGTTCCTATTAAAGGCCCAAGACCTCTTTTTCTAAAGTAATCAGGAAAAGCATCGCCGCCTGAACCACTAAACCCATTAATGAGCATCACTTTTGCAGCAAAACTTCCAGAGGGTGGCCACGCCCAATCTTTTCCATCTCTAACCGCCCAATACGCCAAAGGATCTCTGTCTAGTAATTCAATAAAGCGGTCTGGAATTTGTCCGCCGCTATTAAAGCGTTCGTCAATAATTAACCCTTCCTTATTCATTTGCCCGTAAAATTGTCTTACCAATTCATTTTGGCCATCAATACCTGTGCTTCTTACGTAAATATACCCCACCTTACCATTAGTCGCCTTGTCTACTTGTTGTCGATTATTTTCTATCCACGCCAGATGACGTAAACGGGATTCTGATGGTAACAATTTAACAATAACCTCCTTTGAATCTTTAGCTGAAGTTGATTTGCTTATTGTTAACTGAACGGGGTTATCTGCCAAACCTTGAAAAGCTGCAGAGATAGGTTTGGTGGTATCCACAGAAATACCATTAACTGCTAAAATGTAATCGCCTGCTTTAATATTTTTACCAGGTTTGCTAAGAGGCGACCTTACCTCTGTATCCCACGGTGCTCCTGTTAAAATTTCTTTTATTTTGAAAAAGCCGTTTTCTAGGATTATATCGGCGCCCAAATAACCAACATTCATTTGTTTTGACGATTTAATATCACCGCCACCTGTGTATGTATGCGATGCATTAAGTTCTGCAATTAAATCACCAATAATAATGTTTACATCATTTCTTGTACTGGCCTGTTCAACTAGATTTCCATAACGCGTTCTCATAGCACCCCAATCGACACCATGCATTTGTGGGTCATAAAAATAGTCACGCTCAAATCGCCAGACATCATTAAATATTTGCTTCCATTCTTCTTTTGGAATGACTTCCATTTGCATTTTAGATATCGGTACGGTTTTATCGATTTTTTGCTTTTCTTTAGCTTCTACAACTGCTAATTTACCACCCTTATAAAGAAGAATTTTTTCCCCATCTGAGGTTACCGAGTAGCTGGATACTTCAGACATGATGGTTTTAACGTCGCGTTCTTCAAAATCATAATAATGTAGAGCCGCCGATGCATCTTCCACCGATCCCGAATTTGGATATCTTACAAATAATAGTTTGTCCTTTATAGCAGTTAAACTGCCTATATTTCCGGGTTCGATATCTAAATGTTCTACCCTGTTCTCAAAACCTGCAATTTCTATAAAGGTTTTAGTAACTTCACTTTTTTTATCTTTCTTGTCTTTGTCTTTGTCTTTGTCTTTTTTGTTTTTTGAATCTTTGTCGTCACTGTCGGCTTCATCTTCAGTATCTTCTTTTTCTGGTTCATAGGCATCATTCTTCACCTCTAGGATGGAGGCTACGGAATTGTTCAATGTTCCAACAGCAATATTACTCGAATTGGGATATATAAACGTATTATCTAGAGACGAATACACGGGGTTGAAGGTTCTGTTCGTCACAAAAAACAGGTATTTACCATCTTCACCAAACACTGGTGAACGGTCTGAATAGTATCCAGAGGTGAGTTGCGACAGGGTATTGGTGTTGGTGTTGTAAACGAAAATAGCAGAGGTTGCTGTGTTTTCAGTGCCTCTAGAGTAAGCAAACCATTGGCTATCTGGAGACCAACTCACTGAGAAATTGTTTAGATTCCCATGAAACATATACCTGCCTTTATCTGCCTTAGTAACCTTTCCACTAGCAATATCTAAGAAGCTAATGCTCATAGCTTGATCTATATACGCAATTTTTTTACTATCGGGCGACCAATAAATATCGTAATAAAATCCGTTCTTAAAATTGGTAACAACTCTAGGTTTTTTTAAGTCTAACATATCGTATAAAACCAGTTGATATTCGCCATTTACGTCACTCCAACAGGCTACATATTTACCGTCTGGGGACCATGAAGGCCTGCGTTCTGCATACGTGGAAGTGGCCGAAAGATTAGATACAAAACCTTCAGTAGCAGGCAAATTGAATAATTCTCCTCGCGCCTCTACCACTACGCGGTTACCATCTGGCGAGACTGTAGCAGCGTTCATAAAAGATTCCACACTTTTCTGTTCGGCAATAAGATTGGTTTGGTCTGAAATAATTTGAATAGCAACTTCGGATGTGACATCTGATTCAATATTGTACACATATAATTTACCGCCAGCTTCAAAAATGATATCGTTCTTGCTGCTTTCAGGATAGGTGATATCAAAATCGCTGAAACGCGTGAGTTGGGCATGTGACTTTTTGTTTACATTATATTTCCAAAGATTGTTTCTTTGGTTAGATCCGTTATCAGACATATAATAAATGTCATTATCAATCCACATGGGTAACTCATCATTGGCCGTATTGTTTGTAATATTTTCAGATTGAAACGTTTTTAAGTCGAATATCGTGATATCAGGAGCGGTACCGCCGCGGTATCGTTTCCAATTGCGATGCACTCTGGACCGATCTGTGTAAGCGAATTTTTTTCCATCCTGTGAGAATGAACCATATTCTCCATAAGGGACGGGTAATTTTTTAGGCGTTCCACCATCAAGCGATACGGTATAAAACTGGTTGTAACGTTGTCTTCCGCTTTCGCGAGAAGAAGCAAATAGTACAGATTTCCCATCGGGTGCCCATCCTAAAACGCGATCGAACATGCCGTGATAGGTTAATCTTTTTGGGATGCCACCGTTTATATCGATCACATAAACATCACTATTACCATGATAATTGGCTGTATAAGCCACCATACTCCCGTCTGGAGAAAAGCGAGGAAAACTTTCAGTCCCATCTGGAGAACTTAATCTGTTGGCAATACCTCCCGATTTTTTTACGATCCAAACATCATCGCCGTAGGTGAATGTGATGTGGGTTCCAGATATGTCTGGAAACTGCATGAGTTTGGCATCGATTTGTGCATTTAGAAACGTTATACAAATAGTTGCTAAGAGAGACAAGCGTAGTCTTTTCATAAGATTGATTTTGATTGATTAAAAAATGTAGTCACTAATTTACAGTATTAATAATATATAATTGGTTCTTAGAGGGTTAAAAGTTTAAATTTTATATCCGTATTTTTTTTCATTTTATTGCTTTTTTTGTTGCCAAACAGAAACAGTATCTTTGCAGTTAAATACTTTTAGAATGCACAAAGCTGGTTTTGTAAATATTATTGGGAATCCAAACGTTGGAAAGTCTACTTTAATGAATGCCTTTATTGGGGAGAAATTATCCATTATTACCTCTAAAGCGCAAACGACTCGCCATAGAATTTTGGGTATTGTAAACGGTGAAGATTTTCAAGTTTTGTTTAGTGATACACCCGGAATTATAAAACCTGCCTATGAATTGCAGGAATCTATGATGGGTTTTGTAAAATCTGCTTTTGAAGATGCAGACATCCTCCTTTACATGGTTGAAATTGGTGAGCAAAACTTAAAAGACGAAGCATTTTTTAAAAAAATAAAGGCCTCTAAAATCCCCGTTTTATTATTGTTGAATAAAATTGATAAGTCGAATCAAGAACAGTTAGAATCTCAAGTAGCCTTATGGTCTGAGAAAGTTCCAAATGCCGAAATATTCCCTATTTCAGCTTTAGAAGGGTTTAATGTGACTGAGGTGTTTAATAGAATTATAGAGTTATTACCAGAGTCGCCCGCATTTTATCCTAAAGATCAGTTAACGGATAAGCCAGAGCGTTTCTTTATAAATGAAACCATCCGGGAAAAAATTCTAATTCATTATAAAAAAGAAATTCCTTATGCCGTTGAAATTGAAACGGAGGAGTTTTTTGAAGAAGAGCATATTATCAGAATCCGTTCGGTAATTATGGTAGAACGCGAAACTCAAAAAGGGATCATCATTGGGCATAAAGGAAGCGCCTTGAAACGTGTAGGTGTAGAAGCTCGAAAAGATTTAGAGGCATTCTTTGGAAAACAAATTCACCTTGAATTGTATGTAAAAGTAAATAAGAATTGGAGAAGTAATCAAAACCAGCTGAAACGTTTTGGTTACAATAAATAATTAATGGAACTCATCTTAAGAAAGGTACATACCTGTTACTTTAATGAGTGGATTTATTTAAAACCGTATTCATAAAATTATTCAATTCATGCATCTCGTGCTTGCTTGAAGCTTTCCCTATGCGTCCTCCAAAATATAATGCGAACCAAATAATAATCATAAATAACATGAGACTAACTTGGATAGCATAACTATGTTCTAACCTCCAATTGGTATATGCCCAAATGCCTGCGGCAATAAACAAACCTGCCACCATAAAATGAAGAAACATAAAAAGTGTCCAAACGGTTGGACTGGGGCCAAATAAACCATAAAGTAAACTTGTTTCTTCATCAACTTCATTAATTTCTAAATGTAATTTCGGGGACCAAAAGTGCTGTTTCTTTTTTGGAAATTTTATAAAAACATGGTCATCTATTCTTGTAATTACAAAATCAGATTGATCCATTTTCACGCTATCAAAATCCTTCAACACAGAGGCATTGTTTTTGGGGATTTTAATTTGAAACCGCGGTCTCAAAACGACCTCATTAGATAGCTGCATTTTAGTTCAATTTAGAAAAAGTAAATTACTAAATTTTCTTTAAAACTGAATTCAATTTAATCTTTAATAAAAAAGGGTTTTGCGTGGTGTATATTTACTATTTTTGCAAAATATTAAGAAGATGCTGTTGAATAAATAAATTAGCCTTAGGCTGTTACAGAAAATTTAAGGATTATGAGTAATATAGTAGCTATAGTAGGTCGTCCCAATGTTGGGAAATCAACGTTTTTTAATCGGTTAATCCAGAGGCGAGAAGCCATTGTTGATGCTGTAAGCGGCGTAACTAGAGATAGACATTATGGCAAAAGTGATTGGAACGGAAAAGAATTTTCGCTTATTGACACAGGTGGTTATGTAAAAGGAAGTGATGATATTTTTGAAGCTGAAATTGATAAGCAAGTGGAACTGGCTATTGATGAAGCTGATGCGATAATTTTCATGGTAGATGTTGAATCTGGCGTGACTGGAATGGATGAAGACGTGGCAAAGTTGCTTCGAAAAGTGAATAAACCGGTATTTCTTGTCGTTAATAAAGTAGATAATGGTAAGCGTGCAGAAGATGCTGTAGAATTTTATTCCTTAGGATTAGGTGAATATTACACTGTTGCCAGTATAAACGGGAGCGGTACAGGGGAGCTTTTGGATGCGCTGGTGGAAGCTTTACCAGAGAAAGAAGATGTTGTTGAGGAGGCCTTACCACGTTTTGCGGTTGTTGGTCGTCCTAATGCAGGGAAATCATCTTTTATCAATGCCTTAATTGGTGAAGACCGATATATTGTAACGGATATTGCAGGAACTACCAGAGACTCTATTGATACGAAATACAATCGCTTCGGATTTGAATTTAATTTAGTAGATACAGCAGGTATCCGTAGAAAGTCTAAGGTCAAGGAAGATTTAGAATTTTACTCCGTAATGCGAAGTGTGCGGGCCATTGAGCATAGTGATGTGTGTTTAATTGTTTTAGATGCCACTCGTGGGTTCGATGGACAAGTTCAAAATATATTTTGGTTGGCAGAGCGCAACCGAAAAGGTATTGTTGTTTTAGTGAATAAATGGGATTTAGTAGAGAAGGATCATAAGTCTGTTAAAGAGTTTGAAAAAGCCATCAGACAACAAATGGAGCCTTTTACCGATGTACCAATCATCTTTATATCTGCGCTTACAAAACAACGTATTTTTAAAGCGATTGAAACAGCGGTAGAGGTTTATAAAAACCGTACCAAAAAAATTAAGACGAGTAAGTTAAATGAGATCTTACTTCCTATCATTGAGAATTATCCACCACCAGCATACAAGGCAAAATACGTTAAGATTAAATACGTGATGCAGTTGCCAACGCCGCAGCCTCAATTTGCTTTTTTCTGTAATTTACCGCAATATGTTAAAGATGCCTATAAGCGTTTTCTTGAGAATAAAATTCGTGATCATTTCGATTTTAATGGTGTGCCTATTAGTGTTTATATGCGGAAGAAGTAAGATCTTTTTTTATTGATTTTAGGATTTCTTTAAGACTTTCCTATAGCATTTGATTTAAATTAGCGTTTTGGTACGAAAATTGTGACAACAAAAAACGCTAATCATCAATCATCAAATCTATATGAGATTCTTTCTTTTAGGTATAGCTCTGCTATGGGCATCGCTATCATTTTCACAAACTAAATCATTTTCAATTACAGGCGAATTAATTTCAGAAGATGATTAAAAACCGCTTGAATCTGCTACGGTTTATTTGGAGCGATTACAAGATAGTTCTTTGGTAAGCTACACGATTACAGATAAGAACGGGGTGTTTTTTTTAGAAGACAAAACGTCTGATGTGAAGCTGCAACTATTTGTATCCTATGTAGGCTACAAGACCTTTGCAAAGGTTATTGATATAAATACTTCAGATATTAAACTTGAAACCATACGCATGATGGTTGACGCTAATGCGCTAGACGAGGTTGTCATTAAGAGTAGGGCGCCTATTACGATAAAGCAGGACACTTTAGAATTCAATGTAAAATCCTTTAAAACAAAAAAGGATGCCAATGTTGAGGATTTATTAAAATTGCTCCCTGGAGTTGAGGTTGATGAAAATGGAAAGATAACGGTTAATGGTAAAGAGGTTAGTAAAATTTTGGTGAATGGGAAACCCTTTTTTGGAAACGACCCGACCATAACCACGCGAAATTTAACCAAAGAAATTATAGAAAAAATTCAGGTTGTAGATACTAAAACCAAGGCACAGGCTTTTTCTGGAGAGGATGGCGATGATGAGAGTAAAACCATTAATTTAACCATTAAGGAAGAAAACAATAAAGGGGTTTTTGGGCGTGTTTCGGCAGGTGCCGGTACAGAAGAAACTTATGAGTTTGCGGGCATGTTTAATCGATTTGATAACGATCAACGTATTAGCGTATTAGTTGGAGGGAATAATACCAATTCGCCTGGTTTTAGTTTTGGGGAAATCAGTAAAATGTTTGGTCGCGGTAATGCCGTAAGCTTCAATAGTAATGGCTCTTTTAATATAGATGGGCGTTCTTTTGGAGGAGGACAAGGTATTACCGCTTCTAAGAATTCGGGTGTTAATTATGCAGATGTGCTAAGTGAAGGGGTTGATGTATCAGCAGATTATTTTTATTCTGGCAGCGATTCTGATAATGTAACCACCACAGAACGCGAAAATATCTTACCGGATGCCAGATATTTTACAACTTCAGAGTCGAGGTCTTTTAACCGTAGCGATAATCATAGTGCTAATTTAGAGTTTGATATTGAAATTGATTCAACGTTATTAATAAATATTGAGCCGTCTTTACGCTATTCAAAAAACCGGAATGAATTTTCACGTTCAGAAACATCACGTGATGCTGATAATGTGCTGAATAATGATTCTGAAACTGAATCTGTTGTGGAAACCTCAGGGAGAAATTTTAGTAATGATATCGATATTACTAAAAAGTTTGGTTCTAAAGGCGCCTATTTAGAGTTTAGTATAGAGAATGAAATCAACAGTAGGGATACTGATGATTTTTTAAATTCTGAAACCAATGTTTACGGTGACACCCCTAATAATACATTAAGGGACCAATATACAGACGGTGAAAATAAGACCAACACGTTCGGAACCGAAATAAATTATAATCTTCCCCTTATTGCTAAAGAATTGTTTTTAAATTTTGAATATAGGTATAATAGAGATAAACGTAGTGATAAGCAAAGTACTTTTGATAAAGATATTAACGGTGATTACAATGTTTTTAATATCGATTTAAGTACAGATTTTGAATATGTTGATGCCGTGCAAAAACCAGCCATATCAATTAATTATAGAAATAAAAAGTGGTCTGCACGATTTAAAACGAGCTATGTTTTTAGAACTTTAGAAAACACAGATTTCCTAAGACCAGAATCTAATTTAAAGCGCGATTTCGAGGCTGTGGAACTTAGGGCACGGTTTAATTATCGTTTTAGTCCTAAATCTTCTGTTTATGCTAGTTATCGTCTAAATAACAATCCGCCACAACTTAATCAGTTGCAGGCCTTTCAAAATGTTTCAGACCCTTTAAATACTGTGGTGGGGAATCCAAATTTGAAACCGGTAAACAATCACAGGATGTATGCTGGGTATAATAATTACGATTTTCAAAAAGGCACGGGATTTTATAGCTGGTTTAATGGCCAGATTACAGATAATCAAGTCGTATCAAATACCACGATCGATGAGAATTTTGTGAGACGCACCACCTATACGAATGTTGATGGCAATTACCGTATTGGCGGTGGTGTGAATTATACCAAAAGTGTTAAAATGGACACCTTAAGGACCATTAAATATGGTGCTGGTATTTATACGAATATTAACAGAAACGTGAATTTTAATAATGGTGTCCAATATGCTAGCAATGTGCAGTCATTATCACCAAACATAAATGTTTTGTTTACATGGAAGGATATCATGGAATTTAGACCACGCTACTCCATAAATTTCACAAAAAACACGTATGACATTCCATCTTTTGAAGATAGAGAATTCCTGTATCATTCCTTAAACTTAGGTACAGCTACATTTTTTCCAAAGCATTTTGAATGGCGTAATGAAATTCAATATAATTACAATCCAAATATTGCAGATGGTTTTCAAAAGAGTGCCTGGTTTTGGAATTCTACTTTAGCATACTCTTTATTAAAAGATCAAGCCACCCTAACATTAAAAGCATACGATGTACTAAATCAAAATACAAATGCGAGACGTACAGCTACCGAGAATTATATTCAAGATTCCCAAAGTACAGTATTACAACAGTATTTTATGCTGAGTTTTAGCTGGAAATTTAATAGCTTAGGGAAAAAGGGTGAAACTAATGATGGCGGGCATTTCTATAGATTTTAGTTTACCAACTTCCACCAGCGCCACCACCGGAAAAGCCGCCGCCGCCAAAGCCGCCACCGAAACCACCACCTCCAAAGCCACCACCAGAACTTCCGCCAAAACCGCCAGAGCTTCCGCCACGATAGTTGCCTCGGCCCATATTGCTTAGTATAATGGCTTCTAAAATACTGATCCCTTTAGAACGGTTACCTCTATTGCCACCCTTTCCACCACCACGTCTGTTCTTGGAAATTGATAGGATTATGATGATAAATACGATGAACAATAAAACTCCAAAACCAATAGGTGGTCCGTCGTTGTTGGAAACTTTTCTAGTCCCCTGATAAGCGCCCGTCAGCACTTCAAATATGGCATCAGAACCTTTATCAAGGCCACTATAATAGTCATCACGTTTAAACTCAGGAATAATAACATCCCTTGTAAGCTGTCCCACAATACCAGCAGTTAATCTGTCTTCAACACCATAGCCTGGAGAAATCCATATTTTTCGATCTTCTTTTGCTAGTAAAATAAAAACACCGTTGTCTTCCTTAGCTTGTCCTATTCCCCATTTTTGGGCCCATCTTGGGGCGAGTAAACCGATATTTTCACCTTTAGAAGTACTGATGATGGCAACAACTATTTGAGTAGAAGTGGTATCGGAATATCGAATAAGTTTTTGTTCAAGACTAGTTGCTTGCGATGGTGTTAGGAGATTGATGTAATCATAAACACTGGTCTGTTCTTTGGGGATTTCTGGAATATCGTATTGCGCAAATCCTATGGATACTGAAAAGATCGTAAACAATATACCCAAAAATAAAGGCTTCATTTTCATGGTGTTGTTATTCGAAATATTAAAAAATGAATAGCTCATATTAAACCTTTACCCTTTAGAAATATCATTTGGTAGCTCATTCACATCATCGTGCTGCCAAGGAAAGTATTTTTGTAATTGTTCGCCAGCCTTTAAGATGCCTTCTAATAACCCTTGTTTAAAGTGACCGGATTTAAAATGGTTTTGCATCACATCTTTAGTGCTATCCCAGAAATCTGGACTTACCACATCATTGATGCCCTTATCGCCATAAATAACGAAGGTCTTATCTTCTACGGCTACATAAATTAAAACACCGTTAGATAGTTTTGTGTTGTCCATTTTAAGCACATGAAATAATTCCATGGCGCGGTCAAAAGCATCCAGTGTCGATGATTTTTCAATATGCACTCGAATTTCACCAGAGGTGTTTTTTTCGGCTACTCTAATAGCTTCTATAATTTCCTGTTCCTCTTCAACGGAAAGAAAATCTTCTATTTTAGACATAGGTTCTATTTAAAATCAAACTCAACTTCTACAGGTTTTTCTGCACCCGCTTCAGCATCAAAATAAGGTTTTTCATCAAAGTTTAAAATGCCAGCAAGAATGGTATTAGGAAACGTATTAACATGTACGTTGTAAGGCTTAATGGCTTCATTATACCTTGTTCTGGCTGTTTGAATCGTATTCTCAGTACTTGTTAATTCATCTTGAAGTTTCAGGAAATTCTGATTGGCCTTCAATTCAGGATACCGTTCAACGGTTACCAATAATCTTGACAAGGCGCTACTTAAACCGCCTTGAGCCTCATTAAATTGTTGCAGTTGTTCTGGTGTAATATTGGAAGGGTCAATAGTGGTTTGGGTGGCTTGACTTCTTGCTTTTATCACAGCCTCTAAAGTGCTTTTTTCAAAATCGGCAGCACCTTTTACTGTATTTACCAAATTACCAATTAAATCATTTCGCCTTTGATACGATGTTTGAACATTTCCCCAAGCTTCTTTTACGTTTTCATTTAAATTAACCGCAGTGTTATTAAAATTCTTTCCCCATGAATAGAGTCCGAAAATGATTACTGCAATAACAATAACTGGAATAAGCCATTTTTTCATAATAGTGTTGTTTAAAGGTGTTGTTTTATTTTAATAAGTTGATTTTTAACGTCTTCTAGTTTACTGATAATTTCGAAATTATTGAGGGCTGCTTGTTTGTCTTCTTTCAAATGAATTTTTGCCCCCTCAAGTGTAAATCCACGTTCTTTTACCAAATGATAGATGAACTTAAGATTTTTTATATCTTCTGGTGTGAATTTTCGATTGCCTTTGGCGTTTTTTTTAGGTTTTAAAACATCGAATTCTTTTTCCCAAAAACGAATAAGGGACGTGTTTACGCCAAATGCTTTAGCCACTTCACCAATACTGTAATATCTTTTTTCTGGTAAATCTATATACATTTAATCTAACGATTGGTTTTCAAGAGTAGCACGTTTTAAAAGGTCATTAAATTCTTCTGCGGTTAAACTTCCATAGTAAAAATTTATAGGGTTGATACGATCACCATCCTTGAAAATCTCATAATGTAAATGTGGTGCTTGAGAACGTCCTGTACTACCCACAAATCCAATTAAGTCGCCTCGTTTCACCTTTTGATTTTTTCTCACATTGTATTTGTATAAATGTGCGTATAGGCTTGTATAGCCGTAACCGTGATCAATTCTAATATGTTTGCCATAACCCGTTGACCCCGCATCTGCTCTAACTACCACACCATCACCACTGGCATATATAGGCGTGCCTCTAGGGGCTGTAAAATCCATGCCCCAATGCATTTTCCGTACTTTAGTGAAGGGATCCGAGCGCATACCGTAACCCGAAGCCATACGTGATAATTCCTCATTACTAACAGGTTGAATGGCTGGTATAGCCGCTAATAGTTTTTCTTTTTCTTTAGCAAGTATCGCAATTTCATCGAGTGATTTCGATTGAACGACTATTTGCTTTTGTAAAATATCCAAACGCTTATGGCTCTCTATAATTAATTTTGAATTATCAAAACCTTCCAGATTTTTGTATCTGTTAATACCTCCAAAACCTGCTTTACGTTGCTCATCAGGAATGGGGTTAGCTTCAAAATAAAGGCGATAGATATTATTGTCCCGCTCTGCTACATTCGCTAAAACTGCAGCGGCAGCATCCATTTTTTTATTAAGTAGTTCAAATTGAAGTTGAGCATTGTGCAGTTCACGCTTTAAGGCTTTTTCTTTAGGAGATTCCAAGTATTGACCAGCTATGAAAACAAAAATAAACGCAAAAAGAGAAGTCGCCAAAATAAACATGAATCCATATTTAAAAGTGGTTCTTTTTTTTCGCTCTATTTTCCTATAAGAAAGCGATTCAGAATCGTAATAATATTTTACCTTACTCATTGCGTAATTTATACTATTTTTGCTGAAAATATCAACAAAGTTATGCCTTTTAATTTATAACCAAAAAAAACAAACCTACGAAATATTTTCATTGTAAATTTAGTAAAACTAAATGATAAAAAAGGTTTGGATTTGCAGGTACATGTAAATTTTGAAATAGATTTGTGTTTAAATATAAAAAAAGGTTTGGTTTAGGCAAACCCTTTTATAAATACCGTTTTTAATAGTACTAAATGAAGTCAAAAGATATACGCTCAACATTTTTAAATTTTTTTGAAGGAAAGCAGCATAGCATTGTGCCATCCGCACCTATGGTGGTCAAGGATGACCCAACACTTATGTTTGTAAATTCTGGAATGGCACCTTTTAAAGAATACTTTTTAGGCAATGCGCAACCCAAAAACAGTAGACTGGCAGATTCCCAAAAATGCTTACGTGTTTCAGGGAAGCACAATGATTTGGAAGAGGTAGGTTACGATACCTATCACCATACCTTATTTGAAATGTTAGGAAACTGGAGTTTTGGTGATTACTTTAAGAAAGAAGCTATTGCCTGGGCATGGGAATTATTGACTGAAGTTTACGGGATAGATAAGGATATTTTATACGTTACAATTTTTGAAGGTAGCGACGATGCAGATAAGCTTCCTATGGATACGGAGGCTTACGATTATTGGAAACAGTTTATAAGTGAAGATCGTATTTTAAAAGGAAATAAGAAAGATAACTTTTGGGAAATGGGAGATCAAGGTCCCTGTGGCCCATGTAGTGAAATACATGTAGATATTCGCTCCAAAGAGGAGAAAGCAAAAGTTTCTGGTAAAGAATTGGTGAATCAAGATCATCCGCAAGTTGTAGAAATATGGAATTTGGTATTCATGCAATACAACCGAAAAGCTAGCGGTAATTTAGAAAACTTGCCCGATAAGCATATCGATACGGGCATGGGTTTTGAACGTTTATGTATGGTATTGCAAGGTGTTCAGTCCAATTATGATACCGATGTTTTTATACCAATCATTAAAGAAATAGAGACCATCACCAATAAAAGTTATGGCAAGGACGAAAAAGCAGATGTAGCCATCCGGGTCATTTCAGATCATGTTCGTGCTGTGGCCTTTTCAATTGCAGATGGGCAATTGCCTAGCAACACAGGTGCAGGATATGTTATCAGACGTATTTTACGTCGTGCTGTTCGATATGGGTTTACGTTTTTAAACAAAAAGGAACCTTTTATTTATAGGTTGATTGATGTGTTAAGTAAAGGAATGGGCGGTGCATTCCCAGAATTAAAAGCTCAAAAGCAACTTATAGAAAATGTCATTAAGGAAGAAGAGCAATCTTTTTTACGAACCTTAGATCAAGGCTTGCTGCTATTAAATAGAATTGTTGAAGAATCTAAAGGAGATACTATTTCTGGCAAAAAAGCTTTTGAATTATTCGACACCTATGGTTTTCCTATTGATTTGACCGCACTTATTTTAAGCGAAAAAAACTTAAAATTGGATGAAGATGGCTTCAATGAGGAACTAGAAAAGCAGAAAAACAGGTCGCGAGCAGCAAGTGAGATGTCTACAGATGATTGGACTATTTTAATAGATGATGCAGAAGAAGAATTTATTGGATACGACACTACAGAAGCCACTGTTAATCTAACAAGATACAGAAAAGTGGTCTCCAAAAAAGATGGGGATATGTATCAGTTAGTATTTAATTTGACCCCTTTTTATCCAGAAGGTGGCGGACAAGTAGGCGATAAAGGCTATTTGGAAGATACCCATGGCGATGTGGTTTATATTTTGGATACCAAAAAAGAGAATAACGTTATTATTCATTTTACAAAAAATCTACCAAAGCATATTAACGAGCGCTTTAAAGCAGTAGTTGATGCAAAACAGCGGCATCGAACAGCCTGTAATCATACAGCAACCCACTTATTGCACCAAGCACTCCGCGAAGTGCTAGGAGCGCATGTCGAGCAAAAAGGAAGTGCGGTACATTCTAAATATTTAAGATTTGATTTCTCGCATTTTTCAAAACTTACTCCAGAGGAATTACGTGATGTAGAGCATTTTGTAAACCGTCGTATAGAGGGTAAATTACCATTGGATGAAAAAAGAAATATCCCAATGCAACAAGCCATTGACGAAGGGGCCATGGCGCTTTTTGGCGAAAAATATGGAGATACGGTTAGAACGATTCGTTTTGGTAATTCTATAGAGCTTTGTGGCGGTATCCATGTTAACAACACATCAGATATTTGGTATTTTAAAATTATTTCTGAAGGCGCTGTAGCGTCTGGGATTCGTCGTATTGAAGCGATAACCAATGATGCTGTTAAAGATTTCTACCAAGAAAACAATAGCCTGTATTTTGAAATGAAGGAGTTGCTCAATAATTCTAAAGAGCCTGTAAAAGCACTCCAAAATTTAAAGGAAGAAAACACTAATCTTAAAAAAGAAATCGAGTCTTTATTGAAAGATAAAGCGAAAAACATTAAAGGCGAACTTAAAAATGAACTCACCGAAATTAATGGTGTATATTTTTTAGCTAAGAAACTTGATTTAGATGCTAGCGGAATTAAAGATGTCGCTTTCGAACTAGGAAGTCAATTTGATAATCTGTTTTTACTGTTCGGTACCGAGCAAAATGGAAAGGCCCTCTTGTCATGCTATATTTCAAAAGAACTAGTAGCCAGTAGAGGCTTGAATGCAGGTTTAGTGGTACGCGAACTTGGGAAGTATATTCAAGGTGGCGGCGGCGGACAACCATTTTTCGCAACTGCAGGAGGAAAAAATCCTGCTGGTATTGATAAGGCTTTGGAGAAAGCTAAGGCTTATTTAGATTAAACTATTTGATCCCTAAAATCTTATTAAATGTTTTCAATTCACATTTATAAAATTTTAAAAATTTGCTTTTAAAGCGGCTTAACTTGGTGTTGTTATTTTCTTTCATGATGGCTTATATAATAAGTTAGACGGTGAAAAGAAGAAAATGTTACTAGAATAATTGACTAAATGAATTTTAGAACCCAGCTACCGATAATAAAAAGGGCTGATAGTCGTATAGACTATGCCTCTGATTTATTATTGTTAGGCTCGTGTTTTGTTGAGAATATTGGTGAAAAATTAGATTATTTCAAGTTTCAAAATCTTCAAAACCCTTTTGGAATTTTATTTCACCCAAAAGCTATAGAAGCTTTGATAAGCCACGCCCTAAATGCTAAGGTGTATACTAGCGATGATATTTTTGTGATGAATGAGCAGTGGCATTGTTTTGATGCACACTCGAAACTAAGTAGTATTTCAAAAGACGATTTGATTAATATGTTGAATTTAAATTTGAAATTAACGCATCAACAAATAAACAAATCAACTCACATCGTTATTACTTTAGGAACGGCTTGGGTTTATCGTTTTCTAGAGAGCAACACCATTGTCGCCAATTGTCATAAAGTGCCTCAGAAGCAATTTGAAAAAGTGTTATTATCTGTTGAAGATATATATGAATCCCTTCAGAATATTGTACAATCAATTAAAGGAATCAACTCGAACGCTTCAATCATATTTACAGTATCACCAATAAGACACATTAAGGATGGCTTTGTAGAAAACACACAAAGTAAAGCCCATTTACTTACAGCTGTTCATAGGCTATTGGCAAGAAAAGAGTTTTTAAACTGTCATTATTTTCCTTCTTATGAAATCATGATGGACGAACTTCGTGATTATCGTTTTTATAACGAGGATATGATTCACCCAAATCAAACAGCTATCAATTATATTTGGGAAACCTTTAAAACCGTTTGGATTTCAGAAAGCATATCAAATACTATGGATGAAGTTGATGTTATTCAAAAAGGTATTCGGCATAAACCATTCCATGCACAATCTCAAGCGCACCAGCAATTTCTTCAGAGTTTAGAAGCCAAAAAAGCAGCGCTTCATTCAAAATTTCCAAATATCGTATTTTAAATATACGTAATTCATCGTATTGATTACGGTGTCAATAAGTTGCAGCTTTGTTTCATTATTAACAATAAAACAAATCAACAATGAGACATTTAAAAAAATTTATGCTATTAGTAATGATGGGATCATTAGTAATATTTACATCATGTTCAAAAGATGATGACGGTGGAAGTGGAGGAGCAGCAGGCTCTGGAACAATTACTGCAAAAATTGATGGGACTCAATTCACATCCTTAAATCAAACATCTTTTGCCCAACTTACATCTGGGGGCGGACAAACTACTTTAGCTTTGCAAGGAAACACCTCATCTCAGGTTATTAGTATTACAATGAATGGATATGATGGATTGGGTACCTATGAGATATCAGATGATAGCGTATTTATAGTTGCTTCTTATGTAGAACCTAATACTAACGACCCTCTAAATTCTAAAATATGGAGTGCGCCTTATCAAAATTCAGGTGTTATTGGGGAAATTAAAATTTCTGAGGAGACAGATACTAATATAAAGGGCACTTTTTCTTTCACAGGAAAGAATAATGATGACGGAAGCACCAAAGCTGTTACCGAAGGGGCATTCAATCTTACAAAGAAAACTTCCTAATATATTTAAGATGATATCGTGCAGCAACAATGTTGTCATGATATCATTTTTACCTAATAAAAACAAACAAATTCAACAATGAGAACTTTATACAAAAATATATTTTTTATGGCGTGCCTTGTGATGTCACAAATAGGATTTGCGCAAAAAGCAGAATCGCCAGATTACAGTTATGATGTTGGTGGCAAAATTGAAAAAATGACAGTAACTAGTTCTGGCGTGCTCTTAGTAACTCACAGTAAAGGTTTGGCCGGTATTAAACCAGGGCATGAGGGTTTAGCGTTTAATTTTGACGATTATGGAAAAGTAAAAGAAGAGGAAATAAGCATTATACCAAATACACCATATGTTATGGTTGGTCAAACAGGTTTTGCTGGAATTTCTGCAAAACAAAGTGTTATTGATGTGGTTTCAGGAAAACGTTTATTTGATACCAAGGCCAATGGTTGGAAAGCTGCGGGGCAGCCGACTCTACTGCTACCAGAAAACAAACTTATTGTATCTGGGCAGCGTACAGCTAAAGAGAAATATGCAAGTGCCGTTGGTATATATGATATGGCCACAGGACAAGAAGAAAAATTGTTTACGTTAAAAGGCTTTGATGCCATGGTTGGACGGCCTAATATTATAGATGGCGGATTAATTATTCCCACAGCAAAAGGGTTAACTCGAATAGATTTAGCAACGGGGAATGAAAGTTGGACAACCAAACTAAAGGGCGTGGCTTTTGTTGAGCCTGCCGAAGATGGTAAATCCATCTATGCTTTTATCACCTCCAATAATGGAAAAAACCAAGAAGTTTTTAAAGTGAGTGCTTCTGGCGCTTTGGCATGGCCTGACGGCAATAAATTAAAAGGGATCGTGTCCAACTTTCAAATCACACAAAAAGGACTAGCTATTGTAAGTGATGTGGCCGATTCTGGTAAATCTGGTTTAGCAGCACTCGGTTCTGGAAAAGCACAGAGTAACATTAGTTTTTTATCGGCAGCTACAGGTGAAGATTTATGGGATAAAGCTCCAAAAACTAAGGGTTATGTGCAACATTTCTATATTATGGATGATGGTATTTTGTTCGGAATTGGTAGCGGAGGCATAAATAAAATTTCGTTTGATGGAAAGCCACTGTTTAAAAAACCTTTAAAAACAGGTGAAAATATTCACACTATGGCTATAACCAAACAAGGCATGATTTATATCACAGACAGTGATGCAGATATTATAAACCTTGAAACGGGAGAATCTATCTGGAACAAACCTATTAAGTATAAAAAAGCCAAAGCGGTTACCAGTACTTATGATGAAGCTCACGGGCGCTATTTAATAAGTACGGGTGAAGAGATGATTGCTATTGATGAGAATTCTGGAGCAATCAGTGGTTTTTCAAAATATGATTTTGACGAAAAGGAAAACCCAACAAAATTAGAAGTGAGAGATAGTGGCTTGTTATTAACTTCAGATCAAAATATTATGATGTTAGATTTTGATGGGGCGGAGAAATTTCATGAGTACTATCGTTCACCAGGAAAGAGCGCATTTGGTGCAGGTTTAATGGCGGTTTTGGCGGTAGCGTCTACGGCTATGGCGAGTTCTGCTGCTTATAGAGCAGGTGCAAATTCCAACAGTTTAGGACAATATAACAGTTATGGCGCTGATATGAAACGCGCCCAAGATATGTTTTCTGATATTGGTTCGGCATCTTTTAGCGAAATGTCAAAACGTTTTAATGCTACCGCCGCTACCAAAGATGCCCAGTTTATTTTAACCAAGTTAGATAATGGGGTAGGATTGGTTAAAGTAAACAAGGATTCTGGAACAGTTGATAAGGAAATTTTGTTAAAAGACAAAAAACCAACCTATGAAGTAGACGAGTTCGGAGGCTACTTGTATTACCTAGCTAATGGCAGTCATATTTATGCCTATGATCTTAACAAATAAATCTTGTTGTTGCCATTTGTTGATTGGGCGTAATAATGTAATTATTGCGCTTAATCTTTTTAAATAACAGTTAATCGAAAAATTAACCTTCCTTTCAATATATATATTAGCTTTAAAATGCTATTAATCAGTTCATATAAAAAAACATCAATTGTTATAATCAGTAATCTGGTTGACGATTGGTGTTTTTTTTTAGATGCCGTTTCTGTTTTAGATGTGCTAATTGTTATGTCAACAATACTCATTTTTATAATTTCTATTCGGGTTTTTATTATATCGCTGAATTCCAAAAAACAGTTTGAACAGATACTTGCAGACTTAAGAACTAATATTATAACAGCAGAAAAAGTCTGTAATATAAATCTTAAAAAAGGGATAGTGTTTGAGAAGCTAAACAGAAAACTTTTAGACAGTCTGTTTAAAATAAATAACGAGCTTATCCTATTACAAAAGTTTATAATTGAAAAGCGTATTTGATATTTTATGGTTTTAAGACTATTACTTGGATTTTTGTTAGCTCTCAGTTACACAGGTGTAGCACAAAATAACTTAAAAATCGTTGATAGCTTAAAGACAGAATTATCAAAAACTTCCAGAGAAGAACATAGAGCCAAAATCTACGGCGACCTTACTTGGTATTACAGTCAAATTTCTACAGATTCGGCCTTAGTCTATGGTAAAAAAGCCATGGTTCTAGCACAAAAACTAAATGACTCAGCCTTTTTGGCACAAACCATAAGTGATAATGCTGTTGTATATTACTTAAAAGGCGATTACAAAGTTGCCAAAGCATTATTTAAAAAATCCTTAAAAGTAAGAACCAGCCTTTCAGATTCTGCTGGTATCGCTTCCTTGAATTTCAAAATAGGAAATATCTTCTATAAAACCACGAGTTTAGATAGCGCTATGGTGTATTATGTTAGGGCATTGGAATATTATGAAAGTCATCATATTGATGTCATAGCAAATTCTTTAAAGAGTAACATTGCCAGTATTTACATGTCTTTAAAAAACTATGATAAAGCCCTGGATTACCTCAAAAGTAACATTAATTATTTTGAAAAAAATAAAGAACATGAGCTATTGGGTAATGCATTGGTAAATCTTGCAACGGTCTATTTATATAAACAAGATACCATAGAAGCCATTAAAACTTTAAAAAGAGGAATTCTAACTTCAGAAAAAATTAATGCTTATCCAACATTAGGTTCTGCGTATAATAACCTAGGAACTATATATAGTGACAAAGGTGATTATAAACTTGCGAAAACATACATTTTAAAATCTATCGAGATTCGAAAAAAAACGAATTTGAGCACAGAATTGGCAAGTTCAGAGTTAACACTTGCGGGCATTTATAATGCGCTTGGAGAGTTTGATAAGGCGAAGCCATTGCTATTAGAAAATCTTGAAGTTTTTAAAAACGAAGGCATCACAGACAAATTATTATCATCTTATTTGCAACTCATCCCCGCATATGCTTATCAAGCGAAGCCCGATAGTGTAGCCTATTACACCGATTTATATGTAAAGAGTAGAGATATTAGTTTGCAAGAGAAAATGCAAAATATTACCAGTGAGATTGAAACCAAATACCAGACCGAGAAAAAGGAAAAACAAATTCTGTTACAGCGTGCAGATTTGGCTGAAAAGGAACTGAACTTAACTAAAAAGAATACACAACTCATTGGTCTAGGTGTTTTAGTTTTTATGCTAGCGCTCTTGGGCTATTTGTTGTACAACCAGCAAAAATTAAAAAATCGTCAACTCCAAAAAGAAAATGAGTTAAAAGCGGCCTTAGTAAAAATTGAAACCCAAAATAGACTGCAAGAACAGCGCTTTAGAATTTCCAGGGATTTGCATGATAATATAGGGGCGCAACTCACTTTTATAATTTCGTCCATTGAAAATTTAAAGTTTGGATATAAAATTGAAAATAGCGAATTAAATGATAAACTAAAGTACATTAGTGCCTTTGCGAAAGATACTATTTACGACCTGCGTGACACGATTTGGGCTATGAATAAAAGTGAAATTTCTTTGGAAGATTTACAAGCACGCATTACGAATTTTATAGATAAGGCGAAAGAATCTACTAGTAATGTGAAATTTGAATTTAATGTAGATGAGACTATTCCAGACAATGTAACCTTCAGTTCTATTAAAGGTATGAATATGTATAGAATCATTCAAGAAGCTGTAAATAATACCATTAAATATGCTGAGGCATCACAATTAGAAATACAAATAAACCAAATCATTAATGGGATAGAAATCACTATTAAAGACAATGGTAAAGGGTTTGATATCAATAGTGTGGAACATGGTAATGGCTTATCCAATATGCGTAAGCGAGCCCAAGACATTCATGCAGATTACCATATTGAAAGTGTACCAAATCAAGGAACAGCTGTCATTTTAAAATTAGAAGTCGAAGAGACATGAAAATTAAAATTGCCATAGCCGATGATAATTCATTCTTAATAAGAATGATACAAGAAAAACTATCATTTTTTCCAGATTTAAATGTCAAAATTATTGCCATGAATGGTGAGGATTTATTGGATAAACTTGATGATAATCATAATTTGGATCTTATTTTAATGGATATAGAAATGCCGATTTTAGACGGTATTGTTACAACCGAAAAAGTAAAACAGAAATATCCTCATATTAAAATCATCATGCTCACCGTATTTGATAATGATGAACATATTTTTAATGCGATAAAAGCAGGTGCAGACGGTTATTTACTTAAGGAAGTCAATGCGCAAGACTTATATAATGGGATTCAAGAAACTGTAAATGGTGGTGCTGCCATGACGCCGTCAATCGCTATGAAGACGCTTAAATTATTAAGAAACCCTATAGATATTGAAAATGTATCCGAAAAAGAATCTATCCTACTTACTCCTAGAGAAACAGAAGTATTGGAACAGCTAAGTAAAGGCCTAAGTTATCATCTTACTGCAGACAATCTTATCTTATCTACAGGAACGGTACGCAAACATATTGAAAACATATACAAAAAACTTCAGGTGCATAATAAGTTGGAAGCCGTACAGAAAGCGCAACGGAACAACTTAATTTAAAAGTGAAGACTGGATTAAAATTTAAGTTGAAATGGATCTGGCTTTGAGTGATTTTTTTATTCTATTAAATCTATTTCATGAATGTCTTTTGGCTTAAAGAACTCATGTTTTTTGTTTACATTAGTACATGCGAAAAATTCTATTTGGTGTCATCATTACTCTAATTATTCTGTTTGCTTTTAAATATTGCGGCGATAAGCGGGATGATAACATAGTGCTTCAGGAAAATTCGGCACTTATACAAGAACAGATTAATAATGTTGGTAAGCTTATCGTGACCGAAGGATATTTTAGTGAAGTGTTTAGCTATAAAAACTCAAAAGAGATTTTTGGAGCCTATCTCTCTTTTGAAAAAAAAGCACTAGTGGTTGTGAATGCTGAGGTTACGGTAGCTTATGATTTGAGTAAAATTGAATACACTATAAACAAAGAGAACAAAACCTTGCAAATTACAAGCATTCCAAAAGAAGAAATTAAAATCAATCCCGATTTTGAATATTATGATGTTCAAGCAGATTATTTAAATCCATTTGAAGCGAAGGACTATAATGATATTAAAAATACAGTAAATAAATCCTTGTCAAAAAAAATAGAAAATTCTGATTTAAAATCGAATGCAAAAAACAGACTCATCAGCGAACTGTCCAAATTCTATATTCTCACCAGTTCCTTAGGATGGACGCTTCAGTACAATGATGAAACCATAACAGATGTGAATGGGTTGCAAAATATTAAGCTATAATTTCTCTTTTAAACGAGCCCAACCACCCCCGTTAATAGCTTCAATATTGTGAATTATTAAAACCTTGGCCGCTTTATTAGAGCGCATACCACTGGCACAACACGTAATTACTGGTTTGTTTAATTTTTTAAGAACATCAATATTATCGTTTAAATGATGTAAAGGGACGTTTTTGGAACCGACTATGGCACCACTCTTATATTCCCGTTCACTTCTAACATCTATAATAATGGCATCGCGCGACAAAAAATCGTTAATCTTGTCGTTTTTATTACCAAAAAATATATCTAAAATTCCCATAATATCTATTTTCGCACAAATTACTATTTTCTTTTTTATTGAGCCTAGATGGGGTTCAAAAAAATAATGTCTAAGCTATTTTTTTGCGTATATTCAACCTTTAAAAATAAACCAATCATGCAGTCATACGTCACATTAACTATTGAAAATAAGGTAGGTTATGTTGAGTTTTTTCATCCAGATCACAATGCGCTTCCAACGGATGTTCTAGAGCAATTAAATAAAACGCTTAATGATGCAGGGCACAATGACGCTATTCATGTGATTGTTTTAAAAAGTGGTGGTGAGCGCACATTTTGTGCAGGTGCCAGTTTTAAGGAACTCATTGCTATTGAAGATTCTGAAACCGGAGCGCGTTTTTTTTCTGGCTTTGCCAACTTAATTAATACCATGCGCATAAATCCTAAGTTAATCATTGGTCGTGTACAGGGTAAAGCGGTTGGAGGTGGTGTAGGATTAGCGGCAGCTACAGATTATTGTTTGGCTACAAAATATGCTTCCATAAAATTGAGTGAGTTGAGCATTGGTATTGGCCCTTTTGTTATAGAACCAGCAGTAACCAGAAAAATGGGGCTGTCTGCCATGTCGCAAATGACCATAAATGCTGAAGTCTTTTATTCGGCAGAATATGCTCAAGAAAAAGGATTGTACAGTAATGTTTATGAGACCACAGCAGCTTTAGACGTCGCAGTAAAAACTTTAGCAGAAACCTTAGCGACCTATAATCCCGAAGCTTTGAAGCAAATAAAAGCCACGTTCTGGGAAAACACAGACCACTGGGAATCCTTATTGCTGAACCGCGCTAAAACTAGTGGTGAATTGGTTTTAAGTGAATTCACCAAAAACAAATTGAAGGGATTCAGATAAATTAGTTTATGACACTTTTCTGATTAATAATGGCCAATCCATCATCAATTAATTTTCCAACCTTAGGTCTATTTTGTTTTATGGTTTCTAAATGATTTAAAATACGATCACACAATTTAGGTTCATTCCCCAAATAGGCCAATTCATATAGCTCTATAGGCAATAACCAGTCGTTGGGATGTTTTTCAATAAGTTCTTCCAAAACCTTAGTCCTGGAAATAGTTCGGTTTTTACCATCTCTATAATCTCTAACTTGTTGATAGAATGCTTCTAATCCTAATTGTTTTTCAGACTTATTCATATGAATGGTTTGAGAAGAAGGAACATGTGTAATCAGATCAAAACTATTCAAATCTGCAGGGCCAGCAAAGGCAGAAACTACTTCCTTGCCAATAGCCATATCATAAATACCCCATTCTGGCTTAAAAAGTACGGCGTCTTTGTGGGTGACGGTACAGTTTTTAAAACTAATAAGTATTATTTTTCCTTGCAGATTGCGTTTCCCAGTAATGATTTCCCCTGAAACTTTCACACCGCCTTCGAACTCTAAGGTAATTTGCTGTTCTTCATAAATATCATAGGCACTTAAATCACGTGGGCTCATGTCTTCAATAGCAAGATTGATCCCTTTTAGTTTACCAATGGGAGAACCAAACCCCCTTTTATGAGTTGCTATGCCGTGACCAACAAGTTCTTTTTCCCGATATGCCAAGGCCGTTTCGCCATCAGTTTGTATATAAATGGGCTGTCCGTTATTTTCAATAACATGAGTGAATACTCCCGAGATTTGAAGTCCCGTGCTTAATTCAATAGTACCCAAAGCCTTAGAGGCAATTAGCTTATTAATGCCGCTTAAGCCACCTCTTCTTAGGGCCATCGTATTTGCAAATTCTTCCAAAACTAAACTTAAATGTGCAAAATCTGGAGTGACGTACAGTTGTGGCTGTGGTTTCGTGATATCAAAATCCTGATAAGTGGCACTAATAGTGTAAGGTAATTTTTTTACAGCATCTGTCATGCACCAGGCACTTTCTCCAATAGAGGATAATAGGCCGGCACCATAAATTTTAGGATTCTCTAAAGTGCCAATTAATCCATATTCAACGGTCCACCAGTGTAAATTCCTAATGAGAGCCATTTCGCTGGGGTCTCCCATGTTTTTTTGTAAATGGGCGACATGTTTTTCTGCGGAAGCGATATCGTCCTCAATCGAATTTGGAGCTTCCTTAATTATAGATAAATGCCTCACCGCTTCGTATAGTTCAAAATCTTTAGCCGAGGAAATGGCCTTGCATCCAACTTCGCCAAAACGCCTTAAATACTCAGCATATTCAGGATTTGCAATTATGGGCGCATGTCCAGCACCTTCGTGGATAATATCTGGTGCGGGCGTGTATTCGATATGTTCCAATTGCCTAATATCACTGGCAATTACCAGGACGTTATAGGCTTGAAATTCCATAAACGCATTGGGTGGAATAAAACCGTCAACCGCCACCGCTGCCCATCCAATATCCTTTAAAATTCGGTTCATACCATACATATTCGGGATGCTATCCACAGAAATCCCGGTTTGCTTCAAGCCTTCTAAATATGATTTGTGCGCGACGCTTTTAAGAAAATCGACATTTTTTCGCATCACATAGCGCCACACAGCTTGGTTTATGGCTGAGTAGTCATCGTAATTTTGAGGTTTGATAAATTGCCTCAAATGTTTAGGAAGTCGGTTTAAAATCTCGTTAGATTCAATTGAATTATCCATAGTCTATTTCAAGAGTTGTCGGTTTTGTAAAATTACGAATTATCGATTACATTTTTATTTGTTTCAATCATAATATAGTTTCTGAAAGGGGATTTGCTGATAATTAATTTTCTGTATATTGAACTCGTTTAAACTTTTTTAATTCGCTAAAAAATTGTCCTCTTGCACCCATGTTTTGTTTTTCTTTCATTCCGTAGCGATGCTATGCAACTCAAAAAGAACCTTCAACTGGTCACAAAATGACTAATTTTCGCTCAATCCAAAAAGTTTAAACGAGTTCATTTATAAGGATTTAAAAACGTAAAATATATGCTAACTAAAAAACGCTATACAGTTAAGGACATTGCTTTATGGTCCCGATGGGAAACATTAGTCTATTTGCTCTATGCTACAATTATAGTTATATGTTATGAAGTATTAGGTTTTACATTTTTAACCGTTCCGTGGACACCTGTGGCCCTTATTGGAACAGCCGTAGCATTTATGGTAGGTTTTCAAAACAATTCTGCATATGGGAGAATATGGGAAGCACGAAAAATTTGGGGTGCTATTGTGAATACGTCTCGCACGTGGGGCATGAAAGTTCAAGATATGGTAACAGCGGAACATATTATAGGCGAAACTACTGATGTTGAAATAAAAGCACAAAAACGTATTTTGGTCTATAGACACATTGCTTGGTTAACGGCATTGCGATATGCTATGAGAATGCGCAAATCATGGGAAGCACAACATAAAGCCAGAACGAATAGAGAATGGTCTAAACTGATACATATCCCAGAAAAGGTTTCAGATTTAGAAGATAATTTAATTGCATACTTGTCTAAAGATGAAACGCAGTATGTGTTATCTAAAAATAATAAGCAGACGGCTATTTTATATTTACAATCAAAGCATATTCGATCACTCAAAGAACAAGGACTTATATGGGAGTTTGCTTTTTTGGAGTTAGAAAATGTTTTGGAAGAATTATTTACGCATCAAGGAAAATCGGAACGGATTAAAAACTTCCCTTATCCCAGACAATATGCAAGTTTGGCCTTCTATTTAACACGCGTATTTGCCATTCTATTGCCTTTTGGAATCATACCAGAATTCGCGGACATTGGTAAAACGATGGTTGATGATTTCTTTTATATAGGACAAAATTTTATATGGTTGGGAATCCCGTTTTGTGGTATTGTGTCGTGGGCATTTCACATTATGGAACGTATGGCAAGAGTAGGGGAAAACCCTTTTGAAGGCACTGTGAATGATGTTCCAATCTCTACTATTTCGCGTGGTATTGAAATAGATTTGCGCCAAATGCTAGATGAAAATGATGATGAGATTCCAAAGCAGTTTCCGGAGAGCCATCATGCGCAGATGTGACATATTTAAAAAAAAAGCAACCCTTAAAGTTGCTTTTCTAAATCAATGAATTAGTTTTATTGTTGCATCTCAGGCGGATATTTAGCCATAATTTCATTCACAAATTCCTTAATCCGTGCTTCTTTTTTCTCCATATTCCGAGATAAATACCCTGTGCCCATACCTTGCCAAACCAGTTCTTTTTTATCGGCATCAATAAGGTCTATATAAAGCGTACCTTGTGTACTTGTTGAAACAGAAGGTTGATTCCAGCCCCAGCCCCAACCAGGACCAAAGCCTCCCCAGCCCCAGCCTCCCCAACCCCAGGCACCCATGCCCCAAGCATTGTTGTACACGTCTACGCGCTGCTGCGATTTTGTAAATAAGCTGATGAGTAAATCGGGGTCTTCAGATTTGGAGAAACCTTTCGATAATAGTTCAGCTTCAATGGCACGTAAAATACGGCGTTTATCTAGATCGCTAATTTCGGCTTTGTCAATTCCTGTTTTAAAGAATGCAAAGGTCTTGTAGGTGTTAAAATCAGCGTTTTTGTCGTAATCTGCAGCAACTCTTACAGAACTGCATGAGGTTGCCACAATAAGAATGGCAAACAGTGGCATAATGCGTAAAATTTTTTTCATCTTTTTCATTGCGTTTTTTTATACTAAAAATTGAATTCAATTAATCGTCAATACTATTATAGGTGAATAAATTTAAGAATGATTCAATAATCATAGAAGGTCTGTTTTTATAACTAGCTTCTAGAAACCAAATTATATCATTGATTCTAAACACCTTTTGGCGTTATTATTAGCATCAAGAATCATACCAATTTCACTGTTTATTATGGTATTCCAGTCAATTATAAGCCGTTATAAATAAATTATCGTTTTATTGAATTGGTGTTTTTGTCATAGCCGTAAGGGCAATGTCTGCATCCACTTTCGCAACAATATCCACGCTTTAAATGGTATTGCTCGGTAAAACAACGATATCCTTCTGGTGTTAGGTAGAAATCACCTGCTTCAATGGGGATTATTTTCTTCATTATATCACAAAGATAATGTAATTTGGATTGATTTTTGAACCACTAAGAGCATGATTTTAATCTCTAATTTTCTTATTCCAAAAGGCTATCGTGGGCTCACTCTTTTTCCATTTATTGTTTTAAGATCTAAAGATTTAAAATCGAATACATTTTTAATTAATCATGAAAAAATTCATTTAAGGCAACAATTAGAACTCCTAGTACTTCCTTTTTATATCTTTTATGGTATAGAGTTTTTATATCGATGGGCTCTATACAAAAATTGGCATATGGCTTACATAAATATTTCTTTTGAAAGGGAAGCTTATACTCATGAAAATGATTTGGATTATTTAAAGCATCGACAGAATTGGGACTTTTTGGAGTATCTTCGCAGGCATGATTTTTAGTCTTCAAAATAGCATAAATCAACAACTAAAATTAGTTGAAGCAAACGGCTTGAATTTATTTATTAAGCGGGAAGATGCTATACATCTTTTCGTCTCAGGAAACAAATACAGGAAACTTAAGTACAACCTTATTGAAGCTGAAAAACAGGGGTTAAAAACGCTGGTGACTTTTGGTGGCGCCTATTCTAATCATGTTGCGGCTGTGGCATCTGCTGGTAAGCAACTCGGATTTAATACTATAGGTTATATTCGGGGAGAAGAGTTACATGCCAGTATAAGTAGTAATCCCACTTTAAATTTTGCTCATGCTTGTGGGATGCAATTGCAGTTTATATCACGGGCTGATTACAGGAAGAAATCGACAGCTGACTTTATAAATCAGTTAAAAGTATGCCATGGTAATTTCTACCTCATTCCAGAAGGGGGCACAAATAAATTAGCTATAAAGGGCTGTGAAGAAATTTTAAATGAAGCAGATAAGCATTTTGATTATATATGTTGCGCCGTTGGCACTGGAGGAACGATTGCGGGACTTATTAATTGTTCAAAACCCAGTCAACAAGTTTTAGGTTTTCCTGCTCTAAAAGGTGATTTTTTACAACAAGATATTAGTAAATTTGCAGTAACCGACAATTGGAAATTAATTACAGATTACCATTTTGGTGGTTATGCAAAAATAAATTCTGAATTAATCAGTTTTATTAATCAGTTTAAAGCAAGTCAAAATATTTTACTAGATCCTATATATACCGGTAAAATGATGTTTGGGATTTTTGATTTGATTAAAAAGGGCTATTTTCCAAAGGGATCGAACATTTTGGCCATTCATACGGGAGGATTGCAAGGTGTTGCCGGTATGAATTTAAAATTGAAAAAGAAAAATTTGCCAATAATTAAGATATAAAAATGAAAAGAGTAGCATTTATAATTTGTTTGTCTTGTGTGTTGTTTAGTTGTCGCTCTAAAAAAGCGGTGATTGCAAAACAGGAAAAAGAACGAACTGAACAAGCAGAAGAAAGAGACAAACAGCTCGCTTCAGAAGAAGAAAAAATACCTCTTAAAAAAATCTACGGTAGTAAAACAGAAGAGTACATTGATACTTATAAGGCCATTGCACAAAGCGAAATGGTTTTATATAACATTCCGGCAAGCATCACCTTAGCCCAAGGTATTTTAGAATCTGGATCTGGTAGAGGAAGGCTATCGGTTAAAGCGAACAATCATTTTGGGATTAAATGTCACGGATGGATTGGTGCAAAAATCTATCATGATGATGATGCAAAACAGGAATGTTTCAGAAAATACAAAGATGCCAAATATTCGTTTAGGGATCATTCGTTATTCTTATCAGAAAGAAAACGCTACGCAAAACTTTTTAAACTTAAAAAAGAAGATTATAAAGGATGGGCCAAAGGACTAAGAGCCGCTGGTTATGCTACAGATAAAAAGTATCCTCAAAAATTAATTGGATTAATTGAGCGCTATAAGTTATATCAATTAGATGAAGAGGTGCTTGGCGATACCTATACAAAATTTGAAATGCCAGTAACAAATCACGCTGAAACATATGCGGTTGTTAAGGGGGATACCTTGTATTCTATTTCCAGAAAATACAACATGACCGTTAAAGAACTTCAAAACATAAATGGTTTAAGAGATTCTTCACTAAGTATTGGGCAAACTTTAATTGTAAAACCAGCATCAAAAAACTAATAGATTTAATATGAATTATAAACGTAGTAGTACCTTATTTGCACAAGCTGAGCGCGTTATTCCTGGCGGCGTTAATTCTCCTGTAAGAGCGTTTAAAGCCGTGGGTGGAACGCCTATTTTTGTAAAAGAAGCAAAAGGGGCTTATTTATATGATGAAGATGGAAATCGTTTTGTTGATTATATAAATTCATGGGGTCCCATGATTTTGGGCCATGCTTACCAACCTGTTGTTGATGCGGTGGTAGAGAAAGCTAAAAAAGGCACTTCTTTCGGAATGCCAACCGAAATTGAAACGCAAATTGCAGAATTGGCAGTTTCAATGGTTCCCAATATTGATAAAATACGATTTGTGAATTCAGGAACAGAAGCCTGTATGAGCGCGGTGCGTTTGGCAAGAGGTTTTACTGGGAAGGATAAAATTATAAAATTTGCTGGATGCTATCATGGGCATAGCGATTCGTTTCTAATTCAAGCGGGTAGTGGTGCAGTAACCTTCGGGTCGCCAAACAGTCCCGGGGTTACCAAAGGCACAGCTAAGGATACCTTGTTAGCAAGATATAATGATATCCATCAAGTGGCAGATTTAATAGAAGCCAATAAAAATAAAATCGCTTGTATTATCATCGAGCCCGTTGCAGGAAATATGGGATGCATTCCACCAAAAGAAGGATTTCTACAAGCGCTGAGAAAATTGTGTTACGCCAATGAAATTTTGTTGATTTTTGATGAAGTCATGACCGGGTTTCGCTTGGCAAAAGGTGGGGTTCAAGAGCTCTATAATGTTAATGCGGACATTGTTTGTTTTGGTAAAGTTATTGGTGGTGGATTGCCTGTAGGGGCATTTGCCGCACGCCATGACATTATGGATCATTTGGCACCTTTAGGACCAGTTTATCAGGCAGGTACTTTAAGTGGTAATCCCTTGGCGATGGCTGCAGGATTAGCTATGTTAAAGGCATTAGATGAAAATTCAGAAATTTTTAGTCGTTTAGAAGATAAAACTAAATATTTACACCAAGGAATTTCTAAAGCATTAGAAAGTCATGGTGTAACACACACCATTAATCGTGTGGGTTCTATGATTTCCGTTCATTTTGATAAGGAACCTGTTGTAGATATTGAAACTGCTGCTAAAGGTAATAATGAAATTTTTAAAAAATTCTTTCACGGTTTGTTAGATGAAGGCGTTTATATCGCTCCAAGTGCTTTTGAAACTTGGTTTATTACAGACGCTTTGACATATGAAGATTTAGATTTCACGATTGCTGCTATTGATAAAGTAGCGATGGAATTATAATCTAAAAGCGCATTTCTAAAATTCAGAAATGCGCTTTCTTCAATCAAACTAAATCAACCAAACTAAAAAGTTATTGAAATTAAGATTTTTTATGACCTTCATGTCTTTTGCCTTTTTTCTTTTGTGACATTTTCATTTGTGCACGTTCCCATTTTTCATATTGAGCTTCATTTAAAATAGTTTTCATTTGTTGCTTTGTGGCAATTTGATGATCCAACTTAGCATTCATCATTTGCAAACGTTCCTCCTGTGTTGGTTTTGTAGCATTGTCACTTTCTTTTCTAGCTTTACGCGCTGCCATAAAAGTCTTCCGCTTTTTTACGTTTTCTAGATTGAGTTTATATATTTTAGACTGCTGTGACTCATTTAGGTCCAAATGCAAAGTCATCTTCTTTGTCTTCAGCGTTGCAGCATCTTCGGCAGACATATTACTCATTTTTTCAGCCCGTTCTCTATTTGGGCGCTCTGGTCGTTGTTGTGCTATAGTTTGTAATCCTACAAAGGCTATGGCGATCATTATTAATTTTTTCATGTGTAATATTGTTAAGATTATTTGCATGTAGGACTTTAAAAATTTAGAATAGTTTAAAGTCCTTTATGTTTTTAACGCGACATTAACATTCAAACTAGTTGTTTATTTCAATTTCTAATTGTGCTTTTAGTAGTCCTTTGCCACCGGCCATTAGGCCTTTTATTTGGTTGTTTTCCGTTAGCAAATCAACAACTATTACACTTGGTGAAGGTTCTGCCATATACTTGCCTTGTTGAATATGAAATCTTTTTTTATTCCATTTTAAAATATCAAATAAATAACAAGCAAGAGGTCCAGCTGCCATTCCTGTTCCAGACTCTTCCAATATGCCGTAACGTGGACCAAACATTCTTGACGTAGCGTCATATTCAGTGTCACCTGTGTCGGTAGAAAATACGTAATAACCAATTAAATCGAACGCTTCACTAACTTCACTTATCAATTTAAAATCTGGAATTATATTTTTTAAGATTGCTGTGTTATTAACTGGAACTAGAATAAACGAATTTCCAGTATTTACTAATTGTATTGGAGTGTTTGGTGCTAAGTCATTTTTATTTAATCCTAGAGATTTTAGAATTAGGTCTTCCTGATGGCTTACGTCCTCGTATTTTGGTGCTAATTGTTCCATAAACGCTAAATCACCTGTTAACTTTATATTTCGTTTTCCATCAATGGTTTCTTTAGAAGAGGAATCATTTTTCAAGGCACCAATTTGTTTTAAATATGAAAACGTTGCCACTGTTGCATGACCGCAATGCGCTATTTGCTTATTAGGCGTAAAAAAATCTAATTTAAAGTCTTCGGTGTTAGATTTGGAAACAAAAGCAGTTTCTGATAGACCTACTTTTTTAGCGATATCAAGCTTATTTTTGTCTGATAAATCATCTGCATTTAAAACAACCCCAGCTGGATTGCCCCCTTTGCCATGTTCTGCAAAAGCATTAAGAATTTGTACGGTAACATTTTTTTTATTGTCCATTTTAATCATTTTTGTTTGTTATATATAATGGACGAAACTGTTTGCGAAAAGACGTAATTAAATTTGATTATTTTCGAAGTCTAGTAATTTTCCTGAGCTATCAGATTCAACATTAGGGCAATCTAAAATGGTTTCTTTCAGAATTTCTCGAGCTTTTTGAACTCTAGATTTCGTGCCAGAATAAGATATTTTTAAATGTTCTGCTAGTTCTTTTTGTGAATAGTTTTTAAATGAAGTTAGGATAATGGCTTCTTTATGCTGAGTAGAAAGTTGTTCTATTTTTTGGTTAATACAATTGGTAAGGTTTGAGTAATGAAAACTTTCACTTTCTATCTCTGGGATATCAAGATTGTCAATTGGTTTGTATTTTGAATTTACCTTTCTGAAATAGTCAAAAATGGTATTTCTAGTTATTTGATAAGTCCAAGAAGTAAGCTTCGAAGTATGCTTTAACTGATGGATTTTAGCGTGCATTTTTAAGAATACTTCTTGATGAATGTCTTTTGAAATTTGTTCATCCTTGATTTTGACTAAAATGAATTTATAAAGCTCTTCATTTAAATCAATCCAGATTGTATTTATCTCGTTTTTCATAATTTTTGATTTTAGCTTATCCTTATATAGCTGAATGACTATTAAGATGCAAAGCATTTTTTTATTGCTTATAAACAACACCCTCTTTCATAACGAATTGGATAGCATTTAAAATACTGATGTCTGATAGTGGATTGCCGTCAACAGCAACCATATCAGCAAATTTATTCAATTCAATAGTTCCTAGTGTTTCAGGCATTCCTAAAACTTCAGACGCTGTCACAGTGGCAGATTTTATGGCTTCGTTTTCACTCATGCCGTATTTCACCATCAGTTCAAATTCTCTAGCATTAGTGCCATGTTTACTAACTCCAGAATCGGTTCCAAAAGCAATTTTTACACCGCCTTTTAGAGCTCTTTTAAAAGAAGCTTCCACTACAGGCGCTACTTGACTGATTTTTTCAGCTATTGCTGGCGGAATATTTTTATTCGTTTTAAGTTCTTCTGATACAGAAACTCCTGCCAACAATGTGGGCACTAAATAGGCATCGTGTTCTTTAAATAATCTTACCGATTCGTCGTTTAAATAAGATCCGTGTTCTATAGAGTTTACACCAGCTCTTAGTGCAGCATTAATGCCATCTACTTCATGTGCATGCGCAGCCACTTTGCGTCCCAGACTGTGAGCGGTTTCTACAATGGCCTTTAATTCAGCATCAGACAATTGTTGCCCAACACCCGCATTGGTATTGCTAAGAACACCTCCGGTAGCTGTGATTTTTATAATATCTGCACCTTGTTTTACCAAAGCTCTTACGGCTCTTTTGCAGTCATCTGGACCATCACAGATACCCACTCTTTTTTCAACGGCATTCATTACCTCCGTTCTGTAGCCATGAAAATCGCCATGACCACCAGTGGCAGAAACAGCACCGGTAGCAGCAATAATGCGAGGACCAGGAATATCACCTTTTGCAATGGCTCTTTTTGTGGCATTTATTAAGTTGTAATCGGAACCTAGATTTCTAACGGTTGTAAATCCAGCCATAAGTGTTCTGTTTAAATACTTGATAGAATTAAATGCGAAATCTTCATCATTTAATGTGGTCCATTCATGCGGATTTGCACCTGGATCGCGTTCGTGGGTAATATGGGTGTGTAAATCGATAAACCCAGGCATAACGAATTTATCTTTTAAATCGATAAAAATTACCGAATCGGTAGCCTTGTCTTTTATATCCTCGACAGTTACAAAACCATCCTTTACACCAGTAATTTTGCCATTTTGAATAATGATACTCTTATTATTGAGATAGGGTTCACCAGGAATAGCCAGTAATTTTCCGGCATGTATTATGGTCGTGTTTTGGCTGAAAGAAGTAAAAGATGTGAAAATGAGGATAGAGAAAGTAATAAGACGTGTAATCATATGAGTGAATTTATTGATGGACAAATAACTACCTCCTAATATAGTTATTTTATTTATATTCAATTAATTTAAGGATGCTGTAATGGTTTGTCTTTAGAGTAAAAAAGGATTTTATGGCATGTCATTCTCTTTAAGCCTGTTTGCTGCCATTGCTGTTCAAAAAAACATAAGGGATGTCCAGTATATCGATAGAGAGCTAAAGGACGAGGAACAATAAAATAGTTCACTTAATAAAACAGCATAAAGCATTATCTTATTGGCTTTTAAACCGCTAATCTTTTTATTGTATATTAGTATTCTAACGATGTTCACCTATGCCTTATTGGTTATATATTTCAATAATAGTACTTGTAATTTACGTATCAGCTAGTATTGCTCTATATTATTTGCAGGATTATATGTTATTTAAGCCTGAAAAACTTTCAAAGGATTTTCAGTTTTACTACGAAAATCAAAACATTAAAGAATACAATTTAGAGACTAGAGATGGAGCTGTTATCAATGGGCTTCTTTTTAAACCAAAAGTGGAATCAAAAGGGATAGTTTTATATCTTAAAGGCAATTCAAAAAGCATCAAAGGTTGGGGTAAATTTGCAGTTGATTTTACACGACATGGCTATAACGTATTAATGGTAGACTACCGAGGCTTTGGAAAAAGTACAGGTAGGCGCTCTCAAAAAGCCATAAAAAGAGATCTGCAGGAAATCTATAATAAAATAAAAGAAAGAACAAGTGAAAACAGAATCATCTTGTACGGACGGTCTTTAGGATCAGGGTTTGCGGCAAAATTGGCTTCCATGAATAATCCTAAAATGCTGGTTTTAGATGCGCCATATTATAGTTTAACCAAAGTTACAGCACGCTACGCACCCTTTATGCCCTTGTCGCTTTTAATTAAATATCCACTCCCAACATACAAGTGGCTAAAATATGTGCAATGTCCCATTCATATCATTCATGGCACGCATGACAATTTGATTCCTTATAAAACCAGTGTGAAATTATCTCAGGTAAATCCAAAAAGAACCACATTGCACACGGTTATTGGTGGAGGTCATAAAAATTTAAACAATTTTGAATCCTACCATAAAATGATTTTTGAGATACTCCATAACAAGTCACATCCTATAGATTTAACAACCACAAGTATTCATGTTAAACATACCTCGAAACCGAATAAAACAAAGGCTTAAAAAAATTGGTATCATTCTACTAAGTTTATATATTATGATTGGGACTTCATTATATTTTCTACAAGAAAAATTATTTTTTTTCCCAACCGTTTTAGAGGAAAATTATGTCTATGAATTTAATTATGGTTTTGAAGAATTAAATTTAATAGCTTCAGATGGAGCAAAACTTAATGCCGTCCATTTTAAAGTTGAAAACCCAAAAGGAGTCATCTTATATTTTCATGGAAATGCAGGAGATTTACAACGATGGGGTACAATAGGGGAGTATTTTGTAGAAAAGAACTATGATCTATTAATTATGGATTATAGAACTTATGGGAAGAGTTCGGGTAAACTAAGTGAAGCGGTCTTTTATAGTGATGCCCAATTGTTTTACGAGTATTTGAAAGGTGATTATAATGAAAGTGACATCACATTGTACGGGCGCTCTCTTGGTACAGGCATCGCAACCTATGTGGCGGGTAAAAACAATCCCAAACAACTTATTTTAGAAACACCTTATTATAGCATACTCGATGTTGCAAAACATAGGTTTCCAATGCTCCCCATTGAAAAACTATTGCAATATAAGTTTCCTTCGTATAAGTTTATAAAAGACGTGGAATGCCCCATCACGATATTTCATGGAACAGATGATGGCATCGTCCCTTATGCTTCGGGTAGAAAATTATTTACGGCAGCATCTTTATCGAAAACTACTTTTGTAACCATTCAAAATGGCGATCATAATAACCTTATAGAATTTGATTTGTATCATACCCGAATTAATGAGATCTTGCTCTAGCGGTCTTAAAAAATTAACAGTAGCCATGTTGATGTCTTAAAATATATGTAAAATACTGATTTGTAGTGTTAAACATTTCTAAAGGTGTGTAACAGTTTGGTTTTATTTACGTCAATTTATATATGAACCAATAAAACTTTAAAATCATGCTTTATTCATCAATCATTTTTAGCACCTTGCTCAGCTTGAGCTCACCGACACTTAGTAACAACACATCATCCTGTTTGGATAATGATTGCAAAGAACCCACTAACGAAGAAGTACAATTGCGAGCATCTTTATTTGAAACCAACCCTCAAACGGAGCCCACAGACTTAGATTGGGACACCATTGAACTCTATGAATTGGAAGAGGCAGTTATCATTAATTTTGATACTAAAAAGTATCTTCCCGTAAACTTTAATCCCTTAAAAGGAAAACACGATCTAGATTGGAGTAAAATTGAACTGGTTGAACTAGAAGAACCGGTGACTATCAATTTTAATACACAATGTTATTTACCAGAAAATTTTGATTCTCATCAAAGTCTATAGGCGGATGTAAAATGATGAGGCTGTCTAACAAAGTGAGTTTTTAGTTTAAATGTCACATTGAGCGCAGTCGAAATGCTTTAGTTTTTAAAACATTAAAACTTCGACTGCGCTCAATGTGACAGTTTGACAAGAATTAATTACTTTTTAGACAGCCTCATCACTATGGCTATTCAACTAGATGGACAAATAAACCATCATCCGTTTTTTCAACTTTAGCAAGGTTGTTTTTAGTCAATTCCTTAATAGTCTTATCCCATTTTTTGTTCGATAAACCAGAAGCGGTCTTTAACTCATTAAGTTCTAGTTTGTCTGCTTTTTTTATAATCTCAAAAACGGCTTTAGCATCATCACTCACAGCAATCGCTTTTTTCTCTGGACGCATTTGCGGAAAGAATAACACCTCTTGAATAGATTGATTGTTGGTTAAAAACATAATCAATCGGTCCATACCAATCCCCATACCAGAGGTTGGCGGCATCCCATACTCCAAAGCACGTAAAAAGTCGTAATCTATAACGCCGGTAGCTTCATCATCACCTTTTTTAGCCAATTCCATTTGATGTTCAAAACGTTCTCGTTGATCAATTGGATCGTTTAATTCAGAATACGCATTGGCAATTTCCTTACCACAGACCATCAATTCAAATCGCTCTGTTAACTCTGGATTTTCACGGTGCTCTTTACATAGCGGACTCATTTCTTTTGGGTAATCTGTAATGTAGGTTGGCTGAATATAATGGCCCTCACATTTCTCGCCAAATATCTCATCGATAAGTTTGCCTTTACCCATGGTATCATCAACTTCAATACCCATATTTTTAGCAGCTTCTCTTATTTCCAATTCACTTTTTCCATTAATATCAAATCCAGTAAAATGCTTAATGGAATCTGCCATGGTTACCCGGGCATAAGGTGCTTTAAAATCTATTTCATGGATTCCAAAAGTAGCTTTTGTGGTTCCGTTTACAGCCATAGCGCAATGCTCTAAAAGACGCTCACAGAAGTCCATCATCCAGTTGTAATCTTTATAAGCTACATAAATTTCCATAGCCGTAAACTCTGGGTTGTGGGTTCTGTCCATCCCTTCGTTACGGAAGTTTTTTGAGAATTCATAAACCCCATCAAAACCGCCTACAATTAAGCGTTTTAAATAGAGTTCGTTGGCAATCCGCATATACAACGGAATGTCTAATGCATTGTGATGGGTTACAAATGGGCGTGCAGCGGCACCTCCAGGAATGGGTTGTAAAACGGGAGTTTCTACTTCAAAATATCCAGCATCATTAAAAAACTGACGCATCGCATTAAATAATTTAGTACGCTTTACAAAGACATCTTTTACCTTAGGGTTTACTACTAAATCTGCATAACGCTGTCTGTAACGTTGTTCAGGGTCTGTGAAAGCATCATAAATGACACCGTCTTTTTCTTTTGGTAGCGGTAATGGTTTCAAGGCCTTGCTTAAAAGCGTGAAATCTTTAACCTTTACCGTTTTTTCACCTACTTGAGTAGTGAACAATTCGCCTTCAATCCCTACAAAGTCACCAAAATCCAATAACTTCTTAAAGATGTCATTGTATTTGGTTTTGTCTTCATCTGGGCAAATTTCATCACGATTAAAATACACTTGAATTTTTCCTTCAGCATCCTGTAGTTGTGCAAAACTTGCTTTCCCTTGCACTTTAATCATCATCAACCTTCCTGCAATAACCACCTGTTTGCCCTCTTTAAAGTCGGTTTTCACCTGTTTAGAGTTGTGGGTGACTGGATATAAATCTGCAGGGTAAGGGTTAATTCCTAACTCGCGTAATTTTTTTAGTTTTTCTCTTCTTACTAATTCTTGCTCTGAAAGCTGCATCTGATGATTTTTTGAATCGCAAAATTAAACTATTTAAAAAAACGAAAAGCTTCTTTTTAATTATTCTTTGTTTTTATTGATTTACTGATAAAAATTTGGCAAAAATAGTTTTCGTTTATGACATTAATCATAGGTTGATAGGTGATGTAGTTTTTATTTTTACTTTTTATAATGAGTATGTTATTGAATTGATACAACTCATATAATTTAAACTTCATTCAGATGAAAAATGTAATATTAAGTTCGCTTGTTTTTTTTACCGTTAGTTTTACCGTGTTAGCTCAGGAATTGTCTCCATATATTAAAATAGGGGAGTCAACAGAAAGTATTCAGGAATTATCAGAAAAAATTATTTCTGTATTAAAGGATAATTCATTTACTGTTTTAGGAACTTATAATCCTTCAAACAAAAGTTCTTTAAAGGTTATTGCATTTACAAGAAGAGATTTAAGTGATGTTTCAATTAAAGTTAAAGATAGGGGTGCATTGGCCGCAGTTTTTAAAGTAGGTTTAGTTAAAAAAAATGATAAAGTAATTATGTCCTATACAAATCCGGATTATATTTTAAGAGCCTATTTAAGGGATAGCTATAGTACATACAGTGGCGCTTTTAAAACATTTAGTGCAGATTTGAAGACTGTGTTTTCTGCTGTTGGAAATGAGTTTGTGTCATTTGGAGGAACGGTACAAGCTGATAAATTAAAAAAGTACCATTATAAAATTACGATGCCTTATTTTACAGATCCTGTTGTGTTAAATGAATTTACCACATTTGCTGAAGGAGTAAAAACTATTGAAAATGCTTTAAATTCTAAAGAAGGAAATACGAAACTAGTTTATAAGCTAGTTTATAATAATGCTAAAGTAGCCGTTTTTGGTGTTGGATTACTAAATAAAGAGGATGGCGAATCCTATTTTTTACCAATTATTGGTGAAGATCATGTTGCTGCTTTGCCTTATGAAATAATATTGCAAGATAAAGTTGCTACCATGCTTCATGGTAAATATAGACTTGCATTGCATTGGCCAGATTTAACAATGGGTACTTTTATGAAAATTATGAGTACGCCGGGAGATATTGAAGATACTTTAGAAGTAATTTGTCAATAAGTGCTTTAATAAAGTATTCAATCTAAAGATTCTCCGACCCTTGGATCGGGGTTTCCTTTTTACCTCTCCTCTTGCATCCGACGAATGTAGCGAGAGGAATGTACAAGGTCAGAACTGACATTTTCGGCAGTTCTTGGTGAGGTAAAATACAAAATTTCGATTTTTGGGCTCAAAGGCAAAATGATCCCGATAATTATCGGGACGGCGAAATACCTCTATGGCTCTGCTATGAGGATAGTTGTTTTCAAGAATTTTTTTATTTGTAACAAAACCCATAAAATTACGTCAAATTAGTATCATCAATTAAAATCAATCAAACATGGGTTTCTGGAGAGTTTTGCTGTCTATTATTTGTCCACCTTTAGCTGTTTTAGACAAAGGTTGCGGCTCTATTATTATTGTCTTTTTATTATGGCTTTGTGGCTGGGTACCAGGGGTTATTGCGGCATTAATTATACTTAATAATCCTAAAAGCTAGTTTTAGTATCAGTTGGCAGTCTCAGTCACAGTATATGGTCACAGTTGCCAGTCTCGGTTTTCGACTAAATATATTCATTCACTTTTTTTCCTATTTTTTTGCATGAAACCATGTCCTAAAATATCGTAATTTTGTAGCCTATGAATAAAAAAATAGAACTGCAGGATTTAGGCTGTAAAGACTATAAACAAACTTGGGATTATCAAGAGCGATTATTTAAAGGCATTGTAGATACTAAGATTAAAAATAGGCGGGAAGATGCGGGACTGGAAACGAAAAACTATTTTTTGTTTGTAGAGCATCCACATGTGTATACCTTAGGTAAAAGTGGCGATTTGTCAAATCTGCTTTTAAACGAACAACAGCTCACCGAAAAAGGAGCGACGTTTTATAAAATTAACCGAGGCGGTGATATTACGTATCACGGTCCAGGACAAATTGTTGGTTATCCTATTTTAGACTTAGAATTTTTTTTTACTGATATTCATAAATACTTACGCTTATTAGAGGAAATGATTATTTTAACACTTGGCGAGTATGGTTTAAAAGCAGAGAGAAGTCCCGGTGAAACGGGGGTTTGGCTGGATGTAGGAACACCATTTGCCCGAAAAATCTGTGCCATGGGCGTCCGTGCCAGCCGTTGGGTGACCATGCACGGTTTTGCCCTTAACGTGAATGCCAATTTGGGGTATTTTGATCATATTATACCGTGCGGTATTCGTGGCAAAGCCGTGACATCCTTAAATGTTGAGCTTGCTCAAAAAACAGTTGATGAAGCGGGGGTGAAAGAAAAGTTACTAAGACATTTTGGTTCTCTTTTTGAGGCTGAGTTTTTCTGAGATATGTAATATGACTGTTTTATTCATTCTCAGAAACACATTCCAAATGGCGTGTTAGAGCTGCTTTTGCCCATTGTTTGGGTCGGTCGCCAAAACATTCCAATATAGCATCAACGCCTATAATAGTCCCTTTTGCTAGACGACCTAATACCGCAATAGGGAGTGGGTCTTGTGTTTTATCAGATATCACATAAGCATTGTCATCCGTAAGGATTCCTAAATCATCATGAATAGGCTGAATCAATTTATGTTGTAGCATATTGGTGATTATAGGGGTATCAACCGCTACTAATTTTGGAGGATCTAAAACCGAATTAACCATAATACTAACGGTAATAGATTTATTATCTTTTCGTAATTCCCAACCATTTGAAACCGAAGAAATCTTGGGGTCGTCAACAACATCCAAAGTCATGGCTTTTGCTTCAATTAATGCGAGTAGTTGTTGCAGGCTTTCAACGGGTGGCCCATAAGAGTAGCGTTTTAAACGTTCGTCCAAATCAATAATATCTGCTATAACGTCATCTTTGCAGGCGTTATAAGACAAGGCATCATACATGATAGGTTGGCAATGGCGCCACAGTTGCCCAATACAAAAATCTAAAGAGGATGGTGCATTGCCCGTTGCCATCTCTACATAATTTTTCATGGTACTTAATGGCGTCTTGTTTTTTGATACTATAGACGTATGTTCGAAACTGGCATCCTGCAGCCAGTGTTCTACAATACTTTTTAGTTCATTTTGAGTCATCTTCATTGATAACTCCAAATTAATGTAGATGTCTGCAATGATTGGTGATACAGCTTGAATTAAAAAAGCATTGCTATTAGCACTCTTCTGCGTTTCTTTATCTTTTATACATTTTGAAAAGGTGTCTAGCTGCTTTGTCGTGGGTTTAAACCAGGCATCAATGGATGCGTTTATTGGTTTTGGAGACATCGGTAAACCGTCTAATGAAAAAGGCACAAAGCATTTAGGTGTTTTTGTGCTTGCTTGATATTCTACAGCTGCTGTACTTTTATTTATTACTTTAAATGTTCCGCCTAATTCTTCTGAGATACCTCTAACAACATCTATCATTGCTAAACCAAAGCCACGAATGCCAATAACGCTTTCATTATTTATAGTATCATTTTCAAAAAACTGTTGAATAGGATAAGGTGAGCTATAAACAATATTATTACTCTTCTGAGCATGTTGTTGCCACGCTTTAATTTGCTTTGATAATTTGGAGGGTTGATGGCCTATGGTTAATAGCACTTCATCCACTTGATAGGTGTGGTCAGTATTCGTGCTGAGGTATAGTTTTCCCGATTTTATATCGATATCCTCCAGACTTTCTTGAATGACTGTGAGCAATCTAGATTGCAAGAGCACTTGCAGCATGGATTGGAACCGTGTTTTTAAATAGGTGCCAATTTTAGATCTAGGAGGGAAGTTGTCTGGAATACCCTCTGAAATCTCATTAGGATTAATATGATACCAGTCGTGATATGATGGAAATGCAGGGATAGTGATATCGTCCAAAATCATTTCCTGTCGTGGTTCTAAAAACAGGATCCGTTCTGAAATATTTACCCAATTGGTGTCTGGTTGATCGAGATTGTAAACGGGGCCATAGCCTAAATGAGGGGTCTCTTCGAACATTAAAATGTTCATTGGAACTGACATGCTTTGTTTTGACAGTTCAAGTAAGAAACATTCTAAGGCATAATGGCCTCGGGGTCCAGCGCCAACAATAGCCAAAGTTCTGGTATCTTTCATTTATTTTTTATTCTTTATGATAATAATAATCCCAGTTATGATGTTATTCATAGGCCAGAACTGTAATAATAGTTTTGAAATATGGGTTAATTGAGATTGGCTTTAATACTTTTCAGGTATAAAGGTTTGATAATTCATTGGCGGACGCACATAACTGTTGTAATCTGGTAAATCGGGGAGTTCAACAGGTTTAATATCCATTTTTTCATAGGGGATCTGGCTTAGAACATGGCTAATACAGTTTAAACGCGCCTTTTTCTTATTATCTGAATTAACAACAAACCACGGTACTTGCTTCGTGTCGGTATGGGCAAACATATCATCTTTGGCTTTAGAATATTCTAACCATCTAGAGCGTGATTCTAAATCCATCGGACTAAATTTCCAGCGTTTTAATGGATTACTAATACGATTTTTAAAACGTTTTTCTTGTTCTTCATCACTTACTGAAAACCAATATTTTAAAAGAATAATACCTGAGCGTACCAGCATACGCTCAAATTCTGGACAGGAGCGTAAAAATTCACGATATTCATCATCGGTGCAAAAGCCCATCACTTTTTCTACGCCAGCTCTATTATACCAACTACGGTCGAAAAGCACGATATGACCGGCTGATGGTAAATGATATGCAAACCTTTGGAAATACCATTGCGTTTTTTCTTTTTCGGTGGGAACTCCCAACGCCACCACTTTACAAACCCGTGGGTTTAAAGGCTCTGTAAAACGTTTGATGGTGCCCCCTTTTCCAGAGGCATCTCTACCTTCGAAAACAATAACCACTTTTAGACCATTTTTTTTAACGTGCTCTTGAAGATGAACGAGTTCTGTGTGTAATTTTGCAAGTTCCTTATCGTAATCGTATTTATGAGACATACTCGGGCTTTTATAGTAACAAGGTCAAGTTAAGAAAAACTAAAAAAACAACCCGTATAATTTTATTTTTTTGATTGATTCTTTATAAAAGAAAAGGCCCGGGACTAATTAATTTTCTGCATTAAAGAATACTTTGTAGTAGTGCATTTTCTTTTCATCATCATAACCACGTTCTAAATATTCGCTGGAAGCCTCGGGCGCATCAATATCTAGCTTGATTTGTATGTTGGTGTCTAGTTTAATGTCGGTCTTGATTTTTCGTTTTTCCTTGGTAACAACCGCTTCGGCAATATCAAATTGATTTCTAATGACTATATTTTGCTCGCCTTCAAATTCCTTTTTGTAATCATCAAACAAACGGCTATGCTTTTCTTCTTCAAAAACGTCTTCCTTAAAGCGTTCTATATTTACGACTTCGTTCTCCCTAAAAAAATCAATGCTTTTTGCCAAAAAGGTATTCCGCTCTTGGGCACCATAACTGGTTTTTAAAATTTCGGTTGAGAAGTCCTTACATAATTCGATATACTGTTGGGTATGATTGTTGGCATCATCAGCATATTTAATATTCAGAAATTTATTAATCCAATATTGGGCATCATAACTATTATTATCCACACTCAAAATAATGTTGCCTTCGCCATCGCTTTGATTCAAAATTAAACAGCCTTTATCTACTTTTTTAGAACTGATTCCTTTCTGGACCAACACATCATAACTATTGTTTTCTAAATAGGTTTGAAAGAAGTTAACTTTACTTTCAATTTTAAAAATACCAATGGCGTTCGTGCTCATATCTCTAAATTCTATGCCTTCGAACATAACAACCAGCACATCGCCCGTTTTTATTTGTGCCGAAGTGGATTGCTCGTATAAGTGCGTAACCATATGTTTCGAAACCTCAATAAAGGCATCGTCATCGTTAAACATTTGAGCGGAATAGCTGTTGATTTCATTCAAAGTAATATCAGCATGATGATTAAACCGATAGCTTTGAACGACGTTCCCAAATGGTCTTAAAAGAAAGGGTAGCATTAAATCGTAACTGGCTTCATCAAAATCGACTAACTTTTCTGAAAACACATTTTTGGTATCATTGGATTTGTTACCTACTTTATGAATTATAAATTTTGAAATGGAAGCGTTTTTACGTGAAATCATAAGTGTATAATTGAGTTTGCAATACTATTAAATCTTAAGTCACTTCGCGTGATTTTCTAAGGAAAAATTTCATCGAGAAGTGAATGCTTTTAAAAATATAAGCACTTGTTTTCGATTCTAAATAAAATCAGAATGACTTAAACAGGCATAAATTTAAAAAAAAGAACGCCAAAGCATTACACTTTGACGCTCCTAAGACTCGAGGACTTGAGATTTGGTTGTCGTTATATTTTAATTATTGCTAATACGTGTTAATTCTGAATAGCCTATTAGTTTATCATTTTTATTGTAGGTTTCATTTTTTACTAGCCCAACACCTTCGGCAATCCATTCTTTAATTTTAAATGTTGATTTCAAACCCATTTTCATTTCGGTATTATAACTTAAAGCAAAACAATCGAAAGTTCCTGCGGCAGTAGTTATAGATTCTTTAGCATTAACCATTCTGTTAATCATATCGATGCTCATATTCATTTTCATGCCACCCATATTAATAGCCATTTTGAGGCTAGCGTCTTTTAAGGCTTGCCTAATTTCTAAATGGTTTGGAAATTCTAAATTGGTGCCCGACATGTCTATTTCCATATCTTTGTACTGCTTGAATAAATCAGGATTCATTAAAGATTTAAAATCTATAGACACCGTATTACCGTCACAAGTAACTTGATAATTGGCCGTTGTAATTTCTTTACCCTTCTCATCAGAAATTATAGTATTTATAGTAGCTACACCATCATTAATTTCTGTTACCTCATAATTTACAACACTTTCTTTTTTACCTTTTTTGTTAAAACTTGTTATTTCAAATTGAGCACCTTCTTTAAAAGGATAATAGGTGTTACACCCATTTTGGGAAATTGCAGAAAAGCTTATTAAAAGGGAACAAATTAAAATTACAGTTTTTGTTTTCATGAGGTTATATTTTAATAAATTCGACACGTCTATTTTGTGCTTTTCCATTGGTTGTAGTATTATCTGAAATAGGTTCGTTTTCACCTTTACCATCAGTCTGTAAACGGTTTGCAGAAATTTTATAGACTTTTATTAAAGCCTGTTTAACCGCTTGGGCTCTGCTTTTTGATAATTTTAAGTTAGTATCATCGTTCCCATCAGCGTCCGTATGACCAATAATGTTTAATTTAATACTTTCATCTTGCATCAATACCTGCGAAATTTGGCGAATGACACCATAAGATTGCGCCTTTATGGTAGCAGATCCTGGATCGAATAAAATACCATTGGTAGATATTTTCCCTTCAGTTAAAAGCTTTCGTCTTAAATCTACACCACCTTTAGCCACCTTTAGGTTAGTAATGTACAGGTGCTCCACGCCATCTTTAAAATTATTAATATGAAACTTGAGAAATTTTAACACATTTAATTCTTCAATAAATCTAGGAATATCCACATACTTAACTTCATTGATCCATAAGCGATATCTGTTTTTTGTTACAGAAATTGATATATGTGGCTGGTTGAGCACTTCATCTCTAATATCTGCTTTTATATCTGTATTAATATCGCCCCCTCCGCGGTTAAAGAAATTTTTGGCTCTTAAAGAGAATGCACCATATTGACCAACTGGGATTGAAACAAACGCATAATGCGCAGTGCCGTCCTTAAATTTAGCATCATCACTTAAAATAATGTGGAGTCTAGCGGTTGATGAGGTTTGTTTTCCAATCCCTTTTGTTAAGATATCAAATTCTATGGTGTAATCTTCTGGAAGGTCTTTTACATCGGGAATGAAATAAACGCCATAACCAGATTTTAGTTCAAACCAATTGCCTTTATCTCCAATTTTCACTACTTCTCCAGAGGCATTTGTATTCCATTTAGATGGAAAATCGCCTATAAAATCTTGCGAAAAATCGTCAAAAAATAACAGCTTATCTCCAGGAACATAATCAAATTTGCTGTACACCTCAAGGTTATCTGAAACATTTGAATCGTCTTCTATGTCATCAGTTTCACTATTGTTGTTCGAAGTATTGTCGTTTTCATTAGTTGAACTGTCATCTTTGTCATCATCTTCCTTATCATGCTCTCTTTGCCCGAGCAACAACTGTTTAGCCGTTTTTATGCTATAATTTAATGCTTTTTTGGCGCGATTAATTTGTAAAGTCGCTTTACCTTGTTTTAAAACACCAGCACCATCTATGTCGCCTAATATATCTGGAGCGCTTTCACTTAAACCAGATAAATCTTCTAGAGCGTCTTCCAACACATCAATATCCTCATCTTCTAAGGGTTTTCCAGCAGCTGCGTAACCATCATATCTATATACTTTATCATATAAATCAAAAGTTTCAGTCACGAAACGGTCTACACTAGATATGCCTACCTTGTTTTTTGGTCTCTTTAGTTGTTTGGTTTGCGCTTGAAGAGATGGTATTACCATGAATGCAACCACACAAAAGAAAAGTATGCTAGGGGTGTTTCTAGGAAATTCCATTGATAAATGTTTGATTAACAACAGCCTAAATATAATAATTAGTTTTTACTTATAAAAGCGTATTGCGAAAATCAACTTACAAAAATTTAGGAGTAATTAGTTGACTTGATAAAGAATAATAGAATTACGCTCTCCTTTTGTAACAAATTCCAAAGCATTATCCTTATCAATATTATCAAGACTTATTGGTGAATTACCATATACAGGGAAATTTGAAAGTAGTTGCCCTTGACTATCGTACAGAAAGACTTTGTGAGTTTGTAAGTCGGTTATAGAAACATATATTTTGTTCTTAATATAAAATAATTTTGGTTCGGCATAGTTGCCATAATCTAACTCCACGTTCTTTGCTCTAATATTTAAAGTATTATCACTGAGAATCACTAGCGTTTTGCTTGTGGTTTTAAGATGATGGTTCTCAGAAATATTTAAATTTTGCACAGCAACATTCCCTTTAGTGTCAACAGAGAAAAGATTCCCGTCCTTAGATGTTGTGGTGAATTTATTCCTATAGAGAAACACTGCCTCAGTTGAAAATAAAGCTGTTTTATTTGGGCTTACTCGTGTTCTTCCTAGCCTATCTAAAATATAAAGTTTATTACTTGTTTTAATAGTGATATAGTCTTTGCTACCAATTCTAAAATGCTTTGGCTGGCTTATAATAGTTTTGTTAGCCTTTTTAAATGTAAAACCACTGACCACTTTGGCTTGGGTATTATACATGATTAGGTTTCTACCTTGAGTAACTAAAAACCTATAGTTTCTCTTTTTGTCATAATCAAAAACAGCTAAGGGTTGGGTAATATCATCATTAAATTTTTTAGGAAATGGTGCTACGGAATTACCATTTCTATCGAGGACATAAACCCTGTTAGGTGTCGCAAATGCCATTTGCAATCGACCATTTTTATACATGTCAATTTGAAAGACGTCACCCAAAACAGGCCCGTGCAATTGTTTTTTCCAACGGATTTTCCCAGTATTCGAGATTAAATATAGGGTATTGTTAATGTCTTGAACAACAATATCTTTTAGTTTAGTGACGTGATTCGTAACAAACTGTGGATCGCTAAGTAAATCATTCTCCAGTTGTATGTTGAATGTTTCAGAAACTGAATTTCTGCTAATTCTACTTTTGTTCTTTTTAATGACGGCATTTACATGAGCAAAATGGGTATCATAAATAAATTGAATGGCAGAAGCATTGTAATTTTTTAAGTTCGAACCTGAGCTTTCTATTCCATTTTTTTTAAAGATCCCCTGAAGCATATTAGGTTTTGCAACTACCAATAAAGACGAGGCATTGCTTAACTGTTCCATGATCGATTGATAATACGGCTGTACACTTAGTGTGGTCTTGTTTTGGTAGCTTGCAATGATGTTTTGAAGGATTTCGACAGAGTCTGCAAAAACAAAAAAATCATCTAAAACACAATACTTGGTGGCTTTTGTGAATTGTATTAATGGTGAAAAAGTAGTTTTAAATAAAACCTTATTACTGAAACTATAAATGTCTACTTGTCTATAGCTATCTACAACAGTTTGTTCAGCAATAAGTGCATCTTTCGTCGCAATAATATCAATGGAATTTAAAACAATAGCAGAATTGTCGTCTTCATAAATAACACCAATTTCATTAACATCATCAAAAAGTGATGTAGTTATACCTAACGAATCAATAGTTTTATTTGCACTCAAATTAGTTTTTAAAATTTTAAAATCATCAAATGTAAAACTCATAAAACCATCACTATTAGATGGTGTAATATGATGCATTTGATTTTCTTGAGGCACAGTACCTTTAAAAAGACTAATAACATATTTAGTGGTATCGTTAGCCGTCGCAATACCGTTTACGATAATGTTATTCTGTTGTATGTCTACATCTACAGCTAGATATTTAGCAAGGGTTTTACAACTTAAGGAATCCTCAATAAAAAATGAGTTTAGTAATGGGTTTTCATTGGAAATAATGAATGATACCCCTTTGTTTAAGCTGGTTGTATGGTACAGTTTTTCTAATTCTGAATTCTCAGAAATGCCCTCGAACATATTATCTATAATGGTTTTTGAGGAGGAACTAATAAAGGTGCTGTCAATAATTGTACTATAAAATATATTACTGTTAAGAATGGATTTTGTAATTTTTTTTGTTTTGTACTTAAGGGTTTCTTCCTGGTAATTGGTTAATGAATCGGTATTAAATAATTGGTGTTCATTTTTTGAAATAAAAGTGACATGTAGACTATCATTTGTAGTTCCTGAGATACAGATTAAGGCTTCATGTGACGGTTTAAAATAAGAGGTGCTAAAAAGGCTGCTTTCTAAAGATTTGTAAGTCTCTGTTTTAGAAAGGTTCTGTAAAAATTCATTTGTAGATATCGCACTTTTTAAGCCCTCAAGATTTGAAGTTCGCAATACAACAGTCGCGTCTTTGGGCACAAAGTCAATAAGATTAGAATGATTTATTTTCGTGTTTGAGCAGCTTAGAACTGTAAAAAATATGAGGGTAACCCAGAAAAATCTCATGTAAGGAATTCGTTTTTACAAATATAAAAACTTAAATGTCTAACTTGAGTTGTTCGGGTAATAATCTAAAAGATTTTCTATGATATTTTGTAATGCCAAATTCTTTAATAGCTGCACGATGTTCCTTGGTGGGATAGCCTTTGTTTTGTTTCCAATTGTACATGGGGTACTCTTCGTGAATGGTATTCATATAAGCATCCCTATAGGTCTTGGCTAGCACCGAAGCAGCAGCTATACTTAGATACTTGCCATCTCCTTTAATAATGGTTTCAAAAGGAATATTGCCATAAGGCTTAAACCTATTGCCATCTACAATAATAAATTCGGGTTGAGGTTTCAATTGTTTAACCGATTTATGCATTGCCAATATGGAAGCGTTTAAGATGTTTATCTTGTCTATGGTGTCTTGAAAAACATGAGCAATACCAAATGTTAGGGCCTGTTCGATAATAATAGGCTGTAAAATATCACGTTTTTTTTCGCTCAGTTGCTTGGAATCATTCAAAAGCGTGTTTGTAAAATTTTCAGATAAAATAACAGCCGCGGCAGTAACAGGTCCTGCCAAACAACCGCGTCCAGCCTCGTCTGTACCACATTCAAAGTTTGCATTGGAATGATTTATTAGTAGCATATGTATGCAAATATTGCGAAATTTAAAATTTAAAGCCGTTATTATTATGCATACATAATAGATTTATGTCATTTTATAAGAAAAATTTACTATACATTATTGAATATTCAAAAATAATACAATTCCTAAGTCCTTATTTCATTAAATAAGTACTTTTTTTAAACATCTCGTAATTGTGTAACGGCTTATTTTTTAGTCAAAACTATTTTTAACGCTTATTTTTTGTTTAATTAAGATAATATGTAGATGTTTGCCATTGACTAACTCAAAATAAATATTCACAGATCGTTTTTGAGAAAAGATGATTAAATATTTAAAACAAAGCCAGCAGATATTGCTGGCTTTGTTTATTTAAAATATTTTCGAACTAGTAACGTTCAAATAATTACTTTTGTTTCCGAGAAGATGGAATCGGACAATTTGTAGATTAAATTTTCTGTGCATGATAATTTTGATACCAAAAACGCTTTAAACACAATCGAGCAAATAAGAATATTAGGATGAAGAGATTTATATTAGGTTGTTTTCTTTTGTGTTTTTGTACTGTTTTAAACGCCCAAGACCGACCTATTCCTAGAAAGGAATTACCATCGGTGTCTAGGTCTGAAAAGGATACCCTCAGTAGGACATCAAGAAAAAGTACTAGTATTAAAAACCTCAAAAATCCTAAGGCCAAAATTCAAGACTATCTTATAATTTCCCATGCCAACGATACGACCTTCGTAGACACCACTTTAACCATTCAAAAGGAATATAAATTCAATTACTTAAGAAGAGATAATTTCGGTTTAATCCCGTTTTCTAATCTAGGGCAAACTTATAACAGATTAACATACGATTTTGAAAACACGAAGCTAATACCACGTTTTGGGGCAACCGCAAGACACTTCAATTATATGGAAATTGAAGACATTAACTATTACAGAGTACCAACCCCACTTACAGAGTTGTTTTATAAAACAGCTTTTGAGCAAGGGCAATTAGCCGATTCTTTTTTTACGGTAAACACCTCACCACAGTTCAATTTTTCGATTGCTTATAAAGGGATGCGCTCTATAGGTAAATACCAGCATTTGATTACCAGTACAGGGAATTTCAGATTTACAACCAATTACCGAACCAAGAATGACCGGTATAATATGCGTGGACATATCGTGATGCAAGATCTTTGGAATGAAGAAAATGGAGGACTTACAGAGGATGATGTCGAATTTTTTAAATCAGGCGTCGAGGAGTTTCTAGATCGCTCCATCCTTGAAGTGAATTTTGATAATGCCGAAAATATCCTAAGGGGAAAGCGTTTTCATTTAGAACACAATTATAAAATAATAAAGAAGAAAGATTCGCTTTGGCGAAACAAACTGAGCTTTGGTCATGTCATATCCTTTGAAGATAAGTATTATCAATATAATCAAACCGCTTCGGAAACCACTTTTTTTGGCGAGTCATTTAAAACCTCAAACTTAAGGGACCGCGTTACGCTTGAGAATTTATATAATCAACTTCAATTAAATTATAGTAATAATATATTAGGGGATGTACAGTTTAATATCAGCAATACCAATTATAACTACGGGTATAATAAGTTGGTGGTGTTAAATGGTGAAACTATAACCAATAGATTAAAAGGCGATGTCTATGCGGCGGGAGGTAAATACCATAAGCAGTATAAAGGCTTTGAGTTAGAAGGAGAATTAGGTATTAACATCTCTGGAGAGTTTGATGGCAACTTTATAAAAGCAGAAGCTTCATTTAATTTAAATGATGATATTGCAGCCTCGGCCTCATTAAACCACAGTTCAACCGTTCCCAATTACAATGTGCAACTTTATCAAAGTGATTATATTAATTATAACTGGAGAACGAATTTTAATAATACA